>JAYUVP010000001.1:0-3024 GCA_043753995.1 Fibrobacterota bacterium
GGGCCTGATACTTTGAGAATGGGGCTTTCTTCTGCTTTCGATTCGCGGTGCTTCGCCGTGAAAAGGAAGTCGCATTCCGCAATGGGGTTTCCATCAATACGGTATTGCGGCCAATACAGAGTGACCTCTGAAGATGCCAAGCCGTCAACAATGTGGCCTTCCTGTTTATCAATACCTTCCCGTTTTCCATCAGGAGTCTGTGCAAAGACAATGAACTCGATACGAGTCAAGTGCTTTAGTTCATCAGGCAGCTCAGCAGTAACTGACACGGTCGCTTTTTCATTGAACTCACCGGTTTCGGCAGACCATTTCAGATTGGAAAGGATAACCTTTGGTCGGGGCTTATTCGCCTCCGATTTTTCGGGGAGAAGCGGCTGGGCCTCTTCTACGGGTTCGGAGGCTTCAGCCGGCTTTGCCTTTGGACGGCCCCCTCCGCCTCTACTTGGCCACTTGGGTTTAGAGAAAATATCATCATGAGTCGCCGGGGTGCCACCTGGTTTCTTGAAAGGATCGCCACCTGAAGGCGTGAAGGGATTCATGTTCATATTTGTCCAGGCATGCATGTTATTTGTGCTTGAAGAATATAGAAATGGGATCAGGGGCATGGTGTGATGCAAGTCACCTTGCATCACCTACACCCTGCTATAAATTAAGGCCGATTGCTTCGTTCTGGACGTATCCCAAGGCGCGATAGGTCTTCATGCGCTTGTCGAACATGCGAGTCAGCATAGGCACCGAATTATCAAGGTAGTCGTAAATGCGGACTTCCTTTTTCCCGGGATGCTTTCGATGAAGCCTGCCGGCATATTGGACCAGGGTCCCCTTCCAGGAAATGGGCGCGGCCAGAAACAAGGTATCCAATCGGGCATCATCAAATCCTTCGCCAATGAACCGACCCGTCGCAAGGACCAATCGCTCCTCGCCTTCTGGTATTTCAGTAATCTGGGAGGTGGAGGCTTTCCTCTTTTTTGATGTCATTCCCCCTTGAAGGATCACCAAATGCCGGACTTTGTCTTGAAGCTTTTCACGGAAATAATCCAAGTGCTCCTTCCGCTCAGTCAAAAGGATTGGGGAACGATTTTCCTTCAATGCGGCCAGCACATCATGCAGGATAATTTGGTTCCGGGATTGACTCTTAACCAAATCGCTGTAGAGCTCCTGAATGGTCGGTTTTGAAAGGGAATTTTCCAAGGCGAACCTTGTTTCGCGTACGACCAGGCGATGATGGAATGGCCGAAGCTCTCCCTGCTTCTTTGCGTTCACGGCAAAGCGTACCGGTCCCAATTGCATGGAAATAATCGGGTGGAGCCCATCCCTTCTTTGGGGTGTGGCGGTAAGACCCAATATGTATCGGGCCTTCACTTCGGCTAGTACCTTTTCAAATGATAATGCAGGAAGGTGGTGGCACTCATCCACAATCACGTGGCCATAGTCGGCGACGAGGTCTTCCACCTTTCCTTTGCGCGTGAGGCTTTGAATCATAGCCACATCCAATTTTCCATTGGGCTTCCGCTTCCCAGCTCCGATACGGCCAACTTCTTTTTCCGAAATACCTAGAAACAAGGACAACTGGGAAACCCATTGATCGAGCAATGGCGCCCGGTGGACAAGAATCAAAGTGGTCAGCCCTCTTGACACCGCCATGAATATTCCCATCACGGTTTTACCCATCCCCGGCGGGGCGACAAGTACGCCGATATCGTGCTTTAGCAAAAGTTTGGAGGCCTTTGTTTGCAGTTCGCTTAAATCTCCGTGGAACTTCAAGGCCAATTCTTTTCCAGGGTTTCGTCGGTCTTCGGTTTGAACCTTAGTCCCGTACCCCTGCATCAATTCTTCAAGATCATCCATACTGCCTCGGGGAAGGCAGATATACTCTTGGGTTTCCTCAGCACAGGCGATAATGCGCGGTGTCAAAGCGGTCGATAGTCGTAGGCTCTGCTTCTTGTAAAACTCGGGATTTTGAAAGGCTGCGACGCGCTTGATTTGGTTGATAAGGGGCGATGGTAGACCCGCTTTTTCAACAAACAACTTTTGTGCAATGGTGACCTTGATTTCGGTAGGAACTGGCCCCGAAATCTTCGCGAATTCACTCTTTCCGGAAGGTGGGCGATTCCAAGGCAAAGTATCCTCGTCATCGCTTTGTTCCGCAAACCTCACCCCGGTCACTTTTCCTTTTCTTGAGGCCTCGTTGGCAATGGCTTCCACTTGTTCAAAGGTGATCCGCTTGATCGAGCTGAGATAGCCCCATTGGTCCGGAATCATATTCAAGTCCTGATCCAGGAAAACGGTATTTCCCTGTTGCCTGGGTTCGTACTGAAGCGGCAAGGCGATCAGGTTCCCGAATCCGCCCTTGGGCATGGTGTCCTGATTTGGAAATAGCCGATCATAGGATTCCATACTGAGTTCGTGCCGATGGGACATGGTTTCCGTAACGAGAAAGCATCCCAGTTTCCGAGCCTGGACGGCGGGAACCGGGAATTCGAAAAAAAGCCAAAGGTGGGCGCCATTCCCCGAGCGGGACCTTTCCACCGAACAAGCCAGCCCTACGTTTTGGCATGTTTCCGCCAGGGCTTTTACATCCTGCTTCCAGGTGGATTTGTCAAAGTCAATCGCGAGAAACCAACAGCTTTCGTCGTGAAGCATGGGGTAGACACCGAGGGTATGCCGACCCTGCAGGTGGTTCAGCATGGCCTGATCGTCTACCGGGATGAATGCTTGGTTCGGACATTCTCCGCATTTTACCTGGGGCTTGCCGCAAATGTTGGGCGCCCATTCGTTGAAGCAAGCCGGAGCATATCCTTTGGTCCCCTTGTTTGGATTTATCCAGAGTTTAGGGAAAACATCGGTGCGGCCACGGAAGAGGCTTCTGAAAATGATCAACTTTTCTTGGGAGGAGAAAGTTGCAAGGGGTTTGGCTACTGAAGGCGCCGAGGTTTGCGATTTGGTCTGTTCATTTGCACGGGCTTTTTTTTCAGCCCGGAGAGAATCAATTCTTTGAAGAAGTTGTACTCGCTCCACTTCCAG
>JAYUVP010000002.1:0-2504 GCA_043753995.1 Fibrobacterota bacterium
GCGGCGATGATGGCGTCCACGCAAGGAGGAGTGCGGCCATGATGGCTGCACGGCTCCAAGGTAACATAGAGGGTACTGCCGCGGGCGGATTTGCCCGCCTGCTCCATCGCGACGATTTCGGCATGGGCCTGGCCCGCGGGGCGGGTACCGCCTTTGGCGATGACCTTGCCGGACTTGACCAGCACCGCGCCTACGGCGGGATTGGGGAGGGTCTTGCCCTTGACCTTGCGCGCTTCGGCGAAGGCGAGTTCCATGATGGCGCGGTCGGACGGGGTCCAGCGCGGAGACGCCGTAGCGCGGGCTTTTGCGGGCGGAGCAGTTTTTGCGGGCCGAGCAGACTTCGCCCGCGGAGTCGGGGCCTGCTTAGCCGGTTTGGCGGGTTTGGCGGGTTTGGCTGAACTGGAGGGTTTATCCGCTGATTTGCGCATCATCCCAACCTTCGGGTTTAAAGGATGAATATCGTAACAGTGGGGGTATTTGGCGAGGGCGGGGCCATGGCCCTGCGCCCTTCTCAGACCAGGTTCAGAAAAAAACGGCCACCTTTAAGGTACCGGCCCAATCCTTGCCATCTTTGAGGATGGACTCGGAACTGGGTGGATAGTTGTCTCCATACCCTGTGAAAACGCCGGGACGGAAATGGTCATTTGCGATTTGCCCACTGACGCGGATCCGGGACTGGATCAGTTTGGCTCCATTGAGGGCCCATTTCCAATTATCCTCGTTGATATTGGGATCCCGGTTCTGCTCATTGAATCCCGTTGGAAAGGGAGAAGGCTGGTTCGCCCGGGTATGATTGAATGTGGCGAAGTCATCCGGGAAGGGAGCACCGTACCACTCTACCTCGAGGGATAGAAAATCCAGCAAGTTGAAAGCCGGCAGATTGAAACCGATCATCATGGGCATCCGATGCAACTGGTCCCCATAAACCGATTTATAGGCCGCGTCATTCTTCAGACCGAAAAGAGCCGCTTCCCCATATATCTTGAGGTCCTCGGTTCCAAACGGACCTGTGAAATCCAGGAGTACTTTGGGATCAAAGGAGGCGAAAGCCATCACCTTGGTACCGGGAAAGGTCAGATAAGTGGTATCGGTCGGCACCAAGGGATTCTTGTAGGGCCAATTTTTTCCGTTCGTAATGGAGTCATCGGCCGGAATGAGATGGCAGAAATTAGCCCCCGCTCCAATCACGAACGAACCGCCCAACTGCACGCGGGCCAAATAGGCCAGAGAAAGATCGAAATAGGGAAAGGTTTCGGTTTCGCTAATCAGGAATGCATCGTGCTGCAAGATTCCGGTTTGATGATGCACCTGCAAAGCCGCCATGTTTTCTGACGGCGTCCCGTTCTTGGTTTCGAAGCCCGAAACGATGAGTCCCGGATAAACGGGACCGCGCAACAGATATTGGCCAAGGTTCTTGGTATCTGAGTTGTAATTGAAATTGAAGAGGCCGCCCCGGATGAACAAACCTGAATTCTCTTCGCTCCAAAAAGAATACTTGAAATTCGCCTGTGTAACGAAAGGCGTCATTTGGAATGGAGCATAACCGCCCGCATAATTCACCGAGCTATTCAAGTAATGGTTCGCCATTACGCCCAAGCCGGCCAAAATCTCCAGCTTTGCAACGGGTTTCGCGCTGAGGGTGAACTGCGCGCCGGAAGCATAAAGCGATTTTCCGTCGAAATCGGATCCGTTAGCGGTATCGGTGCTTTCGCCGATATAGCCGTACTGCATCCAACCCGAGCCATTGACTTCGAGACCCGCGACCTGAGCTGCCCGGAGCGGAAAGAGCAGACCGGCGGCCACCAAGAAAGCTTTGGGAAGTAAAAAATCGGGGCTAACTTGCTTGAAAAAGTTCATGCTGCTTTCCAGGAAGATTCTAGAAGAAATATGCGAGTTTAGTGGTCCAGTACCAGTCTTTGGGCGTAGTGGTTACTTCTACCCCCGTTTGCGCATCGTGGAACCCGCCCAAACGGAGATGATCGTTTGCGACCTGGGCCGTCAACTTCATATTGCCAGTGATCATTTTCGCGGCGCTTAAGGACCATTTCCAGTCGTCCCTGGCAAAATCGGTTTGCTTGTCATCGACGGGCACCCAACTTCCGTACATGGCTTCAAGGTTGTCTCCCGAAACCTTTGATGCATAATATTCCGCTTCCAGGGACAGATAGTCCAGGTATCCGAAGACGGGAAGATTCAAGCCCATCATCACCGGAATACGACGAAGGATATTGTCATAAGAACGCCCTTGGTTCTTTAAACCGATAATGGCGGCTTCGCCATAAAACACCAAATCCCCTTTTCCCATGCTTCCGGAAAACCCGAACACCTCTTTGGGGTCCAGGCGGAAATGCGCCATCACCTTGGTGCCTCCCAAAGTGCCCGTCACGGTATCGAAAACCGTAGCGCCGGAAGCATTCACGCCGATGCTGTCCACCTCGAAGCATTTTTTCGCATAGAAACCGAGATCGAAATCCACCACGCAATCCTTGCCCGGGGAGTTCAGA
>JAYUVP010000003.1:0-2016 GCA_043753995.1 Fibrobacterota bacterium
TGGAGCGCGGAATCCACGGCATTGGCGCTCGCGCAATTATAACCCTGGAGGCGGAGATAATCGCAGATGACCGTGCAAATGGACGGTTCATCATCAACAATCAGAATATTTCCTTTGGAGTCCAATTTGCCTCTAGGGGTTATAACCTCGCTAATCTTAATGGCCGGGACGGATCAAAGCCAACAGCAAAGTTCGCTCTTTAGCGGGGCACGCGGATCACCCTAAGGCGCTAATACCTAAAATCACAGCTATCGATATCGGTTAAAATAAGTGGAAAGGCTGAAGCGGGGGAAACTGGGCCAGGGGAGGGAACACTGGCGGCCCGGGAAAGAGGGGGGGAAAACCGGCTAGTGAAACAATTCCTTGAACATGGCCCATTCGGAAGACTTCAGGGACTTGGACCCTAAGGAAAGGCTATTGCTGAAAAGGTTCCCCAGGCCGGCCAGGGCAAAGCTGATCAGGGTCAATATGACAAGCTTTTTCATCTTCCCTACAAGGTAGCAAGTTGCCGATGCTGGACCAGCGATCGGCAATTTTAAGGTATAAGTTGCTAAAAGGGGCTAATTCCGGAAAACCAGGTCCATGGTATTCTTAACCTTGGCGGATTTGGGCAGGGATACCACCCATTCCTGGTAAAGCCCGGAGACCTGGTACTGGTCGTTTTGCATCAATTGGGCCTGCACTTTGGCCGACAACTCCGATTCCGGCAATGGAACCCTTTCCACCACCTTGGCCATGACGGCGCCCAAGTCCGTGGACTCCACGGCACCCCAGGTTCCTACCGGTTGGGTGAACACTTTGAAAAGAACCGGGCTGGAATAGCCGAACCCGGCCAGCCAATTGTCGGCGGCGATAGCGCCGGCCGCAGTGCTGTCCAGAACGGCCTTCCCCAACCGGGCGGGCAGGGCCGTCTCCGGTGCCGCCGCGATGGCGGATTTCTGCGCTTCGAGCTCCTTCTTGGCCAAGTTGGCTTTTTCTTCCCGGGCCAGGATAGCGGCGATTAGCGGCTTGGCGCGCTCGAAATTGCGGCCCTTGTCGAATTGCGCTTCGCGCTCAAACAGGTAGATGCCGTCTTCGGCTTGCAAGGCCTCGGAAATTTTTTCCTTGGCTTCGAATTGGCTGAAGGCGAAAGAGTTGGCTCCCTGCACATAACCGCCGCCCAGGGGGGAGAGATTGCCCTTCTCGAAAATAGGGGTCTTCTCCACGTTCACTTTGAATTCCTTGGATACCGCCGCCAAGCCCTGCTTCTGCGCCTCGGCGCGGATCTTTTCCGCCTCGGTCATCAGGCTATCGATAGTCTCCGTACCCGCCGAGATTTTCAAGAGGATATGGCTGACTTCGATTTTCTCCGTGCTGTCGACCTTCTTCTTGTCATGCAATAGGATGATGTGATAACCGAACTGGGTGAGCACGGGATTGGAAACTTCGCCGGGATTGAGAGCCAAGGCCGCATTGGCGAAAGCGGGGTCGAACGCTTCTTTGCCGCGCAGGCCCTCAAGCTTGCCGCCTTTTTCCGCGCTGCCGGGATCGTTGGAATAGTCCTTGGCCAGGTCGGAGAATTTCTCCCCGCCCTTGATGCGCTCTTTAAGCTCCTTGGCGAAGTCGGCCATCAACGCGCTATCGTTGTGAGAGGGCTTGATGGGCAGCTTGAGGTAAGCCAGGCGGGCGGCATCGTCATGGAAATAGAAGCTGTCGGGATGGGACTCGTAATAGGCCTTCAGATCCGCGTCCTTGTATTTTTCGGGATCGATGGGGAAGGAGTCTACCGAGACGCGATAGTATTTCACCTTGGCCTTGTTTTCCCGCGAGGCCACCGCATAGCCCTCTTCCAGGGGGGTGCGATGGATTTGGGATTTCAGGATTTGCTGCAACTGGATCTGCGGGATTACCGAAGCGCTCAATTGCTCTTCCAGCTCGCGCATGGAGTAGCGATCATAGATCGAATCCTGGGCCAGCCAATTCTCATAGCGGGCTTGATCGATGGACGAGTCGGCCAGGAAAGGGGGCATGGTCTCA
>JAYUVP010000004.1:0-2036 GCA_043753995.1 Fibrobacterota bacterium
ACCTTCAACGTGTACGGCTTTGCCGATGCGGGATTCAATAAGGCGGACATCGCCAAAAACAATTTTCTTTCTTTTTATGTCAATAGCGATTTCCAATACCAATTGCAGCATTTCAATGTTTATTCGGACTGGAAGCCCAATGGCAATACTCGCGCCTTGATTGAGCTTGGCTTCATCAACAACTATGAAATCGGGGGTGGTTTCCCGAATCGGCGCATCATCAATGATATCGCCGGCTGGAATCAATATCTCGCGGCCATTCAGGGCTTCATTCCGCCCGAGGCTTTCGCGAAATTGCAGGCCATTCAGCATACCGAAACTAACGTAGTTATGGGTCAGACCGTGGACGAATTTAACTTACCATCCATAGAGCGCGCTTATTTCGAATTGATGATGAATCAGCTCGCGAATTTACGAGTGGGGCGATTCATAACACCGGCAGGTATTTGGAATGTCGATCATGGTTCGCCGGTGATTCTCACTATCAAGCAACCCTATCAAACGGCGGTGGTGCCGATTTTCCCGGAGTCTCAAGACGGCATAGTGCTCTATGGCAATGGCTTTTTTGGAGATCATGATTATGACTATCAATTGTATGTCAGCACCGGTGAAGGCGGCGAGGAAAATGCCCTGGAGGATATGAGTTATTTGTCGGGTGGTGGTCGTGTAGGTTTGCGATTGGATCTTCCAGTCAAAATCAAATTGGGGGCTTCGGGTTATTCTGGCTTGGTTCGTCGCACCGACCACTATAATTTGGCCCAGCGCACCTTTAGCGATACCGACTTCACGACTCCGAATCCCGCATTTGGCGGCGCCCGCCTTCCAGATACAACAAAATTCGATAAGCTGGGCATCGTCGGCGATGATGAATACTTCTATCAAACCACGGTGAATATCCAGGATCGAAAATTGGCCATGGGCTTGGATTTGCGCTTGGATTATTTGGGAGCCTTCCTGCAAAGCGAATACAACTTTCGAGTCAATAAAAACGAGCTTATGAATGACAAAGAATCCACTTTCGACGGCTTCTACGTGATAGTTGGGTATAAGCACCCAATCAAGGATTGGCTATCGGTCACGCCCTATTGTATGTACGAAGGTCTAGGCTGGAAAGACGTTCAATACAGTGGCTCCGAAAACACCTTTGGCTACTTGCCAATGGAGGGTTTCGACTCTTATCTCGGAGGTGTGAATGTCGGCCTATACGGCAATGTCTATGTCAAGCTCGAATACAGTTTGGCCACCATGCGTAAAATTAATGCGCCTCCAGCCTTTCCCGCCTACATCAATCATTACAGCGATTCCGATTTGAAAATCACCACCTTTAGCGGCCAATTCGCCATCGCATTTTAAGGAAAGGAGGACATAATATGAAAATCAAAATCTTATTGACTGCCAGCCTCCTCGCCATTTCCGCCTCGGTCGCGGGAGACTTTGTCGTGATTGCTCATCCAGGCACGGCCTCGGGTGATGTCGGCAAGGCGGAATTGAAGCGCATCTACACGGGTAAGGTGACCCAATTCGACGGCAAAAAGGCCATGCCCATCAATTTGCCTGATGATAATGCGGCCAAGGCGGATTTTCTCAAAGAAGTCGTAGGCCAAAGCCTTGCCGATTATAAGCAATACTGGGTGGAACAAAAAGTCAAGGGCAATGGCGTGCCGCCTATGCAACAGTCCTCTTCGGCAACGGTCAAGGCCATGGTCGCCGCCATTCCTGGTTCGGTAGCCTATATACCCAAGGCCGATGCGGATGCCACGGTGAAAGTCATTAACGTGAAGTAAATCCCAACTAGGGAACGGATTTTTTAATGGAAAGCCCTCGGCAAATCTGCCGAGGGCTTTTTTAGGCCCCTACCTGAAAAATTTGAGGCGATTTGACATTTTCTTGTGGAAACGATGCTTGGGGTTTGAGACCTCCAACCTCTACAATGTTTCCGTCCGCCATCCTGATTGTCCGTCAATAGGTTGTCGGGAAAGGAGTTTTGGCCGTGTTTCGACGCCTCAATCTCGCCACCAGCTTTTTAATGCTGGCTG
>JAYUVP010000005.1:0-12676 GCA_043753995.1 Fibrobacterota bacterium
CAATGCCCGCCACATTCTCGAATCGACCGATTCCTTCATGGTGCACAATGCCGACTTGATACACACCATCGATCTCGTCGAATTGCTCGCGGCCCACCGGGCCTCGGGAAATATCGCCACCCTGGCCGGACTCTTTCGCTCGACGCACAATACTTTGGGTGTGGATCAAAATGGACGCTTGCTCGGCGTGCATGGCTATTCACCGGTGGATTCCCAAAGAGAAATGACGCGCCTCACCTTTGCCGGCATCGCCTTTTACCGCAAAGACTTTTTGAATTATGTGGCCATGGGCCCGCATGATATCAAGCTCGACTGGCACTCTGCCCTGCAAAACGGCGAAACCATCGGCGTGGTGAATTGCTCTCATGACGCCGACTGGTTTGATTTCGGCACTCCGCAAGGCTTGTGGGAAGCGTCACGATTCGTGATGGATCGCTCCGCGCAATTCAGCTATCAATATCATCCGGTGATGGCCGAGGCGCGGCCTTATGTGAGCAATGAAGCGGGGCAAGAAGGCCTGCCCGATCATTTGCGCAATGTGGTGCTTCTGGAAGAGACGCATCGCCCGGTTTCCGAAAGCACTCACGATTGCATTTTAGGGCGCAATTTCAGGTGGAATATTCAGCCTTAAAAAAGGCTGACCAGAGACTTAGAACGGGGCGTTCACCAGCAATTGAGCCTCGGTGGAATCGCCGACCTCCTGGATGCGGAGCTTGTCATTGTATACCCGGCCCGCCGCGACCATGGGCGAGGCGTACATCCCGAAATGGGCGAAAGCCATCTTGCTTTTATGGCCGGTGATATCCGCATACTGGACCAGGGTGCCGTTCTGCCAGACCTTCGCCTTTCCCACCGTCGGATCTGTGTCCATATACATATCCAGCCGCACCCATTGGTTCTGGCTGAAGGTCACTGAGCAGTTACCGCCCGGGCAGGTTCCCGGGCCTTGGCCGTGCACGGGAACATGGTAAAGAAGAACTTTGCTGGTTGTATTCAAGTTGACTCCAACCAAAGGATTCCAGGCAGTATCGGAGGAGAGGGTCGCGAAGCTGAACCAATCGTCGGTGCCGGCCCGGTCCTGCAAGTTCAGGTTTTCAATTCTCACCCACATGCTGGTAAGCGTTCGCCGCCCCAGGGCCCCGCCCGGAAGCTGGTATATCCGGATATAAGGATAGGCTCGGTGGGCGTGATAGGACGTATCGTCGTTGGTGGGTCCCGAAGCGCTATCTACCTGCCCCCAATGCGATTTCCTGCCATGCTTGAAGACGGTGGTGGACGTGTCCTGTGACACCGTGCCTGTCGGCTCATGGCTGAAATTCCAGGTGCCGACGTCGTTGAAGTCCTCGAATGAAGTCTCGAAGCTCCGATTGGCGGAACCGCGAAAGATGACATTGGCGCTGCTCACCCCCCATAGCGTCATTCCATGGCAAGCGATATGGGAACCCGTTGCCATTTTCAAGAAATTATTGGTCCCCTGCTTGTAGGCGATGGTATCCCCGCCCGCAGGGGAATTCTTCAGGGTAATCCAGATCCGGCCATAGATGCCGCTGGCGATTTCCCGGGTCGGAATGCTGTCCACGTAATTCCAGGTGCTGGTGCCGCTCAAGCTGTCGATCCTGCCAGTGGAGTCGGCCTTGAGCAGCCGTCCGCCTTGGCCGGCGGCGAAAGCCACTGCCCGAGCACCCACGGAATCCCAGGAACCGGAGGTGGAAGCCGAGGCGATGTCGCCCGACCACTTGTAGATCTTGCCTTCGCTCTGGCTGCCCCCGCGGACAAGGGCGTAAAGAGTGCCGCTCTCGGTGATGGCTATGTCGCGCACCGTGTCCGGCGGGTTGGTGGCAGTGGCCGACCAAACCTTGGGGCCTCCTGAGCCCGTCCATTTCATCACCGTATTTCGCTTGGCCCCCCAGGGGCGGCCACTGGTATCGATACCGAGAGCCGAGGCCGCCGTATCGCCATAATTGACCCAAGAGAGGGAATTGAGATTGGGGACATACTGGTACACGGTGCCCAGTTTTCCCGAAGCGCTCTTCGCCTTCTTCAGCGTGAAAACGGACCCATCGGCCCCCATGGCCAAATCGAGAATGGTATCCGTTCCCGCGGCGGTATAGATGGCCGTCCAGTTGAGGCTGACGCCCCAAGACAAAGCTCCATAAGCAAGCTCCGGCTTATCCGATTGTCCGGAGATTTCCGGGCGTATGCAATGCTGTAATCCGAAAGCGAGGCCCAGCAGGGCGGCGCTTTCCAGGGTTTTCTTGATCCGGTTTTCCATACCCATTCCTTGGTTTGAGAAATGAGACGACTTAAATGAATCATTTCATGTCGTCACGGATATGAAATACGTATCTGTCATTGCCGGAGCATTGCCGACTGAAATCGGTATGGATGAAAAGGCATGTCGGGCCGGTTATCATCCGAAGTCTAGGCCCGTTTCGCAGCTCATTTGGGAGCTGATATCGGAGTATTCAGCGCAAGTGGCGATCAGGTCGGCCACCGAGTGGTTGCCTTAAAGCGCCAAGGCGGGCATGAGTAAATAAATCCCTGGGCAGTGACACCGTATTTTTGCGCTCGATTTTGAGGCAAAAAAAACCAGCCGGCTCGAAACGAGCCGACTGGTATTGACGAAATGGATTAACGATCCATGCTCACGCCATAGGCGCGGCGGGTTTCTTGGCGCGAATTCACATCAGCAAGGGGAAAATAGACATAGTTCGTATAGAGGTTGGTGTTGTTATTCGGGTGCTGCACAAGAATTTGCACCGTGAAATTCAACTGTTCGGCCAATTGCAGGGTGCTGTACATCTGCAATGCGCCGGGTTCGCTCAAGGGAAAGCTATAAACGGTGTTATCGGCAAGGCGAATTTGGCCCACGGGAGCATTTTGGCCTTGAATGGTTTGCACTTGCAAAACCTTGCCCGAACGCCAGCCGGAAGAGGCCATGGCCATGGCCGAAAGTGCGAGAGTGGTGAGCGCCATTTTAATGAAATTCATACGGACTCCGAAATTTTTAATTGCCGCGCAAATTGGCGGTAGACATCGTTAATGCAATCGGCATGCCCAGATTTGACCCTGATTTGAGGCCTCAAAAAAGCCAAATGAGTCGATTCTGTCGCAAGTCTGAGATTTCTGTCGCAAGCTTGCGATAAAAGTCAAAGAAAAGTCATTTGCTAAGGAACCCTTGCCCTGCCCTTTCTACTTTTCTGAAACACCCTGCTAAAGCGATGAGAAACCTTTTTCCACGCTTATTTGCCGTTCGAGAATAACACCGGAGCTTGGAAGTGTTGACCCTGTCAGCGCGTTACGAAATCATTCGTGAAATCGGCTCCGGGGCCAGCGCCGTCGTTTATTTGGCTCAGGACACTTTATTGCGGCGCCAGGTGGCTCTCAAAAAGCTTCATCCGCACTTGCTCGACCTAGAAGAATCGCAGCTTCGCTTCGAGAAAGAGGCCGTGGCGGTGGCCTCGCTTTCCCATGAAAATATTGTTCGACTGCACGATGTGATCCAAGAAGAGCGTCGCTGGTCCCTGGCTTTGGAATTTATTTCCGGCCCTAGCCTTGAGGCCTTGATTGCCCAAGCGGGGGGAAGCCTGGGTCCGCTGGCGACGGTAGCCCTGGCCAGGCAGGCTTTGGAAGGCTTGTCCGAGGCCCATCGCAAAGGCGTCATTCACCGCGACATCAAGCCTTCGAATTTGCTGGTGAATGAGGAGGGCGTAGTCAAGCTCACCGATTTCGGCATTGCTTTTTTAGCCGATGACGCCAGCGTGACGCGCACGGGATATATTCTCGGCACCCCGCAATTCATGTCTCCTGAACAGGCCAGCGGAGAGGCGATCACGGATAAAGCCGATGTTTTTGCTCTCGGCGTGATTGTCTTTCGCTGCCTCTGCGGCCGATTTCCCGTGGCCGGACGCACGGCCAAAGAAATTTTCATCGCCATGGCTCATGGGCAGATCACGCCGATTCATGCGATACAACCTCGATTGATTCCAGGCATGGGCGATTGGGTCATGCGACTTTTATCTGCCAAGCCTCTGTCTCGGCCCTCGGCCTTGGAAGCCCTCAACCAACTCAATCAATTGTTGTCACAAGTGAATTTACAGGCTGAGAAAAAGGACTTGGCGGCTTATCTCTCTGATGCCAAAGCGGCGAAGGCCGACGAAGAAGCTCGTCTTTCCAGGCATTTTCATGCCCTGGCGGTCTTGAAGCGGACGGCGGGCCAGGGTGCCATTGCCATTCGCTATGCGGGTTTGGCCCAACTCTTCGAGGTGACCCAGGCTATCGCTGGGTGGAAGGAATCAGTCGAGCCAGAGATTTGGAAAAAGCCCGAGCCCACCAAGACTTCGCGTCCTCTATTGGGGAGAGTTGCAATCTTAGGATCGGCAATCCTGGCCTTAGGGCTTTTTGCTGGGTGGCATACCAGCCGGTCGAAGATCGAGAGGGAAAGACATCCGTCGACTGCCAATGCCAGTTCCATCCTCTCCTCGAATCGCATGACGGTTCCACCTATTTCCATGGCCAATGTCTCGTATTCCCCCTCCCAAGCATTGCAGGAGATGCCTCCCAAGGGCTCCGGCGTAAATAGGGCGGCCAATACGGAAGACGGAGAGCGGCCCGAACGCCAAACCCCGGCTTCGATTCAGCCCATCGAAGGTGTCGCAAATCACACCCAGGTCGAATCCCTGGAGCTCATTCCGGCCATAATCCCTCCGGCCGCAGCGATGCGCATTCGCACTTTTCCCGCCTTCATGACGGTTTGGTTGGGGGATAGCCTCTGGGGGCAAACCCCGATTACGGCATGGCGAAATGCGAGTTTCGGAAACCACCGCTTAAGGCTGATCCGCGATGAAAAAACCTATCTCGATACCAACTTGTTTTTAAACCCAGGCGATTCACTCGATATGAAATTGCGTTTGAGTCCATAAGCAATATGCCCAATCTCTCCCATTCGCGCTCGCTTCGCGGGAATTTCACTGCGGCACGTGGCTTGCTTTTCTTTTTCCTCGCTATGACGGGACTCGCTTTTGCCAACCAAGATGCCGATACCCGGATTCACGATTGGTTGGGTTGGGGAGAATTCGACAGCGCCGTGGTCGCCCTGGAAAAGAGGGTGCAAGATTCCGGCTTATCCCAGAGCCTGGCCGCGACTCAGGCTAAATACTGGAGCTGGCTGGGCATCGCCTTTCATGGTCGCATGCAATCCCAGGCCGGTGATTCCGCTTTTCGCCGCACCTTGGCGATCAAGGCCGATTATGAGATCGAAGCGAATTTGGTGACCCGGGATTTGGCACGCCGCTTTCATGATCTGGCGGAAAGCCAAAAGCAGGCTAACCAATTGCGCGATTCCGTTGTCCTCGCCAAATTGCGCGAGGCCGCCTTGATGCCAAGAACTATTGAGCTAATAGACGAGCCAAAAGAAGACGCATTAGCCGAGCAAAAAAACGATCCAAAAGAAGAGCTGGAAAAAGAAGTCGCGCCAAAACCACGTCCATCGCGCAATACCGCCATTTGGTGGAAGTCGGCCGCGGGTGCCGGCGCAGCTGGAGTTTTGATTGCAGGGGGCATATTCGCTTATCTCACCTTGAATTCCACCTCAGAAAAAGCTCCCGCCGAGAAAATCTGGGATATTCCCTCACCGAAATAAAGCCAAATGAAAAACGTGTCCGGTCCAATGCGCTTCGTTCTCGGCACGGGCTTGTTTTGCCTCTCAAGTCTTTTATTCCTCGCGGGCTGTTTAAATCAAGAGCCGGATATTGAAACCACCGCCCATTATTTGCGTTTGCATTTGCCTGACTCGTTGACGAAGAGCGACTCCATCCACATCGAAGTTCTCAATGCTAAGAATGACAGCTCAGTAGAACTCATTTTTCACGGTAAGCTCCTCGATAAAGCGCAATTGGAGAAAATCAAGGTTACCCATTATGATGGGGGCGAACTGAGATTGCGCGTGACCCAATTTAATGCCTTGTATACGGTAGTCATCATGGTTTATGACTATCAAGGCGATGGCGAAACCACGATCTTGAGTCATGTGATTATTCGCACCCTCCCACCTGCACGCGATTCGGTTCTGCCAACCATGACCTTGCGCGGAAAAAATACGGTGGAAAGCTATGTCGGTATTCCTTATGAAGACAGCGGGGCAGCCTGTCGCGACAAACAGGGCAATGCCTTCGAGGCCACCCTGTCGGGCTATGTCGATTCAAGGCAACTCGGCGTTTACACCCTGACCCTCCTATGTCGCACCTCCGATGGTTTGGTCTCGCTTCCCGCCAAACGAGTGATTCGCATTGTCCCCCTGCCCACCTCCCCGGACACCGTCGCGCCCAGCCTATCCCTGCTCGGCAAGGACATTATTCGTTTAGGCTTAGGGGAGCCCTATGTCGATAGTGGCGCGACCTGCGTCGACGATCGGGAAGGTTCGCTCTTGCCCCAATCCTCAGGCGTGGTGAAAATCACGCAGCCTGGCACCTATGTCGTCGAATATATCTGTCAAGACAAGGCCGGAAACTCGTCAGCGCGCTTGAAGCGTTATGTCGTGATTCAAAGCCCTATCCTTTCTGCCGATTCCCTGGCGCCATTATTGACGTTGAGAGGACGGGATACTTTGGAATTGCTGAAAAAACAGACTTATCGTGATAGCGGCGCGATTTGCCTGGATGATCGAGATGGCCCCATCCCTGTGACCGGAGACGGCGTGGTGGACCCCGAAAATGTCGGCACCTATCGCCTTCGCTATGATTGCCAGGATAAGGCGGGTCATAAAGCCATCACCGTGATGCGGGTCATTTTTGTGCGCGATCCCGTCACTCCGCCAGACACCTTATCTCCGACCTTGGCGCTAAACGGTCGCGATACGGTCCTCTTGAGCTTATACCAAGCCTTTGCCGATCCGGGCGCCACGTGCACCGACAATCGTGACGGCATTTTTGCGGCGCTCATTGAAGATCAAGTCAAAACCGGAAGCGCTGGAATTTTTACCGTCCACTACTTATGCCAGGATCGAGCGGGCAATAGCGCCAATCGCGGCTTACGCATGGTCCAGGTTTTGGAGCCGGTCGATGCGACACCTCCTTTCACTTATTTGGTAGGCCGCGCGGATACCACTATCATGCAAGGGAAGCCTTACAAGGACCCTGGGGCGCATTGCGAAGACAATCGCGACGGATCTTTCGAGCCCATCATACTCGGTAGCGTGGACGTCACTTCGATAGGTGTGCACACCTTAATTCTACGCTGTGAGGACAAAGCTGGAAATAGCAGCCAAGCCACTCGCAAAGTCACGGTAACCTTGGGCCCAGATACCCTGGCTCCCGTCATCACCATGCGTGGCCCGGAGACGGACAGTCTTCCGCTAGGGGGTTTATTCGTTGACGACGGCGCGACTTGCCAAGACGACCGGGACGGTCGATTCGAGGCGCAGCATCTTGGTAAAATCGAGCCGGGAGTGATCGGACCCCATTCCTTGCGTTATCTCTGCCTGGATGGTGCCGGCAATCTTTCCGACACTTTAACTCGCGTCGTGAATGTCCTAGCGGTCACCGACACCCAGAAAACGGTGATTCTCAAGGTGACCAAGGATGCAGCCATGAATCTGAATAGCAGCCTATCGGATAATGGTTTTTCTCCCGTGCAGGGCTTCGTGCAGGCGGGCAGTGGTTTCGCATCGGTCCTGGCCTACGATTTCACGGGCATCAACCAAGCGACTATCAAGCGAGCGGTGATTCGTAGTCCGACCTTCATGTTTCCGCGAGCTTATTCTATTGGCGAACTGAATCTGGGCGTGCGCATTCGCGCTCTCACCCAGAGTTGGGTGGAGGGGACGGGGAATTGGTATTGGCATGATGGAGGCTGGCGCAATAATGGCGCGACCTTGCTCAAATATTATGGGATGCCCGACAGCCTAAAGGCCCGCAGCACCAATCCTGCCATCAAGACGGGAATCAATAATATGGAAGCCGCCTATTTTAACGACGACAACTTGACCGCGGTCGCCACCACGACACTCCAGGTGACCTATACCAATTCCGAATATTTCGTGGTGCCGCGACAAGAGGAAATGGTGCCTATCGAATTCGATATCACGGATTATATGAAAACCGCCGATCTCAGTGCCAACCAGGGTTTTTTCATTCAAGTGAATACTCCCACCGGCTATCAAGTCTGCATGCTGGCTCGGCAAATTGGCAGTGGCGATTACTCGCCTCAATTGATTATTGAATACTGAGACTCCCTAATCGCCGCCTTTCGCCAACCGTCGAAACAAGGTGGCGCGGCTCACGCTTAATACTTGCGCCGCTTTATCCTTGTCGCCCGAGCACAAGGACAAGGCCTTGGCTACATATTCGTTTTGAAAATTCGTGGTGGCTTCTTCTAGGCTGAGCCAACTCGTGGCAGGCGAGGGAAAGTCCAAAGTCACCAAGGCGCTACGGGACAAAATCGCGCCCTTGAGTACGGCGTTTTGCAATTCGCGCACATTGCCCGGCCAGCGATAGGCCAGCATTTGCGACAAAGAATCGGGGTGAAAGTCGCTCAAGGTTTTGCTTGGGTTTTGGGCTTTCGCTTTTTCCAGGAAATGATAGGCCAGGAGAATCACGTCGGAGCCGCGCTCGCGCAAGGGCGGCAAGGTCAGGGTATGCTGAGCTATCCGGAAATAAAGGTCTTCGCGAAAAAGCCCTTTAGCCACGGCTTCGGACAAATCGCGATGGGTCGCGCAGAGAATGCGGGCATCGGCTTCTTCTTCGGTGACCTGGCCGAGCGGCCTCACCCTGCGGGTTTCGAGCACACGTAGAAGGCTGGCTTGCAGGGATAGGTCGAGCTCGCCGATTTCGTCGAGAAAAAGCGTGCCGCCATGCGCCGAAGCGAATAGACCGCGATGGTCGCGCACGGCTCCCGTAAAGGCCCCGCGTTTATAGCCGAACAATTCTCCCGCCAGCATTTCACCGCGCAAGGTCGAGCAATTGAGCGCCAAAAAAGGTTTGTTTCGGCGCAGGCTTTTGCGATGCAGCAATTGCGCGAATAATTCCTTGCCTGATCCGGTCTCCCCTTGGATGAGCAGGTTCAGCTGCGAGGGTGCCAATAAGACGGCATCCTGGATGGCAGCGTGCAAAGCCGCACTATTGCCCAGCAAGCCCACTTCGCCGGCCTCCTCGTGGACGGCGCGTAGCAGGCGGCTTTGTTGATCGATGAAGGCGGCATGATGCACCAAGGAACCCGCTAAAGTCGCGAAAAGGGAAAGCGTATCGCGATCTTCGGGAGTGAAGGCATGCACCGTGGAATTCGATCCGACATAAAACAGACCCAAAACCCGCCCCGCTACCTGGATGGGACAGCAAATCACCGATCGCAAGCGCAAAGACGAAATGCTTTCCGAGGCCGAAAAGAGAGGGTCCTCCAGGCCGCTGCTCAAAAGCAAGGGCTGCCCGCTTTTCAAGGTGGCTTGAACTATGGTGTCAGAGAAAAGCTTTCCGGTATCCCGTTCGCGCGTGCCCACTAGGACATCTGGGCGGCCCGTGGCGTCGATATTGAACACGAAGCCGTCCGAAGCTCCCAGCAATTTCACCAAGGCCTTCAATAGTCCATTTAACAAAGCCCGCAAGTCGGTTTCCGCCCCGAGCGAAACATGAAAATCCCGGAGCGCCGACAAAACGCGTTCGCTTTGTCCGTGGCCCGTGGACGTGGACACCTCGCGATAGGGTGGAGCCGATTTCGTTTCAACGACAATCATCGAGGGCTCTAAAACCCAGGTTTCCCCACTCAAGCAAAGTCGGTCGCCCGATCGCAAGCTGGCTTCCGCAACGCGCTGGCCATTGCATTCGAAAGTCCAGCCAGGCACAAGGCTTTCCGCATGCCAACCCTGGGTGCGCCAAGTGAATTGCAAGGCATAGGCCGGGGCCTCGGCGGGAAGCAGCCAATCATTGTCAGGGGCCGATCCTGCGACATGTACGGGACCGGTCAAGGAATAAAGTTCGGTACTTGTGGCAGCAAATCGGCGAAGCGACCATGTCGCGGTAGGAAAAGACATGCGGGGCAATATACGCAAGTGGGGGACGCTGGCAGAGTAGGTTAATGTCTAGGCTGGCTGGCGATAGCCAGGAAAACAGAGCCGTCGAAAACTTATCGTGTGAGGGTGGAGTCGGTGGATACCCCACTTTTTTATCCGCCTGACTCCGATGCGCCTGGGGCAATACAAAGTTTACCTCTTTTAGTTTTTGCTCGTCTTGGACGAGCGTTTTGGGGCTAGGTTCTGGACGCCTACCCCCTGGCCCCGATTAACTTTCCAATTATGTCTGCCGCGCCCGACGTGAACATCTTCAGTTATACAGATTTCCGGAAATTTCTAGAGGATTACTACCACACGCGCAAGCGGTCCGAGAAGAAATTCTCCCACCGCTTTATACAGGAAAAGGTCGGAGCCAGTTCGGCTGGATGGTTTGCCGACGTCACCAAAGGCCGGACCAACATTCCCGGCGGATTCATCATCAAACTGGCCAAGCTCCTCCAGCTCAAGTCCACGGAGACCGATTATTTCGAATCCATGGTCCTGTTCGGGCAATCTGCGTCCCTCGAAGAACGCACCCGCTACTTTCAGAAGATGGTGGCCTTCAAGGAGGTGCGCGCTGACATGGTGGGGATGGACCGCCTCGAGTTCTATTCGAAGTGGTACCACGGCGCCATACGCGAGTTGCTTTTCTTTCATCCCTTCCGCGGCGATTACGCCGATCTAGCGCGAAAGCTGAGCCCGCCCATCCGCCAGGCAGAGGCGCGCGATAGTGTGGCCCTGCTTGAACGTCTCGGGATGGTGGAGCCCAACAACATCGGCGGCTTCAAATCAAAGGAAGCCGTGCTCAAGCGTGATCCCACATTTCCTTCGGTGGTGATGGCCAACTTCCTGAAGAATAACATGGAGCTGGCGATCGAGGCGCTCGACCGCTATTCAAAGGAGGAGCGCGACGTGTCGGCCCTGACCGTGTCGCTCTCCGAGAAGGCATTCTTGCAGGTGAAGGAAGATATCCGCGCAATGCGAAAAAAGATCCTGGCAATGACCGAGATCGACCTGGCACCCTCGAAGGTCTACCAGTGCAATTTTCAATTCTTTCCGCTGTCCCTCTGAGATGAAGATCCCCACCCCGGTCGCGATGTTTGCGGCACTAATCGTGATGCAGTTCATCGGGTGCATTCTCGACGGACGTCATGCGGGCCGTGGTTCAGAAGTGGAGAACGAACTGAGCGTGTACGGCGTGCTTGTCGATGAAAGGGGCAAACCCATATCAGGCGCGACGGTTATGGCGAATCCCTCAGCCGTGGGTGTGGGCAAGCGCGCGCGTGCGTCTGCGGACGACGCGTACGATTCGGTCGTCACCGATGGGAAGGGCCGGTATGACTTCGGAAAATTGCGGGTAGGCGCGTACGATTTCTTCGGGTCCGCGTCAGCGGGCGATCTTGTTGTACTCATCCCCTCGGTGGAGGTCCTTGATCCGTCCCTGCCCATGAATGTCGGGACCGATACTTTGCGGGCTCCGGGCCGTATCCGCGGTCGTGTGCTGGTGGGTACCTCCGGCAAGCCTGCGGTCCTCTGTTACGTGCCAGGCACCTCGTTCCTGGCGGCTACGGATGATTCCGGCCGTTTCGAACTCAGCGGTATCCCCCAAGGGAGGTACCGCTTAAGTTACTCAACGCCGGGATTTCTGATCGTCTCGGATACGGGAGTGGCTGTGCGCGCAGGTGAAACCTCCATGCTGTCCGATAAATACCTGGCTTACGATCCAGCCTTACCCCCTCCGCCGCCGGTGGAAGTACGCGCGTCCTACGATACGTTGAGGGAGAGCGTCAGCCTCATGTGGGACAGGATACCCGTGTCGGATCTGGATGGCTACGTGGTATATCGCGATGATCCGTCCTTCCTGGATCCGAAACCGATCGTGGACGGTTTTACGGAAGGGGAGGCATTTATCGATTCCACACTCAATAACTTGCTGCCTGGGGAAACCCGGAATCTCGTCTATCGGATCAAGGCTCGCGACCGTGAAGCCAATCTTAGCGTCAGCTATTCAACCCCCACCTATGTCGTGGCGGTTTCCAGATCGTACGTCTCCACAACACTGTTCTCCCGGACACCTGATGCGCGGAACGGGGTAGTTAGCATCGGGGATTCCGCACGGATTGTTCTGGAGTACGCGAATCCGACCCGGCCCATCGTGGAGATAGAGTGGCACATACAAGGCCAGGACGTGATCCTCCGGTCGGCCACTGTATCCGTTCTGAGAGGCACGGATACCCTACGATGGAAAGCCGCTGGGGCGGGGTCGGTAGTATTCAAGGCAAGGGCGCGCGACGAGGCTGGGATGGACTGGACGGACAGCCTCTCCCTTACCGTTGTCTCAGATCGACCGAGCGCCTGGGCGGGCCAGGATACGATCGTGACTTTGGGAGATAGAGTCTATCTGCACGGGTCCGGCGGCGACGGATACGGATCGATTCGGCTTTGGGAATGGGATATCGGCGGCAAGGGAATATTCCGTTCCGGATCGCCGGACACTGCTTTTTCCGCGCTAACCTCCGGTCCCCGGCAATACCCCTGCATCCTGCGCGTTACCGATGACGACGGCATGATGGATACCGATACCATTATTGTAAACATCATCACGGATCCCCCTAAGGCCTTGGCTGGCAACGATAC
>JAYUVP010000006.1:0-2844 GCA_043753995.1 Fibrobacterota bacterium
GTTGAAACGGATCTCGCCGATCATATCCACACATCCAGGCTCCTGGTGATAGATAGCATAGGTAGGATAGGAATCCATTTTTCGGGGCAAATAGGCAAAAACCACCGAATCACCTTGAGCGAATATCGACCCCCCATTCATCTGCGTTTTGGGTCTTACTGAATGGGTAGTAGATGAGCAACTGGGTATCAGAAAGGTGAGCGCAAAGAACAATAGAGATTTCATATTTCTCGTTATGCCTCGGTCATAGTGTGCTCGAGCCGAAAAGCCACGCATCAATCAGGATAATTTAAGAACGAATGATATCAACAAGATAAATGCGCCGGCTAAAATGCTGGCCAGAACGAAAATAAAGAAAAGCCATTTCGGAATAACTTTATCTTCCCCTGCCATTGGACGTAAGGGATTCAATATGCGGAAGGGTTTGGTAACAATGTCAGCGATGGACTGAAAAAAAATCCAGGCGAAAAATAGCAAGGCAACCAGAGGAGTTGGGTTTACACGATCGCCAGTAAGCTTTCCAACGGCTAGGATGATCAGAAGCGGAGCCGTCACCCATATGCGCAGCTTTAGTACTGTCATTCGACCAGACTCCATTGAATTTATTTTCACGCTTTAAAACCTAATCAAATCGCTCCTACTCAAACTTTCGAAGCGCGAAGCAAGCACCCCATTTACGCATATCCCATCTCTTTTCCCATTGATTCCTTCAACTTTATGCTTACCTCAATCAGCCAATTCTTCTTGCGGGGTTCAAGCTTGCGATCCGTCAGAAACGTTTCACATCGACATGCAAAAGCGTCTCCACCAGGCTCATCCCACCGATCCATGGTCAGATTTTGATCTTTTATCCAGCCGAGAAGCAACTTGTTTGCCGGTAGTCCGTGTCCCGAAAAGGTCAAGCAAGCGTAGTTACCTCGTGGGAGGACGCTTGGAATGATCCTAGAACCGCCTTCATACTTTGAGTGGACCGGCACCCCGACCGAAATCCCCATATAACCAGCCATGTCGATCAATCTGAACCTGAGGTAATACGGACCGGTTTCCCGAATGCCCATAGCTTTGAGCGAACTGGACAGTTCTTTCCATAGCTTATCAGACTGTTGAAACATCCCTTTCATGGGGGTCGAGATGCTGATTTCAAGTGTCTGAACTTCCTCCTTAAATTCAACGCGTGGTTCCCTGATTATGTTCATGCTTCGCCTGCTCCACTTCCGTTTTTCAGCCATGCCGCAAAAGCCTCTAAGAGCAAAAAAACTTGTATAAGGAGTTCCTATTGGATGAAAACCCGTGAAACTATTTCTCCTTGAAATCGGACTTAAAGGTATCACTTTCAAACTTAACGCAAAGGATTCGGGACATGAATTTCGCCAACACGGTATCTACCCTCGCCCTCGCCCTTTCGATGGCGGGTGGCATCGGCGACGGCGTCTTTTCGATTGCCAGGTCATATCCCAAACCCGGCCCAATTCAGCCAATCAATCCCGGCTCCAATCCCAGCTCCAATCCCAGCGCTATCCAGCCCATCAAGCTTGGCCCCGAGGCCTCACCGCTCAGGCCAAGGCCTCAGCCACCGATCTTGCGTAGGCACGCTGCCTGCACCAAGTGTCTCAATCCAATCGGGTAAGACGGTTCCCCTATCCCGCGTTTTTCATTCCTGCCGGAGCCGCATGCCGCTGAAGTTGTCATTCATCTTGATTCTCCTGCCCATCCTGGCTTTTCAGACGCAGGACAGCGCCTATGCGGAGGCTCCGGCCGTGCGGTATCTCAGCCGCGCGGAGGACAGCCTTCATTTTCTTCAAGGGGAGCAGGCATTCGACCGGCAGGAATATGCTTCCGCTCTGGGCCATAATCTGGCTGCCAACGTTCCCGCCTCCGGCCCTTTCCGGGATGCCTTGCTCGCCCAACGCTCCCGGATCTTCGCCCGTGTCTGGGTTCCGTCGGACCGATCCTTCGCGGAACGGGGAGCGGATCCACCCATGTTTACCTGGGAAGCGGGCACCTCCCATGTCCGCGGCCTTTCCAGGTTGGGACCCCAGTCTCCCTTCGTCGGCAGCGCCTATCAGGAGAAAAGCCGCGTCTGGACGGATCACGCCTCTGCCCGGCTAAGCTGGCCGATGATCCTGGGAAGCCAGCCGTTCAACCTCGCAGCGCGCGGTGCGGCGGACATGTGCCGCAACGCGGGCCAGGAGACGTACCAAGCTGCGCTGGAAGCGGATGCCCCGGAAGGAATCTTGCGAGGCCTGTCTCTTTCCTTCTCCACCGGCCTCGCTAAGACAACGGAGTCCGATTCCTACCGCTCCTATGACCTGTGGGCCGCCCGGGATTGGTTCTTTGAAGACGCCGACGCGACGTTCCAGTTGGGACTGACCCGCCAATGGGACAGCCGCTGGAATTGGCGCCAGGACAATGCTTGGGCCTCCTTGAGCCGGGGCTTCTCGTTCGCGAACGGAAACAGGCTGAGCCTTTTTCTGGTAGGCTCCTTGGATCGAAAGGATCCCGTGTCGGAGCAAGTCGCCGCCCCGGTGCTCTATGTGGATGATGTCACCCTGTCGCGGCCAACCCATTATCGCGGACCGGACTTCATGGAAAGCGTGCCCGATAACAATCCGATATCCTATCTCCTCCATTCCCCCAATACGGGGGAAATGCAGCTGACCCAGAACGCGCCCCAGTCCAACTTCTCACTACGTCCCTCGCTCCGCTATGGCTTCGCCCTATCAAAGGGATGGCAAGCCGAAGCCGGGGTGCGCTATGCCCTGGACCTCTATCCGAGTTACGCCTGGGACCGGGTGCCCTTGCCGGATTCGCTCTACATTGGACCCGAGGATGTGGTGGGTCTTG
>JAYUVP010000007.1:0-3831 GCA_043753995.1 Fibrobacterota bacterium
CACCAAGATGGTCAGTTTACCTGATGCGGACCAATTTCCCGCGGCATCGCGCTCCTGGACGTAAAGGGTATGGGGACCTTCCACCACGGGTGTCATAGGCGCGAATAGTGTGTCTTTGGACTCTTGGGAAGCGGAAAAGTTTTCCGCATCGAAAGCATACCTGAATACCCCGTTGCCACCGGAACCGCCAGTGGACCAGGTCCATTTCGGAGACAGATTGGAAATGACGGATGGCCCCTTCACGAGCGGTGGGTTGGGTCGTAAGGTATCCAGGTAAACCACTATGGAACTCGAAAACACATTGCCGGCCACATCCTTTGCCGTCTTGGTAATGGTGTTCGTACCCTCTTTGAGGATAGTCAAAGGCAGGGTATCCTGATCCTTGTCGTCCACCTTCCATTTCACAACGATGTTGACTTGATTCGTATAGGAATTGTTGGGTGGACTTACGATCAGTACAATCAAACCTTTAACCGCTTTCACCTGCTTGGTGGCAATGGTCTCATTACCCTCCGTATCCCGGACATAGAAACGGGATGCGTACTGTTTTTCCAGATCATATTTGTAGGAAACCGGTTTCACGACAACATCGGAATCGTCCCACTTGGCGTCCCCGTCCATGTCCCATTTGAATTTCGTCACTACGCCATATTCCTGCGGACCCACTACCGGAAGAACGGAGACGACCTGTCCAACCGATACGATGGTATCCAGCCCCACGGACAGCTGGGGCGCATCCCGTTTGACCAAGACCTCGACGCTATCCTTCTTTGCGCTGTCAATCGGGCTGACTGCGTAAAGCCGCGCTGAGCCAGGCGAAACGGGGCTCGCCTTTCCGGTTCCATCCACCTTGGCGACCAAATCGTTTGAAGAAGACCAATTGATCTTTCCATTGCCGGAAACGGGATATACCGTGCCGGTGAAGACAAACGACTCGCCTCCGGTATACAGCTGCTTGGTTCGCGGACTTATGCGAACACTGTCGATATGGGTGGGAATGCTGACCTTCACCTTCAGGGTCGCGGCAATGGTGGGATTCTCCTTGGATTTCGCGTAGACAAGTGCCACGCCTTCCGTCAGTCCGGAAATCTTGTCGGCCTGCAGCAATACCTTGGTCGGATCGGATGCGCTGAAGTCCACGGTGGGATTCGCTTTGACCGGCAGGACTTCCACAAGCAATTTCTCCAATGTGCCCCCGACGAAAATTTCGATGGAATCCTTCACGAAACGAACGCTCTGCACTGGCACCGGTTCCGAAACCACCACTGTTCCCGAAACGGAAAGCGACGGCTTCTCTTTTGAGGTTGCGAATATCTTGGTGGCGCAAACCTTGAGCCCGGCGACATCCCCTGCGGCGGTCACGCTGGCGCAAAGCGAATCCGCGCTTTTCCAGGTTACGGCATTGCTGGCGCTATTGGGGCTGACCGTGAGGCTGAACTTGCCACCGTTCCCTCCCGCGGCCAGGTACAAGGTATCCGGCGCAAGACTGAGGGTATCCGGCAGCTTGCCGCCCGCGCCGATCGTGACTGTGATGGTCAGGGATTTGATGGTGTCGGTTTTCAGCCTCACTGTCAATTGCGCAATGCCCGCTTTCAGGGCCTTGAGATAATTCGTCCCGACCAGCAGTAGCTGGGGATTGTTGCTGGACCAGAGCAAGGATTTATCGGCCAAAGTCGTGGGTAAGACCGCTATTACCGGCAATGCGACCGAGTCCCCTTCGCTCAATTGCATCTCGCGGATCAAGGAAGATATTTCCACGGTGGTGACTGTGAGGATTGTGGTGTCAGTCCGGTCGGTTTTCCCGTTGAATTTTTTTTCTGCCCTATAAACCTGCACTCCGGAGTCGATTCCAATGATGGTGATAATGGCCTTGCCGCCATCCCAGCCTTTCACGGGAAGATTATCGATATCACCGCTGGTATTCACCTTGCCATTGAAAACGGTGTCCAATAGGGACCCATCCCCATCCTTGAAAACGATGATCACGGTGTCGTATTTGGACAGCGAATCATAAAGTTTGGTGAAAGACACCGTTTCTTCGGAATCCCCGTTCTGCGCCAATTGACAGGCCAGGAAAATCAGGGTGGAGGCGGCCAATAAAATGGGCAGCCACATGAACAGGGATTTGGAACGATTTTTCATGGGTACGAATCCTGACTCTATCGCGATACTGGGCGAAAAGAAACGATTTTATCTGACAATAGGTACACGGGCGAATCCAAATTTATTGAACGGTATGTTTGTTCACCGACGGCTTTTCGGACAAGAGGAAATAGGCGGTGGCTCCGGCCACGACCACTACTGTCGTAGCGCCGATCCAGATCAGCGCGTGCCCTTTTCGGCCGTCCTTCTCCTTCGAAGCCCGATCTGGCGGTAGTTTCGGCGGCAAGGGTTCAGGGTCGGTTTGCGCATTTCCGACCACATGTTCTTCCGCTTTGCTGAGACGCATGCGGTTTGATTCGAATTCATCCTGGATATTCTTGAAGATCATGTAGATCATGTCGCTTGCATACATGTCCATGATCTTCGCGGTCGGCTCGGTCATCAGCAGTTGATGCATGTAATACTTGCCCCGCTCGCGGGTTTCATAGCGAGCGGCATACATCACCCCTAAATGCTTGAAAATGAAAACACTGTCATTATGATCGAAGGGGCGCTTTTCCTTAAGACCCGTTTCCATGATCTCAATCCCCTCTTCGAAATCGCCGTTCATGTAATCTTTGCGGATGGTCAGGGTATCCAGCAGCAATCTGGGATCGGCCTTACGGACGCTATTCTTCGAGGCGGCGGCGGGTTTCGGTTTCGACTCGCTTGACTGCGGAGCAGGGTGCACCGCCTCAGCCAATGCCAAAATAAAGACGGCTAAGGAAACTGGGGAAATTCGCATGACGAAAATTTAACCTTAATGATGGAATCCAAGTTTGACCGTCGTCACATAACTCGGATATTTATTCCGACCCCTAATTACGGGCAAATTCCCCCAATAAACGGGAATTACTGCCAATCAAACATATGTGTTTGGGCTTAGACGAATGCGGCGATAAAAATGAACCCTGGCTTCCGGAGGGATTGGATGGGGATGAGCTTGGGGTTGCCCGGGTTTGGAATTTACTCTCGGGGATGCCGCTTGGCCTGCACCCGGTAGAGGAAATAGAAGGGCGCCCCCAACAGGGACATGGCCAATACGCAGATATGCACCAAGGCCAGCACCTCTCCCCCGCCCTGGGTAACACCTAGGCTACGATAGATCATCGCGCCGGCCGCCTCGCCCACTCCCAGGCCGGAAGGCGAAATGGGGATTCCGTTGATCATGGTCAAAGTGGGAACCACGAATCCGTGCACGGCCAAAGGCAGATGGATGTCCAGGGAGAGTGCGGAAAAATAATAGACCAGGATCAAGCCGCAATCCACTAGCATCCCCAGCGCAAGCGGATAGAGCAGAATCCAGGGCCGGTTCCGATAGATGAGCAAGGAATCGGACAGGGACCGGAAAATGCGGCCGCCCGGAGCCAGATGCATTTTGGGATGCTGCAGGAACCATTTGGACCAGGGCGAAAAGAAAAAGGCGACGGTGGCGGTAAAGCCCAGGAAAACACCGGCGTAGAAAAGGCTGTTGAGGCGAAGCGCAGGGGAGTCTTTCCAGAGATCGAAATTAACCACGGTCATGATCATGGCCGTGCAAAGCAGGCTGTACAAGCCGATGAACCTGTCCATGACGATGGAGGTGAGCGCCAGCGACTTCTCGTGATCGTCGTGTTCTTTGTAGAGATAATAGCCTTTGATTAGATCGCCCCCGGTACCGCCGGGAATCAGGCTGTTGAAGAACAGGCC
>JAYUVP010000008.1:0-26319 GCA_043753995.1 Fibrobacterota bacterium
GAAAAGATTATTGCATACCTCTACCAGCGAGGTTTATGGCACGGCGCAGCGCGTTCCGATTGATGAGAATCATCCTCTGCAAGCGCAGTCGCCTTATGCCGCAAGCAAGGTGGGGGCCGATCAATTGGCGCTCTCGTATTGGCGCAGCTTTGCTTTGCCCGTCACCGTGATTCGACCTTTCAATACCTATGGGCCGCGGCAATCCAATCGCGCCGTCATTCCCGCCATTATCGCGCAAATCGCGGCCGGAGTAAGCCGCTTGCAACTCGGGCAATTGGATAGCACGCGCGATTTTAATTATGTGGGCGACACCGTGGCCGGGTTTTTGGCCGGAGCCTTGGCGCCGAAAGAAGTCGAAGGCGAAGTTTTCAATTTGGGAACGGGTTATGAAATCAGCATCGGTGATTTAGCGCGTGAAATCGCGGGGCTCATGGGCAAGCCCATTGAAATCGATGTGCAAGAAGAAAGATTGCGTCCCGAAAAAAGTGAAGTAATGCGGCTATTGGCAGATGCGAGCAAGGCCCGTAATCAATTGCATTGGCATCCCGCCGTGGAAGGCCGCGATGGTTTGCGACAGGGATTGCGACAGACCATTCAATGGTTTTTGGATCCCAAAAACTTGGCGGCTTACAAGGCCACCCGATACATGGTTTAAGCGATGAAGGAGATGATGGATTCAAACAGGGTGGCTTCCCTTCTCGATCGCATCGCTTCCTGCCTACCTGAGGGCCGCACGGTGGGAGCTTTGCATGAACCGCTTTTCGCCGGCAATGAAAAGGCCTATCTCAGCGAATGCATTGATACCACTCTGGTGTCGAGCGTGGGTCCTTTCGTCGATCGCTTCGAACGCGAGCTTGAGCGAATTACCGGCGCCAGTAAAGCCGTAGCCGTAGTCAATGGCACGGCGGCCTTGCATTTGGGCCTAATGCTGGCGGGCGTGAAACCCGGCGATGAAGTGCTGGTGCCGGCCATGACCTTTGTGGCCACGGCCAATGCCGTCAGCCATTGCGGTGCTATTCCGCATTTTGTCGAGGTGTCGCCAACCACATTGGGACTCGATCCAGCGTCCTTACGCGCCTATCTCACGGAAATCGGCAAGCGTAGCGAAAAGGGATTTCTGAATCGTCGCAGCGGTAAATTCATACGTGCCTGTGTGCCCATGCACACATTTGGATTTCCCGTGAATATGGAGCCCTTGCTCAGTCTCTGCGAAGAACTGGGCATACAGGTAGTCGAAGATGCTGCCGAAGCCCTGGGTAGCTATTGGCATGGAAAGCATGCCGGTACTTTTGCGCCCATCGGCGTTTTGAGTTTCAACGGCAATAAAATCGTTACCACCGGCGGCGGCGGGGCGCTTTTGTTTCGCGATGTCAAGCTAGGGGAGAGGGCCAAGCATCTCTCCACAACGGCGAAAAAACCTCACCCCTATGCGTTTGAGCATGATGCCATCGGATACAACTATCGCATGCCCAATTTGAATGCGGCCTTAGGCGTGGCGCAATTGGAAAGACTCGAAATATTGCTGGCGGCCAAGCGCCGATTGGCCCAGCGCTATCAGCAAGCCTTTCAAGGCGACTCGAAGGCTGTTTTTCTATCCGAGCCCTCAGGAAGCCAAAGCAATTATTGGTTATGCAGTCTGGCCTTGCGCGGCGTTCAGGACGGTGCGCGTGATGCCGTGCTCGAAGCCGCCGTAGCACGCAAGATACCACTGCGGCCACCTTGGAAAATTCTGTATGAACTCCCCATCTATGCCCAGGCGCAGCGCATGCCTTGTCCGGTGGCTGAAGGTTTGGCGGCTAGTCTAATCCAATTGCCCAGCGGCCCGGCTTTGGCGCCGGAGGCCGTATGAAAACCCGCCGGCCCGTTTTGCTGGTCGGTGCGGGAGGCCATTGCCGCGCCGTCATCGATGCGCTGGAGGCCGAGGGTAGTTATTCCATTCAAGGATTGTTGGATCCTCATTTGGCCGAGGGAGCGGAAATATTTGGCTACAAGGTATTGGGGGGGGATGATGTTTTGGAAGCTTGGCGTGGGCGCGCCGTGCAAATTTTGATTACGGTGGGGCAATTGAAAAATGCCACGACTCGACGAGGCTTGCGGGAAAAAACCTTGGCCTTGGGCTTTGAGTTTGCGACTGTAATTTCGCCGAAGGCCTTGGTTTCCGAGCGCGCGACCGTGGGTCCAGGTACCGTGGTCTTACCGGGCGCAGTGGTGAATGCAGGAGCCCGAATCGGTTGCAATGTCATCCTCAATTCACAAAGCTTGGTGGAGCATGATGCCGTGATTGGCGACGATACTCACATCGCCACTGGAGCCATAGTGAATGGGACATGCCGGGTCGGCGATCGCTGCCTGATCGGCAGCGGAGCGGTTTTGCTGCAAGGCGTAAGCGTGGCTTCGGACTGCGTCGTGGGCGCGCTTTCCCTCGTTCGGAAAAACTTGGATCAGCCCGGCATTTATGCCGGTAATCCTCTGCGGAGATGGACATGAAAAGGGTTTTTGTGATTGCTGAAGCGGGAGTCAATCACAATGGTGATTTCGCCATGGCCTCCCGTCTCATCGAGGCCGCGGCGCAAGCGGGTGCCGACGCCGTGAAATTTCAGACTTTCAAGAGTGACAGGCTGGTGGCGGCGCGCGCGGGCAAGGCCGAATATCAGATCGCCAATGGCGTCACCGAAGATTCGCAATTAGCCATGTTACGCAAATTGGAAATGCCCGAAGATTGGCATTTTCGCCTGCGCGATCAGGCTGAAGCGCTGGGACTGATTTTTCTTTCGACGCCTTTCGATATCGAGAGCGTGCATTTTCTGGCACAAATGGGAATGTCGATATTCAAGGTGCCTTCTGGCGAAATTGTGAATTTGCCTTTGCTGCGAGTGGTGGCCAAGCTGGCGAAGCGCATTATCCTGTCCACCGGCATGTGCGATTTGGACGAAGTGCAGGCTGCGGTTTCGGCCTTACAAAAGGCAGGCATGAAGCGGGATCAAATCACGGTTTTGCACTGCACTACGGAATACCCCGCTCCCATCGGCGAAGTGAACTTATTGGCCATGAAGGCCATGGGCGAAGCAATGGGAGTGGCCATGGGTTATTCCGACCATACCGAAGGCATTACCGTGCCGGTAGCGGCGGCGGCCCTGGGGGCGACGGTCATTGAAAAGCATTTCACTTTGGATCGCAACTTGCCCGGACCCGATCATCGCGCTTCTTTGGAACCCAAAGAATTGGAGGCCATGGTGAAGGCCATTCGCCAAGTCGAAATGGCCTTAGGCGACGGGCACAAACGCGTGACGGCTTCAGAAATGAAAAATCGCCTTCCGGTGCGGCAAAGCATCGTGGCCAAAACCCGTATTCGCTACGGCGAGATTTTCTCCGAAAGCAATCTCACCACCTTGCGTCCTGGCGACGGTATCTCTCCCATGCTTTGGGACTCCTTGCTGGGTCAAAATGCGAAACGTGATTTTGAAGCCCATGAAGCCATACAAACCTAGCGCATCGCCTCGCCGCCGCATCGCGGTCGTGACGGGCACGCGTGCCGACTATGGCTTATTGAAGCCATTGATGACGCGATTGCAAAACGATGGCCGCGCAGAATTGCAATTGTGCGCCACCGGATCGCATCTCTCCGCACGACATGGACGGACGGTGAATGCCATCAAGGCCGATGGTTTTAAGCTTTCAGCCGAAGTCCCTGCACGGTTGGGCAAAGACGATGCCGCTGGCTTGGCCATGTCCTTGGGATCTGTCATTCAAGGATTCGCTAAAGCCTTTGGCCAACTGCATCCTGACATGGTGGTTTTGCTTGGCGATCGCTGGGAAATGCTGGGAGCCGCCTCGTCGGCTTTGATGTTACGTCTACCCATGGCCCATATTCATGGCGGCGAAGCGACCGAAGGTTTAATCGACGAAGCCATTCGCCACAGTCTGACCAAGATGGCGCATTTGCATTTCGCCGCTGCTCCGGTATATCGCCGCCGCATTCTTCAATTGGGTGAATCCCCGCGTCGCGTTTTCACGGTGGGTGGGCTGGGCGTGGATGCTATGCAAACCACACCGATTTTGTCGCGAAGTGATTTGGAAAAGCGTCTGGGCTTGGCCTGGCGCAAGGAAACCTATGTCGTGACTTTTCATCCCGTGACCTTGCGGCCTGAAACGGCGAAGCGAGACATGCTAGCCTTGCTTTCGGCTTTGGCCGAACGCAAGGATGCAGCCTTTGTTTTCACCTTGCCTGGGGCCGAAGCGGAGTCGCAGGAAATTGTTCTAGCCATACAGGCCTTTGTTGCGGCGCATCCCGGACATGCCGTGGCACACGCATCCTTGGGCATGCCGGCCTATGTTTCGGCAATGAGGCATAGTTATGCTGTGGTGGGGAATTCCAGCAGTGGCTTGCTGGAGGCTCCGAGCTTGGGAATTCCCACTATCAATATCGGTGACCGGCAAAGGGGGCGATTGCGAGCGAAAAGCGTCATCGATTGTTCGGCCTCCCTATCGTCGATAAGGCAAGCCCTGAATCAAGCCAGCCAGGCCGCCTTTCGCCGCAGCTTGGGCAAAGTGAAAAATCCCTATGGAGATGGCGGTGCGGCTAAGCGCATTGCAGAAACGCTTTTAACCTTTCCTCTGAATAATTTGCTCGATAAGAGGTTTCACGATTTATGACCTTACGTATAGCCTTTATCGGTACAGTGCAATTCTCTTTGGCGGCCTTGGAGGAGGTGCAGGCGGTGTCGCCAAGCTGCGGAGCTCAAGTCGTGGCCGTGATTGCCGGAGCCGGAGGTGCGGGCAATGCCGATTATGCTGACTTATCCAGCTATTGCGCTACTCATCATCTGCCATGCCTGAGCACCGACAATGTGCATGATGAAAAATCGCTGGCCTGTTTGCGAGCCAGTCGTCCCGACATTGTTTTTTGTTTTGGCTGGTCACGACTGTTGAAAAAAGAAATCCTGACCGTGGCACCCTTAGGTGTATTGGGCTTTCATCCAGCGGCGCTTCCCGCGAATCGTGGTCGTCATCCCTTGATTTGGGCCTTAGCCTTGGGTTTGACCGAGACCGCCTCCACCTTTTTCTTCATGACCGAAGGCGCGGATGCGGGAGACATCCTTTCCCAAGAACGCGTACTTATCGCCAATGAGGACAATGCCGCAAGCCTATACGCCAAAATCATCGCGCAAGCCCGTAAACAAATCCGTCAATTTTTGCCTGAATTGTCCGAGCGCGAATTTCAAACCAAGGCCCAAAACCCACTCTATGCCAATAGTTGGCGCAAACGCACCGTTGAGGATGGCCGTTTGGATTTTCGCATGGGATCGAGGGCTTTATACAATCTCACGCGGGCCCTAGCGAAACCCTATCCTGGTGCCCATGTGCAATGGCATGGCAAACCCTGTCCGGTTTGGCGTTTGCGCGAGGCGGGTGCCGAACCTCAGAATTTGGAACCCGGTTTGGTCGTGGGTGTGGAAGGTGGCGTGATTCGAGTGAAAACCTCGGATGGCGCCGTGGAAATTCTCGAACATGAAATTGAGCCTCTGCCGCAACCTGGGAGTTACCTATGAGAAAAGTCTTGGTGGTGGCTCCTCATCCGGATGATGAAACTCTGGGATGCGGTGGCGCTTTGCTCCGTCATCTCCATGAGGGCGATGTCCTGTTTTGGTGCATTGCCACGGAAATGTCCGGACTCCCAGGTATAGCTGCGACCCGCCTGGCCGCGCGTGAAAAGGAAATCCAGTCCGTGGCTAAAGCATTTGGCTTTCAAAAGGTTTTTCGCTTAGGCTTTCCCGCGGCGGGCTTGGACCAAATTCCGCAGAGAGAATTGCATGCCGCCATGGCCAAGACCTTGCAATCTTCCAAGCCTGACTTGGTTTATGTTCCGCATCCCGGCGATGTGCATGGAGATCATGCCGCGACCTTTGCTGCAGCTTGGTCGGCCTGTAAATCCTTTCGCGCGCCTTTTGTACAGGAAGTTCGCGCCATGGAAATTGCCAGTGAAACCGAGCAATCACCGCCGAATTCCACTTTTCCTTTCGCTCCGAATTGTTTTGTGAATATCACGTCATACTTACAGCAAAAGTTAAAGCTGCTATCGCTATGGAAAGGCGAAATGGGCCAACATCCTTTTCCCCGCAGCCGCAAAGCGGTCCAGGCCTTGGCTTTATGGCGGGGAGCCCAGGCGAATTATTCGGCAGCGGAAGCCTTTCAAATTCTCAAGCAACGCTATTGATTCCCCAATCACTTTGATAATTCGGTTTCTCGGCGGAATTCAAGATTGAGCGGCTGGGAGCCGATATCCCTCATGGGCGTCTTCCGTTTTTCGCCTGAGGAGCCAGCATGGCCTTGCATGAATCCAATAAAAACATCGCTGAGTTGTTTACGACCGTGGATGAAGCCTATAATCGCCTCAGTCCACCTCCATCCAATCTGCATACCATGACCCCACGCCTTTGGCAAAAGGCCATACTCAGCCCCAAGGATTCCATTCTCACGGCGATTCGCATCATCGATTCTGCCATGACTCAAATGGCCATGGTGGTGGATGCCGGCCAAAAATTGGTAGCCACGGTTACGGATGGCGACATACGCCGGGCTCTGCTTCAGGGCATAGGCCTCGATCAGCCCATAGCCAAGGCCATGAACAAAAAATTCCATTCCCTTGCCATGGGCACGGCGCGCACGGACATTCGCCGTTACATGTTGCAAAACCGCATTCGCCGATTGCCGCTCCTCGATGATGGCGGTCATGTGGTCGATATGCTTTTTCTCGAAGCCTTGGTAGAAGGCGGCCGCAAGGACAATTGGGTTGTAGTCATGGCGGGTGGACTCGGCACACGCTTGCGCCCGCTCACCGATCATACGCCCAAACCCTTGGTGAAAGTCGGCGAGAAGCCCATACTCGAAACCCTTTTGAATGGTTTATGCGAGCAAGGCTTTCACAAAGTTTGCCTGGCGGTCAATTATAAAGCCGACATGATACGCCAATACTTCAAAGACGGCAGCCAGCTCGGCATGGAAATTCGCTATGTGCAAGAGCAAAAGAAGATGGGCAGCGCCGGAGCCCTGGGCCTCATGCCCGAAAAACCCACTTCGCCTTTCCTTGTTTTGAATGCGGATTTGCTGACCACGGTAGCCTTTTCTCGATTGCTCGACTATCACCTGGATCAACGCGTGCAAGCGACCATGTGCGTGAAGGAATATCAATTTCAGGTTCCTTATGGTGTGGTCAAGGCGCAAGACAATCGGTTGGATTCCATCGAAGAAAAGCCACTGAAAAAATTCTTCGTTAATGCGGGCATTTATGTATTGGAGCCCAATGCCTTGGATTTGGTTCCTCGCAATCAGGCCTCGGACATGACCACCTTGCTGGACTCGTTGGCGACAAAGGAAGGCGGGGTCGCCTTATTCCCAATACGCGAGTATTGGTTGGACATCGGCAAGAAAGAGGACTTTGCGCGCGCCAATCGAGAGGTACGCTACTTGGGGCAAGACGATTGAATAGAGAATAGAGGTGATTATGGCGATGACGTCGAATGCCGAAGAAGTATTGCGCTCCGCACTGGAGCTGTGGTGGTTGCGTCCCGAAAATGGCCTAGCGCTGGCATCTTATGTCATTCGTGGAACGTCTTTATTGCCTGCCCCAGGCGAAAAAGCCATTGAATATGCCTGTGGCGATGGAGTGAACACCTTTTTCAAATGCGGTGGTCGTTTCGATCCCCGCTATGATCTATTTGTTTCCGGGATTCGCAGCGAAGATGCGGCCACCGTGGCCGAGAAAAGCCTGGATGTCTTTGATCATTATGAGGAAGGCTATCAACCCTTAATAGCGAAGCACCCCGTGCATGGCTATGCTGCGGGCACTGATCACAAAGCCACCTTGCTTCGCAAAGCGTCAGCCCTGAAATTTTTCGATCGTTTGCATGAAGCTGATTTAACGGCCGATATACCCGAGACCGAGTCCAGCCTCGACCTTATTTATTGCAATAGCCTTTATTGGGTAGCACAACCGCATCAGGCCTTGGCCCTGATGAAAAAAAAGCTCAAGCCACAAGGTCGAGTAGTGCTCGACGTTTTCACCACGGCGAAAGCGCAATTGGATTTCCGCAAAGCCCTGCCTGGACTTCCGTCCTATTGGCAGGAGTGGATGAATCGCGGGCGCCAAGAAACCAATCCCGGCTTGCAGTCACCCAAAGGATGGGAAGATGTCTTTGCGGGTTGCGGTTTTACTATCAGCGAGAAACGGGACATTTTACCTGCGGGCCTGACCTGGCTATGGAATGTGGGCTTGCGCCCTTTCTTTCCGGCTTTGCAAAAATTGGCCAGTCATGTACACGGAGAGGATCGTGTCGCCGCCAAGGCGGAATGGGTGGACACCTGGCTGCGCTTATTGCTGCCCTTGCTGCAAAACCCCGAAGCCCTCATGGCCAATACCGAACCGTATCGACTGCAATACGTTTTGCGGAACAAGTAACATGCGTGTTTCTCTACGCCAAGTAGACCATCGTCCGGTTCTCGCCTTGGAACGGAATGGCGACAGCGCGGCTTGGCATGTCACCGCCTGTGCAAGGCGGCTTTTGCAGGAAGGCAAAATAGCCGCAGCGGCCATACCGAATTTGGCGAATCCCTTGTATTCCGATGCGGAATTACTGTCCAATTTTTTGGGCATTGAACAGCTTTGGCAAGAACTGCAAACTGTGAATAAAGCCTTGCTCGAAAGTGCTTGGGCTTATGTGGACAATCTCGGCCTTCCCTCGGGCTCGCCTTATTTGCCGCTCATCGGCGCACCGCCCTTGCTTTTCGGGCTCGCAGGGAATTGCCCCATGACATGGAGGGCAAGCTCCACACCCATACCCGTCTATCCCGTGGGATATACCCGGACGCCGCATACGGTGACGGCCCATCAAGGCCGCGTGACTCTCCCCGCCGACGTCACCAGCTTTCGCTGCGCCGTGGAATTAGGCGTGATTCTAGGACGCAATGCCGAGCGCGTGCCGCGCGACAAGGCCTTGGACTATGTCGCCGGCTTTACTGTGGTGAATGACATGATTTCCAATCACTGGAAGGATTTCGCGTCTGCGCATCATCCTGAGCATAAGCCAACCTTTTTGGAATTGCTTGTCACCAGCTATTATGGCCGAGGCACGCGCGGTTTCGCTCCCATAGGCCCTGCCTTGGTTTCCCGCGATGAAGTCGGTAATCCCTATGACTTGATGATGTACTCGCGCATCAATGGCAAGACCTTGGATCGCTCGCATAGCAATGCCATGGTAGTGGGTATTGAGGCTGCCATAGAATACCTCAGCAGTTTCATGACCTTGCCCGCCGGATCGGTGCTGCATATGGGCACCATGGGCTTAGACGGAATCACCGTGGCGGGAGACAAAAAATTGTCTGAGGGCGATTGCGTCGAGTTGGAAATTGAAAAAGTCGGAAGCCTGCGCACTTATTTTCGCGATGAAAGAAGGAGCGCCTCATGAATACTCTTTGGTTGCAGTTCGGGAATACCGCTTTGGCCCATCAGCGTTTTCAAGTTCCGCGCCTGGATTATCCTCTGGCTTTCAATTTGCCCGGCCTTTCCTGGAAGGATGAGCCGACCTCATTGAGACTTCGTCATGGCTCGCGTTCTTATGAATTGCATGTCGATGTGGTGATGGAATTGGCGAAAGATTTGAATGGGGATCAGCCTGTTCTGGACGAGTCGCATATCGCGGGATTTCGACTCTGTCTCGGTTTATTCGACAAATCCTTTGCCGAGTCCCTGCCTTTGCCGAGCGTGAGAGATAGAGGCGTATGCGACTACTATGCCCGCTGGCCCGATGCTTCGAATGCCCTGGGGCCTTTGTGGAAAATGAGTTGGGAAGAAATTCATCGCCAGCCACTGTCCCTAGCCTTGTCCGCCGGTCGCCAACAATGTCGCATTGAAACGGATTTAGAGCCGCTTGCAATGTTGAAATTCATGCAACCCTTCAATCAATTTTGTGCTGGAGATAGACTGTCTCTTGGCACTTTTTTGATTGCCGAATCGCCAATGAGCGGCAAGGTGCGTTTGGAATTAGGCACGCACTATTGGAATTTGGAAATCGCGGACGCGGCAAGCACGTGATGGAAAGGCGCGCCATCGCCGTCATTCCCGCCCGTGGCGGATCGAAGCGGTTTCCTCGCAAGAATATGGCCTTGCTCGGCGGCCGACCGCTTTTGCAATGGACCCTGGAGGCGGCCTTAGCCAGTGAATGCTTTCATTCCATTATTGTCAGTAGCGATATGCCCGAAGCTTTGGAATTGGCGGGCCAATACGGAAATGCGGTTCGCGCCATGGCCAGGCCCGGTAATCTCGCGGGCGATACAGCCACAACACCTCAAGTCGTGGCGGATTTGGCCCGCAGGGAGCAATGGGTGGAGCATGACTATAGCGAAGTCTGCCTGTTATTACCCACCGCACCCTTGCGCACGTCTACTTCTATAGTCCAGGGGCGTGAATGCTTGACTGAAACATTGGATAGCGTGGTGGCCATGTCTGCTTATGGCGTGCCACCTGAGTGGGCATTCCGCTCGAATGCGGATGGTCATTGGGAAAAAGTGATGGCCGATTCCGGTTTAGCTCAAGGCCGTACGCGCACACAAGGTCTTGCACCCGCCTACCATCCCAACGGAGCTTTCTATTGGGGTTGGTTACCGGCTTTTCTCGCTTCCGGCTCTTTTTTTTCAGGACGAATGCACGGTTTCGTTTTGCCCATGGCCGAAGGATTGGACATCGATTACCCGGAAGATTTAGCCATGGCGGAAGGTTTATTGCATTGGCGCCAAGCCTTACCTTAACAAGACCTTAGCCATTTAAATCAATTCAAAACCCAGCAGCACCGATTTGGCGAAACCCTGATTGGTGTATTCGTAGGGGTGACGCCAATTTTCCATGGCCTTGACCTTCATGCCGCATTCTGGCGCCAAGGTCTGAAAAAAATCCAGCGCATAATACCAGTTATGCAATTGCTTTTGCACTATGCCCTGATCGATTCGGGATATTGAAGCGTAAAAAATAGAATCACCGTGCATGAAGCGTTTCAAGTTTCCAAGAATGTCGCGAATGACATCCGGAGGGCAATGGGTGAAAACAGACTGGGCCCAAATCACGTCGAAAGTCAGCCCTTCGATGGCCTGGAGAGATCCATTGGGGATGTGATGCAAAACCGGTCCACGCTTATGCAGTCCTTCTCTTTGCAAAATATCCCAGGCCACTTGTATGGACTTTTCGGAAATATCCACTCCCACGTATTTTTGTGGCTGCAAATAATCAATCACGTATTTGCCGGCCGAGGCGGTGCCGCATCCATAATCGAGAAAACGATGCTTCTGGGATAATCCATTGCGCACCAGCCAGTCGATTTGAAAACGGCGATCGGTTTTTTCCCAGGTGTCTGGATCGGCCGTGATAATATTGTCCTGCCTTTCCGCATAGAATTGCACGTAGGCCGCATCGCCGGGGGCCTTTTGGCGATTCAGAAGTTGCTGATCGGCTTCGAGGGCTTCAGGATTTTCAACTATGCGATCGATGGCATAATTCAGGCGCATGATAGCTCCGATTAAGCGAGTTGAAGGTCTAGGGGAATGGCCTCGGCGTTTTTCATGAAAGCCATGCTGCTTTCCTTACCCGCCATGTGCCGGAAATAATCGACATAGGCCGGGACATGGCGGTCACGCGCCATGGCTTTCAGGGAAATCAGAAATTTTCGGGGAATGCGGGGGTCGCGTGGCGGCTCTGCCAGGTATAGATTGTCCATGGGTCCGAGCAGGGAAGGCCAGGTTGCGGCATGATTGAGGCGCACATCGAATACGATCAAGTCTCCAGCGCGGCTCGGAACGCGATGAGTGCGTTCCTTATCATAGGTCGATTCTCCCAGGCGGACCTTGCCTGATCCAAGGTCCTGTTCGCCATATCCATGTTGATCGGCTTCAAGATGGGAGCCCGGCACGACGCTGATGCCTCCGCCCAATTCTTCAGAATTATCTTGCAAATAAAAAATTACCGTGGCCGCGCGAAAATCATGGGCGCGCTGAAATACAAAGCCTTCCTTTTCCTGTCCATGAATGTCTTTATGCCATCCGGAGTAACGTCGATCACAAAGACTATTGGAGGGCAGTAAAACCATGTCAGTGCCGAATATCGAAGCAAGGCGCTGCCTCACGCCCCATTGCAAGATGGCATGCTTCAAAAGTGAATAACGCTCCAGTGGTTCACAACGAACATAGCGCGTATCTCCCTTGCTTTCCTCCGGAGGCACTTGATCGAAAACCTCTTCGGCCAGTCGGCGTAATCGATCCACCTCATAAGGCGATAAAACGCCAGGGAAAAGCACAAAACCGTCTTGATCGAAGGCGGAACGGGCATCAAGGCTCATGGCAGACTCCAGCAAGGCTTTCCGTGGCTATCGGCTTTTCATAACTCTAGCTTGAGCCTTTTATAGAGGCATCCCGCGGCCAGCTAATATGGGGTCGAGACGGCGGGTAGGGGAGTGCAATCGCAACATATCTCGATAGGCTTCACGATCCGGTAATTCATGTCGACTGCGGCCTTCGAGAACCCGCAAAATATCGCCGTCATTGGCGACCTTTTCCCAGGCCGAGGTGGCGGGATTGAACAATTTGATGACGCGTGCCGGGGTACCCGCGACCACGCTAAAGGGTGGCACGTCTTCTAAAACAACGCTATTGGCAGCCACCACGGAGCCACGACCAATCACCAAATTACCACTCACCACGGTATTGATGCCTAGCCAGCAATTTTCCTCCACCGTGATACACCGGCCTAAAGTGGCACCTTGATCCATGTAAGGTCGGTAAATATCGGTGAAGACATGATCGGCGTCGGAGACATAGACCCTAGGCGCGAATAAGCAATAGTCACCAATTTCCAAATCACCACCGGTGGAAATCATGCCATTGCGGCCTATCAAGACGCAGCGGCCGATGCGCAGGCGTTTACGACCGTCGCGTTCACATACATTGACCCAACTGTGATCGCCAATGCAGCTTCCTTCCCCAATTTCGGTTTCACGCAATCCAAGTATTTGCACACCGTCCCCGAAACTCACGGTTGGGAACTGGGATTCCCAAGCGGGTCGGGTTGCCGTCGAGGCATTTGATGAGGAGGGTGGAAGCGCGGTCATGCGGGGAGCCTGGGTTAAGGACGATTGGTGTTGCAACCAGGCCACTGGAATATCCTCCCAAAGGCCATGGCAAAGTCGCTGAAATCCAGTATCTGAAAGGACTTGTCTGAAATCACGCTTGACCCAGGCCTCAAAGGCTTCCGGCATGCCGGTGACCTCAGTGAAGACGCGATTATGCACTTGACTGAAGTAATACTGCAGCCAGGCGGCTTCGGTGTCGACTTGAATCAAGTCTTGAGAGGAAATACCCAGGGCTCGATCAATGGCTCGCCAATAATCAGATTGAGATTCTGCCCGGATTACGCCTGGTAAATCCGAATAATAAACCGGGCAATCCAAGGCCACGGGACGGCCAAGACAAAGAGCTTCTAAACCGACCGTACTGGTCGAAGGCAAAACGAGTTTTGCCTGCCTTAAGAGGTCATAGGTGTTGATGGCTTCTTCGGCGGCGATGAATCGAAATCGAGGATGGGTTCCATGAGCCGCGGCAAGCGATGCGCGCAGGGGATTGAGATAGCTGAATTTCGATTCCCATAGACTTTCTCGGGGATGTTGGCGCACGGCTACGGTAGCCTGGGTATGTCGTAGCAAATACGTTACCGTTGCTTCAGCCCATTCTTTACCGTCGCGGAAGGCCGTATGGCGGCCAAGTGCTGCGGTATCCCATGGCACATTCAAGGGCAGCACAACATCCCATCGGCCCTGCACCGGATGAAGACCGCTGGCGGCTTTTTGAAATCGAAATGCATCGTCTCCGCTTTCCCGTTTGGCGAATTCAAGTCGGCCAATCGCGGCGAATTTTGCCTTTTCCTCGGGGGTGAGGTCCGTGGCCCTTTCTTTCCAAAGGCGACCGATATCTTCTAGGTGTCCCGCAATTCCACGAGAGCCGCCAATTATGAATCCCGGGCCGCAATCGTAGGTAGCGACGCGAAGACCTTTTTGGCGGCCCAGGCGAAGCCATAATCCGGTGCCGCCATTGAGACCTCCCGGCACCAGCAAGGTGCCTCGCAAGCCTTCTAGAGTGGCCGCAATAAGCGGAGCCTGCCTTTGAAAGCCTGCCAAAAAACTATCGGCCAAGGGTCCATCCCCTGATGCGGATCCGGCTCCTCGTTCTTTCCATATGGCATTCCATCGAGATAAATCACGCCAATCCATGGAATCCAAACCTTGGGCGGGCGCGGCATATTGGGAGACGCGTCGCCATGGCAATTCGGATTGTAAAATCGGTAACAAAGTGGCGATGGCCTGATTTTCTGCCTCCGGACTTTGACCAGGATGCCAGGCGCAGTCATCCCATATCAAATAAACCGGCCGGCCTTGGTGTCGAGCTGCGATAGCGATGAGCAAAGAAAAAAAAGGAATCGGCGTACCGTGCCAAGGCGTTATCAGGACATGCAGGGGTGCGAATCGGGTCTGCACCGGCTGGGCGCCTGTCCAGAGGCCTTGGCCCAAGAAAGCGCGAAAAGCGCGGGACATATCGGAAAACGAAGCATTCATGCGTTAAATCCCATGCTGGGATTCTAGGACGCTGGGCCAGGGAATTTCAAGGCAGTCGAATCCAGGCACAAGACATTTGCATGCAGGCCTCATGGCATTCGATAATGCAATGGAAACTCGAAAGGATAGCGCATGGATGAGGCCAATGCCCTAAAACAGGCCCTAGCCTTGATGGAGGCCGGACGCTTTGCCGAGGCTTTAACGGCTTTGGAAGAGGCGGAAACCCGATTAGGTCGCAACGAAGACCTTCGTTATGCCCGTGCTCTTGCCCTCATGCAATTGGATAAAAAACACGAGGCACGGGCTGTCTTGCAAGACGTGCTTGAAAAGAAACCATCGCATCGTCTAGCCTCCGAAACCTTGGCCTCTATGCCCAAAACCGGAGAAGCCTCCGCCTGGGTTCCTCGTCCTGCCGCGGTGGCTCTACCTTTTGCTGCCACGACTTTGCCAAACCATCGCATGACGGGGCCTTATGGCGTCGTCGCCCCGAATCCATTGACCCTCCTAGCCTATGCCTTATCCGACGAGGCTTGGAATGAAATCCTGAGTTTTCATTCCCTGCTGGCCACGGACGAATATGTGAAAGGAGTCGATGCCTATTATCGCGAGTGTCGTAGCCGTTACGGGAAACATTGGCATTACCTCGACGCCGTAAATACCCTGTATGCCGCCGCGAAATTGATTAAGCCAGAACATTATTTGGAAATTGGTGTTCGGCGCGGCCGTTCGGCCTGCACCGTTGCGCGGGCCTGCCCTGATGTCACCCTTCACGCCTTTGACATGTGGATTCAGGGTTATGCGGGTATGGACAATCCCGGTCCGGCCTTTGTGCGTCAGGAATTACAGAAACATGGGCATCGCGGACAAGTGACCTTCACCGACGGCGACAGCCATCGCACTGTACCGGAATACCTGGCTCGGAATCCGAATTTGCAATTCGATCTTGTTCTGGTGGACGGCGATCACAGCGAAGACGGAGCCTATGACGATTTGCGAAATGTGCTTCCGCGAATACGAAGTGGAGGCATGGTGATTTTCGACGACATCACCCATCCCGCGCATCCTTATTTGCTCAAGGTTTGGCGCAAGGCCATGGATGCCCATCCTGGTTTCATGGCCCACGAATTCACGGAGTCAGGATATGGCATTGCCTTCGCCGTCAAAAAAGGCTAAGGCCTCACCCGGTCGAATTCTGGTCACTGGCGCGGGCGGCTTTCTTGGTTCGCATATTTGCCGACATTTCGGAAAAAAGGGCTGGCAGGTCGCCGCCGTGGGCCGATTTCATGCCACCTTGAGTTTAGCGGAGTCTTATCCCAATCTCGTGATTTTGGGCGGCATGACCCTTCCCGATGCGGCGTTCACTCGATTGGTTGCACAATTCCAACCGCATTTGGTGATTCACGCCGCAGGCACGGCTTCGGTGGGTGATTCGGTGAAAGAACCCTATGGTGATTTTCAAAGGACGGTGGATGTCTGCGCCTTTACCTTGGAAACCTTACGTAGGCATGCTCCTGGCGCGCATTTCATTTTACTCTCCAGCGCTTCCATCTACGGTAATCCCGAATCCCTGCCCATTGGTGAAGGCGCTGCGATAAAGCCAATATCCCCGTACGGATTTCACAAGGTCATGTGTGAGGATTTGGTGCGCGAATACCAAACCCTGCATGGATTGACCACCACCTGTGCCCGTATTTTTTCGGCCTATGGCGAGGGCTTGCATAAGCAAATCGTACATGACTTATGCGCCAAGCTTTTGGTGGCAAAGGAAAGAGTCATTGAATTGCATGGGACCGGTGAAGAGAGCCGTGATTTCATAAACGGAAAGGACGTAGCCTATGCCTTGGAAATCATTCATCACCAAAAAGCCAATGGCATATTCAATCTCGGCAGCGGTCAAGAAACCACAATTCGTGATTTAGCCCAACTCGTGATAAAGGTCTTACGCGTCGATAAAGTCATACAATTCAATGGGAAAGTTCGCCCAGGGGATCCTTTGCAATGGCGCGCCGACATTAGTGCCTTAAGTCAATTGGGATATGTAACACAAATATCACTTGCGCAAGGTGTGAAAGCCTATGCCTCCTGGTATCAACAGCAAGCGCGTGAAATGTCGACTTCGGAGAGTTGGGTTCCCGCTCCAGCAGCGCGCGTTTACGAGGTGCATGGATGAAAAATCGACTGCGCGTCGGCATACCCATTATCGGCAGTCGCGGCTGGATGGGTGGCGTCTCCTATGTGGAATTGCTGGCGAAATCCCAGGCCCTTTTAGGTGAGCAAAGCGGCCTTAGTTTAGCGTTGATTATAAAGCCCGACTCCCTCTCCAGCCTGGATTTGCATACCGCCATAGTGCCACTTTTTGATCAAGTGATTTTCTGGGTGCCGCATGGTGTGCGGCCGCAAACCGAAAGTGCCAAGGTCCGGATTTGCCATGATCAGGCCGAGCTATTTCGCGCTATCGACGTTTATTTTCCCTTGCCATGGGACGCTTGGCCCGCATGGCCCGTTGCCAGTTGGTTGCCGGATTTTCAACATCGGTTTCTTCCCCAATTTTTCAGCCCCGAAGAAATCGTCAATCGGGATCGGGATATCGGTAAGGTGGCGGAACAGTCTCCCTTCGTTGTTTTGAGCAGTCGAACGGCCGAGGAGCATTTTCGCTATTTCTATCCGCAAAGCCAAAGCATCACCCGGGTTTTGCCTTTTCATGCTCTCGTCGATGAGACTGCCTTTGAGCGTGACGCCGCCCAGGTCGCCTCGCGCTATGGTCTTCATGAGGATTATTTACTGTGCTGCAATCAATTTTGGAAACACAAGGATCATGAGACTTTGTTTCGGGCTTTAGCCCTTTGCGCGGCGCAGGGAAAGCGGTTTCTACTAGCCTGTACAGGAGCTATGGAAGACTACCGTCATCCCAATCATATGCGCGACCTGAAGGCCTTGATTCAAAACCTGGGACTTGGAACGCAAGTTCGGCTGCTCGGAACGGTTCCGCGTGAAGATCAAATGCAATTGATTCGCCGCGCTACTGCCATGGTGCAACCTTCGCTTTTCGAAGGATGGAGCACCGTGGTTGAAGATGGTCGCGCCTTAGGAAAATTGCAAGTCTTGAGTGACTTACCTGTGCATCGCGAACAAGCTCCGGAGCCTTGCCATTTTTTCCGCGCGGGAGATGCCCAAGCCTTGACGGAAGCCTTGCTCGCCGTCGCTCCGCAATTGCGGGCCGGGCCAGATATTCAAGCCGAGAAGAAAGTCCGCCAAGCCTCGATTCAGCGTGTGAAGGCCTATGGCTTGCGCTTTGAGCAAATCATGCGCGAATGTTTGCGAGTAAAACAAGGCGAGATTTTGCCAAAAACTATCCGCGATTCCGAAATGCTAGGAACCAAGGTCGAAAGCCAGGTTGATGCCGAAGCGAAGCGGCGCAATCAGGCCTTGCTCGCCTTTCGCGCAGGCGATTTTGAGGCCGCAGAAACCCTTTTGCGCCAGGCCTTGCAGTTCGATCGCAGCGCCTTGCTTTGCAATGATTTGGGCGTGGTATTGGTCGCTACTGGCCGGCATGAAGAAGCGAAGCGGCATTTCGGTGAGGCCTTGCTTTTGGATATGAATCACGAGCGCGCCTCGGATAATCTGTTCGCCGTTTTGCATGCCTCTTTAGGACAAGGAAATCCCGCATGATATCGGTTCTCGTCTATGGCCGCAATGACGCGCATGGCTATAATCTTCACAAGCGCGCCGCTATTTTCTTCAATACCATGGGACGTCAACTCACGGCACCAGGCGACGAAATTGTTTTTGTCGACTGCAATACCCACGATGCTTTGCCGACCTTCCCCGAAGCCTTGCAGGATTTGCTCACCCCCGAGGCGCGTGCCTTGGTGCGTGTATTGCGAATTAGGCCCGCGACATTCCGAAAGGCCTTGCCCAATACCCGCCTGCCGGTGACCGAAGCGCTTTCCCGCAATGTGGGATTGCGCCGCACCCTGCCCAGCAACCGGTTCGTTCTAAGCACCAATAGCGACATGGTCTTTGTGGCTAAACGCGGGCATAGCCTCAGCCAAGCAGCCGCCAATGCGCCAGAGCATCATCATTTTTTGCCGCGCTTTGACGTCCCCGAATGGCTTTGGGAAGCGATGGATCGCCGCGATCCCGAAAGTGTCGAAAAAGCCTTGGCCGACTGGTCGACGCGCTTTCACCTCAATGAAATATGCCGACATAAGGAAGACATTGCCTTTGATTCTCCAGGTGATTTTCAGCTTATGCCGCGCTCTTGGCTTTTCGCCATTCACGGCTTTGACGAACGCATGAATTTGGGTTGGCATATCGATGCCAATATCGCGCGTCGCCTCTGGCTCAAATACGGCCAGCCTCGTGATTTCGCCGAGGATTTCGAAGGATTTCACCTCAATCACAATTTGCAGCACAATGCCCTGCATGATGAAAATCTTACGCGCAATGACTTGAAGCGATTTTGTTTCGACTTGAGGGTGGCGGACATTCCCGAGCAGGCCGAAACCTGGGGCTTGGCAGGAGAGGACATCGAAGAAATACGCTTACCTAGCCGGCGCTTTCTGTCCTTTAAACAGGCCTTGGAAAGTGCTCAGCCTGCGGCACCGGCAACGCCTGCGACTAGCTGGTGCACTACCGACTCCTATAATGAAAACCTTTATTATGACGTCCCCCACGTATTTCCCTTTGTCGCCAATTTTTTGGCGGGTTGCGCGCCGGGAACTCAAGTTGGTTTTTGGGGGCTGAATCCACCCATGGCCAAGGCCATCGCCAAATTGCTGGCGGAAATGGGGGAGGGGCGCAAACTTTTAGTCAGCCAGGAATTGGCCAAGCTCGACAAGGGCATGATGGAAATTCAAGGTGCCAGCGATTTGGTTTCAGTGGCAGACTTGGCTGTGAAAAGCGACATCTTTCTCATCGACTTTCACATGGGCCTATTCGAAACCGTGCAAAGCGATCGCGGCATGCGTTCCCCTGCCGATAAAGAGCGCAATCGAGTCTATGGTTCTGCGCTTTCTTCCGGCGTCATGGAATTGGCCAAGCTCGATAGGCAGCGCATGGCTTCGGGGCAAGCGTCTACGCGTCTATTCGTCTTCGTGGGATTTCAAAACACCTTATTCGAAGACATCGTCACCTTTGAATTCACATTGACCATGGGTGCTTTCGCTTCGCATGTGCATCATGGCACCGTACGTAAGCATTCCAAATTCGATCCGGTGCGTGGCACCCCGCCGGCACCCGAGGCCTTGGCACCTAATCCCTCCGAGGGTAATGCCTCCTCCTCCGGATCCGCCATTCCCGCTTGGTCGCCTGCGCCGCGCGATAAAAGCCTGGGCTTCAATGTGATTGGCTATTTGACCAGTCATACTGGCTTAGGTGTTGCGGCTCGCAATACCATGCACCTTTTGCAGAGCAAAGGTTATCCCGTAGTTGGCTTGGACATCGACCCCGGCTTGGGGCGCACCAATCAAGATCATACGGTGCGTCACCTCTTGGCCGATCCCAATCAGCCTTTGCCGCATCCCGTCAATATTTACCACATGAATCCTTGGGAAGTTGCGGTGCTATTGCGCCAGGGCCATCCCGCCATTCAAATCGCAGGTCACATGAATGTGGCTGTGCCTTTTTGGGAGCTTTCCCGCATACCGAGCAATTGGGTGCCCGTGCTTGCCTCTATGGATTTGGTTTTGGCTCCCACGCGTTTCGTGCAGGATGCCATTGCTTCCCAGGTGGGCGGCACGGCGGTGAGGCATTATCCCCAGGCGGTCAGCATACCTGAGGACATCAAACCGAATCGTGCGCGATGGAATTTGCCAGAAGACGCCGTGGTATTCGGGTTCAGCTTTGATTTCACCAGCGTCATTGAGCGCAAGAATCCTATTGGGGTGATACAGGCCTTTCTCAAGGTATTTCAAGGCCGTAGCGATGTGCATTTGGTGGTCAAGATGAATCACAGTGCGACCTTGGATGCCTATACCAAGGCGGCCGCGCGCTTCAAGGAAATGGAAATCCATCATCGCAATATCCACGTGATAGATGCCTCCTTGCCTTATCGTGATGTTTTGGAAATCATGGCGGGTTGGGATGTCTATGTCTCCTTGCATCGCGCCGAAGGCCTGGGGCTGGGTTGCATGGAATGCATGACCATGGGCAAGGCCGTCATGGCCACGGGTTGGTCCGGCAATATGGATTTCATGCATGATGCCAATTCGATTCTGGTATCGCATAAGCTCATCGGCATTGATCCGAATAGCGTCTACAATTCTTGCCTCAATGGCGAAAAAGGTCATGTTTGGGCCGATCCTGACGTAGAAGAGGCGGCTCTGTGGATGAAGCGGCTCGGCGAAGACGCTGATTTACGCCGCCAACTCGGGAAACGTGCGCGTTACGACATGGCTCGTCTGCGTGAAGAAGTGGCCAAGGGCGATTCCTTCGTGCAAATCGAAAGCTTTTACAAGCAATGGGTGTATAAACGGGTTGCTCGCATCGGTTCCATGGATGCCTTGGCCAGTGGTGCCCAAGCCACCGCCTCGGCGGGTATACGCGTCATGGCAGAAAGGGCCGGCAGGCCGGTGCCTGCCGATGTGAATAGGCCCATAGCCTCCACGGGAAGTCCGGTTGGAAATTCGGGAATCCCCGGTCCTAGGGGTGCTCAGGGTCTCAAAGTTTTAATTCAGAATCGATCTTCGGCCGATGTGGCTCCCGGTGGAGACACGGTGGTGATGGAAAAGTATCGCAGTCATTTAGAGGCAGCAGGTTTGCGCGTGGTGGTGGATCACGATCCGAAAACCAATCGCATGCCTTATGACTTGATTCACCTCTTCAACCTGGTTTTACCTCAGACCATAGAGCCTTTGGCGCGCTTGGCAAAAGATGCGGGCAAACCCTTTGTGGTCGAAGCCTTTCAGGAAAATCAGGCTTTGTACTTAGGGCGCAGTATTGCCTTTTACCGTCTCATTCTCGCCTATTTACAGCAGGGCCAAAAACGAGAAATGCTGCCCAAGCTGCTCGACTTGATGCGCATGGCCGAATCGACACCGACCGACACTTCGGCTTTCACCGCCAATGAGGCCGCAGCCGTCATCACCAGCAGCCGCGAGGAAAGCGATTACTTGCGCAGCCTTCATCCCGAAGCCCGTACCGTGGCCATTCCCCATGGCGCCGACATCGAACCCGTAGACGAAGGTCCTGAGGCATTTGAACGTGCTTTTGGCGTCAAGGATTTCGTGCTATGCGTGGGTCGATTGGAAACGCGTAAAAATCAATTGGCTTTACTCACTGCCCTTGAAGATGAAGACATGCCCATTGTTTTCGCCGATGGAGCGGTTTGCTATGCACCTGATTACAGTACGGCTTGCCGCGTTTTCCGGCGACGAGGCCAAACCCTATTCACTGGACGGCTTTCCAAGGCCATGCTGGTGTCGGCCTATCGTGCCGCGCGTGTGCATGCCTTACCAAGCTGGTATGAATTACCTGGGCTCGTCACCCTAGAGGCTGCACTTTATGGTTGTCCGGTTGCCGCCACTTTGGCCGGTGGCATTCGTGAATATTTGGGGGACACCTGCGCCTATTTTGAGCCAGGTGACGTGAATGGCTTGCGGCAATTGATTCGCCAGATCTATGCTAAGCCGCGAACCACCGAAGCCATGGCCCGGGCTAAACGCTATACCTGGGAGTCTGCGGTGGGGCAGGTGATACAAGTTTATCAGGATGTTCTGGAAGGCCGTTCGGTCCAAAGGGCTGAGCGCTTTTCCCTGGTGACGGCATAAAAAAAGGCGGCCAAGCGCCGCCTTTTCTATTCAAGCTATCCCTCGAATGCTATCAAAACCAGAAACGAGCGCCTATACCGCCATTGACGTCGAAATCCGGTCCCGGCAAAACATAAAGTACCGGAGCGAGTTCAAAGAAAAAATCAAAGGGTATGGCTCTCGGCATGATGGCTATGCCAACCGTGCCACGCCCGCCTATCCAGCTTTGATCTCCCCACCAACGTCGATATTCGTATTGCACGCCACCACCGAAATAGAGCGGAATCGGTACGCTGGCGCGAATAATATCGAAGCGATGAACTAAGTAATCGATGTGAAAGTGAAAATTGGACCAGCCATTGTCGCCACCGCGGCGGTAATAAACCCCTTGGCAGAAATTCCAATTCGCATTTCGGAAACCGGGATCGTCGCATCGACCATCACCGTAATAACGACCGTAATAGTTGTCGTTATTGTATCCCCAGCTATTCCAACCGACCACGAAGTCCAAGGCGGTTCGGCTCGACAGCCAATACTTCAGATTAATTCCGGTCGGATCGCCCAATTCCAAGCCGATGCCGAGCTTACCGGCCTGAGCATCTGAAATCGTTTCCTTGGGGAAAGCCAGAAAGGCTAAGCCCGCCAGGGCTAAAACAGGGAGAGAAAATTTTCGCATGAAACCTCCGAATGGAGTGATTGGTATTCAATCCCGAAGCTCGGGTTGCCGGTTCGCCTTGGCGTCCCAAAATTAGGCGTTCACCGTCACGAGGAAACTCGCCGGCCAACGCCAGTCAAGTCAGTCTTTCAAGCGAGTGCGAATGCGCTCGACAGCCGCAATCACATTGTCGCGCAGGCCGAAAGCCGAGAGACGGAAATAGCCCTGTCCACAACTGCCGAAGCCGCTTCCGGGTGTTCCGACGACATGGGCCTGGCTCAGTAATTTATCGAAAAAGGCCCAGCTGTCCAAGTTACCAGGGGTTTGCAGCCAAATGTATGGGGCATTCACCCCACCGAATACCGTATAGCCCAGCCCTTTTAAGCCTTCGCGGATGATGCGGGCATTTTCCATGTAATAGGCGATGGTTTCACGCATGGCCTTTTGCCCCTCGGGCGAAAATACGGCTGCAGCGGCCCTTTGAATAGGGTAGGAAACACCGTTGAACTTGGTGGTTTGTCGGCGCATCCAGAGGCTATGCAGGGAGACCTTTTCGCCTTTGTCATTGAGGGCCATGAGGCTCTTTGGCACCACGGTATAAGCGCAACGTGTTCCGGTAAATCCTGCGGTCTTGGAAAGGCTGCGGAATTCGATGGCGACTTCGCGGGCACCGGGAATTTCGAAAATGCTGTGGACGGCACCAGGTTCAGTAATGAACGCCTCATAGGCTGCATCGAATAGAATGAGGGTGCCATTTTTGCGAGCATAATCCACCCACTTCGTCAGCGAAGCTCGGCTCATCAGAGCTCCGGTCGGATTATTGGGAGAGCAGAGATAGACGATGTCCACGGCCTTGTCTGGCAAAACCGGATCAAAGCCGTTTTCTGCTGTGGTCGGCAAATACACGAGGCCGGCATAACGTCCCGTAGCATCCATGCTACCTGTACGCCCGGCCATGACATTGGTGTCGACATAAACCGGATAAACAGGGTCGGTTACCGCGATGACATTGTCGAGCCCGAAAATTTCTTGGATATTGGCCGTATCGCATTTGCTGCCATCGGAGACGAAAACCTCGTCGGCATCGACCTCGGCGCCTTGTCCGCGAAAATGGGCGGCTATGGCTTGAAGTAAAAAGTCATAGCCTTGCTCGGGGCCATAGCCTTTGAAGGTTTCTCGTTTGCCCAAGTCGTCCGCGCCTTGTTTCAGGGCGGCAATCAGGGGTTCGGCCAAGGGCAAAACCACGTCGCCAATCCCCAACCGAATGATGGAGGCATCGGGATTTTCTTGCTGAAAAGCTTTGACGCGGCGGCCGATTTCGGGAAAGAGATAGCCAGCTTGCAGCTTTTGATAATGGGAGTTGATCTTGGCCATGCGACTTTGGGGGTAAGGGGGAGGTGACGGCGAGCACTTAGGGCCAGGCAAAGTACCCGGGCCTTGGGCTACCACCGTTTTTTGAGATCTTAAAGACCGATCTGATGGGTCGCTAAGGTAATTAATTGGGGTCTTGACCCTCCTTTGTTGGGTCTATCCAAGACCACCCTTGCGTTTTTAGTGTTTCAGCGGCACGATCAGGGTACAATGATCACATAACCTGGGAGCGTAGAATGTCCGAGGAAAAGCCCGACTTTCAATCCATCATCAACGAAAAGCGTTCCAAGGCGGAAAAAACCAGCTGGACCGGCTCCGTCGTGGAATATCTCGAAAAAGTGCGTGAGAATCCCGCCTTGGCCATGCCAGCGCCGGGGCGACTCTACAACATGATCATCAATCAGGGCAGTTCTCCTGCGCAGGAGAAGCATGCCTTACCAGGCTATGAAGATTTGGTCCGCTATAATTTTTTCGAAGACCAGATTTTCGGAGCCGAGGAAAGCCTGCATGACATGGTCAAGTTTTTCCATGCGGGCGCTCGCCGTACCGAAACCGGCAAGCGCATCCTCATACTTGTGGGGCCGGTGTCCTCAGGCAAGAGTTCCATTTCTTCGCTGCTAAAGCGAAGGTTGGAAGAGTTCAGTGCTACCTCACCTCTCTTCGCCATTGACGGTTGCCCCATGCAGGAAGACCCTCTGCATTTGATCCCGCGCCACGATCGCGATCACTGGGAAAAAATCCTGGGCGTGAAAGTGGAAGGTGACCTTTGTCCGATATGCCGACATCGCCTATTGAATAATCCGGATTACCGCGACGAGAAGGCCAATATTCTTTGGGAAAAATTCCCGGTGAAACAGCTTACCCTAAGCGAGCGTGGGCGCCGTGGCATCGGCACCTTTCAGCCTAGCGACCCTAAGAATCAAGACATTGCCGAACTCATCGGCCATGTCGATTTCAGCAAACTCACCCAGTTCGGAGAAACCGATCCGCGAGCCTATAATCTCGACGGTGAGCTTGAAATCAGTAATCGCGGGCTTATCGAATACATCGAGATTTTGAAATGCGATATCAAGTTCCATTACGTGCTTATCACGGTGGCTCAAGAGCAGCTTATCAAGGCACCTGGTTTCCCCCAGATTTACACCGACTTGGTCATTCTCTCGCATACCAATCAAACCGAATTCGATAAGTTCAAGTCGAATAAGGAAAATGAAGCGCTACACGATCGCATGTATCCGATTTACGTGCCTTATAATCTTAAGGTCGACGAAGAAGTGCGCATATACAAGAAAATGATTGCCGCCTCGCAATTCGCCCAAATGGAATTGGCGCCTTATACCTTGGAAGTGGCCGCCATGTTCGCGGTGCTGACCCGCCTTTCGGATTCGGCACTCTGCCCCGACATCATCAAGAAAATGAAGTACTACAATGGCGAGGCGGTGATGGAGGCCGAGAAGGATCCGGTCGACGTCAAGGCGCTACGCCTAGAAGGCAAGAAAAAGGGCGAAGGCATGAGCGGCATTTCGCCCCGCTTCGTGGTGAATGCCATCAATGTGGCCTTGTCGGAACGTGAAAAAGAAGGCGGCCTTATGCCGCTGGATGTCATTCGCGCCTTGCGCCACAATTTTGGCCATCATATTGGCTTTTCGGAAGAAGAAGCCGACCGCTATTTGCGCATGCTCCTGGCCGACAAGAGCAGCGTCACAGCCGAGTATCGAGAAATCGCCAAGAAGGAAGTCAATCGTGCCTTCCTATTCGCCTATGAAGATCAGGCCCAATCCCTTTTCGACAATTACATCAAGAACACAACGTGCTTTTGCCTCAAGAAGAAAATCGTCGACCCCATAACCGGCGAAGAGCGTGATGCTGACGAAAAGCTGATGCGCTCTATCGAAGAAATGAT
>JAYUVP010000009.1:0-17349 GCA_043753995.1 Fibrobacterota bacterium
AAAGACCCAATGATCCCCGCCTGACAATGATCGCGATGTTGAAATTCTTGGGACTTGGGCCAACGATAGTTTGTTTGTGAAAATAACTTTTGTTGACAACCGAATGACTACCACCGCCTGCAATTTGTCAGCATGCAAAAACTATCCGAATTCCCAGTAAATTCATTCGAATCCTACGAAGTTTTTTCGAATCGCGATTCTTTAAAAATAGAGCGACTTAAATACTATAAGAGCTGATAAAACCCACACTCTAAAAGTTCGCCGGAGCCATTTACTTTTGTTTCGGGTTGAGATGTCCGCTTCACTCCTGGATGAATAATTTACCATTTGCCTCTGCCACTCAAGGGTTGTCCACATGATGCGTATTTTCTTCTTGGTTACGGATTTTGGCTTCATCGCCTACTGGCTCGTCGCGGCCTTCGCCAATGTGCCGCCTGAATATTTGTTCAAGAACTATCACGATCCTCTAATGGTGGCTTGGAATTGGTCCTTTCTTCCCTTGGATTTGCTCATTTCTGCGACGGGCCTTTCCTGTCTCTGGTACAGGAAAAGTAATGCGTCACGATCTGAAATTCTGGCCATTATTTCGCTTTCGCTCACAGCCTGTTCGGGATTACAGGCTATATCCTTCTGGGTGATTCGTTCGGATTATAGCTTCAGCTGGTGGGCCATGAATCTGTACTTATTGATTTATCCGCTTTTCTTTTTGGCCCCTAGGGTAGGCAGGATGAAATTCTCCAATTAGGACTTGCCTATCTAAACTAATCATATTAGTTTATTGGCTATGAAGATTAGTATGGTGTCCCCTGACCGCCTTTCCGCAGTCCTTTTCTCTGTCCTTTTTGCCTCCACCGCTCTGTGTGCCACCGATCCGGAGGCCCTCATGAACAAGACACCGGATATCCATTTTCTGCAATGCCCCCAAGGTCGCGTCGCCTGGTCGCTTCACGGTGACCAAGGCCCGCTCATCATTGGCATGCCAGGCATGGGCGATTTGCGCGAGCACTGGAATGGATTTGCCACGGCCTTGGTTTCCAAAGGCTATCGTGTCGCCGTCCTCGACCTCCGCGGCCACGGGCAATCAGATGCAACCTTCGAAGATGTTTCGCGGGAAGCTATCGCGCAAGATGCCTTGGCTCTGGCAGATTCGCTTTCCCCTGAGAAGCCGGTCATCTTGATTGGCCATTCCTATACCGGCGCCTCTGCCGTATGGGCCACCACGGAGCGCCCCGAACGCGTGGAGGCCGTCCTCCTTCTCGCGCCTTTTGCCCGGGCGGTTCCGGTGACCTTTTTCCAGAAGCTGGCCCTCAAGGTGGGACTGCTTCGGCCTTGGGGCGCCTCGGTATGGGCCAGCTATTACAAATCGCTTTTTCCGGTTCACAAGCCCTCCGACTTGTCCGCGCGGGCCGACGCCGTGCGAGCCAATATGAAGGAGCCTGGTCGGCTTGAAAGTTTGCGCGCCATGGGAAATACGACGGCAGCCGCATGCGAAGCGCGCTTGGACCAGGTCCGTCGCCCCACTATGATTGTCTTCGGGTCGCGCGATCCTGACTTTCCCGATCCCGCCGCTGAAGGAAAGTTGCTGGCCGATCGAACCGGTGGAACTGTCGCATTAATCACAGATGCTGGCCACTATCCCCATGAGGAAGATCCTCTCGGCATCGCGGAGCGAGTGGCTGAATTCCTCGCTAACCTCCCTGGCTTGGCACCGGCCAGAGCGGCATCCGTGAAGGCTAACCCATGAGTCGCCGTTCCCTGGATCGCGCTGGCGTGGTGCGTGAAGCTGCCTTGCTCGCCGATCGCGACGGCTTCGAGTCTCTGACGCTTTCCGTCCTCGCCGCCCATCTGGGCGTAAAGCCGCCATCTCTTTACAACCACATCGAAAGCCTCGATGCCCTGCGCCGCGCATTGCAACTTGAGGCCCTGGAGCTATTCACCGCATGCACCGGCGAAGCCGCCATGGGCAATGCCGGACGCACGGCCTTGGAGCGCATGGCGCAAGCCCTGTTTACACTCGCAAGGAAACGCCCCGGTGTCTGGGCTGCTTTGCAAAAGGCGCCAGCGACGGGCGACGACGAAGTCTTGCGCGCCGCACAGCGAGCATTGAAGCCCTTCGAGATTGTCCTCAAGCCCATGGGATTATCCAAATCAGAATCCGTCCATTTGCTGCGAGCATTGCGTGCCTTGGTTCATGGCTTCGCGTCCTTGGAGGCCATGGGCGGTTTCGGTTTGCCCGAAGCCGTGGAATTAAGCTTCGAAAAAGCTCTCGCGCGAATTCTCCCGACGTAACGAATAGGTTACGGGAGGAGCTCGGCCCCTCCCCGCCTCGGCCTGCCATATTCCTGCCCGCTTCGCTGGGCTTTGCCGGCCTCGTCTTCCTCCCCGGCTATTCCATCAAGTCGGGATTGATGGATCCCATGTCCGTGACAACTGGAATTTTGCCACCTTGCTTTTCAAGGTCGGCAGGGGAATGCCGAGGAGGTGGGCGGCTTTGGCCTTGTTGAAATTGCATCGGGCCAAGGATTCTTTTAGGACGCGCTCCTCGATTTGGTCGAGGTATTGGTGGAGGGAAGATGTTCCCCAATCGAAAATCTGGAGACCGGCCTCCCCATTCACGATATTTAGCGGTAGAGACGAGCGGTCGATTTTCCCGTCCCGGCCCAAAAGGACCAAGCGTTCCACAACATGCTCCAGCTCGCGCACATTGCCTTCCCAGCGATGACGCATCAGAATGCTTAGTATCTCAGCGGGGAGGTCTAGGTCCCGATTGGGCGAATACTTCTTTAGGAAATGTTCCACCAGCAAGGGGATATCTTCCGACCTTTCTCGCAGCGGTGGAATTTGGATTTGCAAGACTTTGAGGCGGGAATACAAGTCCTGGCGAAAGGTTCCGCCGTGAACCGATTTTGCCAAATCTTTTTTGGTAGCGGCCAGAATGCGAACATCGGCTTGCAAAGAATCATGGCCTCCCAGTCTTTCGAATTTTCCGGTCTGCGCGAAATGGAGTAGCTTGACCTGGGTGTCGGGTGGAATATCCGCGATTTCATCCAGGAAAAGGGTCCCTTTATGCGCCAATTCGAGGCGACCCTTTCGCTGCCGTAGAGACCCAATGCAGGGGATTTTCTCTTGCCCGAACAATTCCGATTCCAGATGATTTCGTGACAAAGAGGAACAGCATACCATGACGAAGGGGTGATTGTTTCGGCGGCTTTGGTAGTGTATGGCTTCGGCCAATAGGCTTTTTCCCGTGCCCGTCTCGCCTTGGATTAGCACCGTGGATTCCGCCGCGGCCACAATGGCGGCCAAATCGAAAGTGGCGCATAGGGCAGGCGAACGTGCGAGCAGGTTGCCGAAGGTCCGCGTGGTCATCTCGGAATTCCCTGCCTCCCCGCATGCGTCAAACAATTCCACAGCTTCCCATCAGGTTCTCCATTCGGGAACGATTTCATAGACAACGGAGGAGAGGAAACAAGTTATCACGCCTGCGATAAAAATAACGGGGCTATAGGGAATCAACGGATCCATATTGGGGTCGGTTCCGAAACGCGCGGAAATGAGAAAGCCGGATACCAGCAAGGTCAGGCCAATCAATAAGGTGATTCCGAACAGTGCCAGGCGGCGGAAATGGCTAGGCCCACTTTCTTTGAGATTCACCTGTAATAGCGACTGATCATGGTCTATGGTGTGCAAAGGGATAATGGGAAAGACTTTCAGGAAGGTGAGGTAGATCATGGCGCCGAAGGCCACCAAGCCAGTGATGACGCTGATTTCCACCCAGCTGGGGAAATACGCACCATGCCGATACGGCATGAGCATGCCATGCGTTTGTGAAGGTACCACGATGATGAAACGTTTCGCCACGGCGGCCACATTCACTAGGATTCCAGCTAGTACATGCAAAGGGATATTGGTTTTTCCGCGGATGTACTGGAAAAACAAGAGGGCAAAGGCCAGGGCCAGGCAAGCTACCGTCGTCCAGAAATAAGCTGCGTAGGCACCAGCCATAAGTTCATGTGCGAGGGAGATCTCCATCGAGGGAGCGGCATAGTGGGCCGTCAATTCCTCCACCAGCATGATATAGAGATACACCACACAAACGACCATAAGCAATAGGCCCAACCATTTGAAAGCTTTTTCGGTAATGACTTCTTGCAAGTGGAGTTGATGGCGAATGGCGGCGGAGATGACTAGGATGGCTCCAGTGCCGGAGATGAGAGCCATGACCACAAAACTTGGGGCTTGCAAGGTGCCATACCAGCCAGGCCGGCTGGATTGAATGCCGAAGATGAATCCCAAAGTGGAAGAGGCTGTGATCAACAAGGGCAAGATGACAAGAGACAACCAAAAGCTGGCATTGGCATGCCGGTTGAAATCATCTGGCGTTCCCTTGAATCCCCACGCCCACAATTGATAGTACCAGCGCAGTAACGGAATCCTGGCATGCTTCACCATTTGAGCGGCATCGGATCGCCCCGATAAATAGAAGTACACCACGGTGGCGAAGAGATATCCGGAAATCACCAAGGTGAAAGTCCCGAAAAACGGCGACATGACGCGGGCATATTTCGGCAGGTTCAATAATCCCGACAGTGGCCGACCCAAATCCGCCATAATACACATCGCGCCACAAGACAGCGCAGTGATAGTCAATAACTCGGCAATGCGGGTAATGGGTTTGAGATGGGTGATACCGAAAAGCCGAATCAAGACCGAAAGGGTAATCCCAGCAAAGCTGATCCCGATGAAGACCACGACGAAGACGATATAGAGGCCCCAGACGACGCCGCCATTCCCGATAGTGCGTAAGGACGTGACGGTTTCACCGAAGATCAACTGACGCGAATAGGCATAGACGCCGAAGGCGAAGACGGAAAAAAGAAATACCATGGACAGTATCCATGCGGGACTGAATTTTCCGATGCCCAACCGAACCGGTTTTACCGAACCCTCCGCAAGCATGGCGCCTTACCTTCCCTGGCTTTCAAGCCCGATGTGTTTTTGCTTGCCCAGGAAAAAGACCTTGGGCTTGGTGCCCATATGTTCTAGCAGGCGTTCGGCCCTTGGGCTATTGGCTAGGCGTGAGACCAGGCTTTCCGGATCATTCAAATCACCGAATATAATGGCTTCAGCAGGACAGGATTGCGCGCAGGCCGGCAAAAGACGCACGTCCTCGTCGGTGATTTTGCGATCCTCGGCCTTTGCCGTCTCCTTCAAGGCCCGGATGCGATGCACGCAGAAGGTGCACTTCTCCACCACGCCCTCGGGGCGAGTGGCGACATCGGGATTCAAAGCCTGCTGATGCGATTCGGGGAAGTGAGGTTCGGTCCAGTTGAAATAGCGCCGGGAATAGGGGCAGGCGTTCTGGCAATAGCGACAACCGATACAGCGATCCCAAATCTGATCGACAATGCCTTCCTCGTTTTGAAAGGTCGCATTCACCGGGCATACCTTGACGCAGGGAGGGTTTTCGCAATGCATGCAGGGCATGGGCGAAACCGAGTTGTCTTTGCCTTCGCCCAGATTGAGGAGGGTCATCCAATTGATTTCTGTGCCGGCTGTAACGGGATTATCCCCGCAGAAGGGGACATTGTTTTCCACCTTGCAGGCCACCACGCAGGCTCCGCAGCCGGAGCATAAATCGAGATCGATGGCCATGCCCCACTTGGGCTTTTTCCCGGTCTTGGCATTGATCTCGGAACCGTGTTCGTCCTTTTTGGTTTCCGTTCCGGAAGCTGTCTTGGCTAAGCCCGACAAAGGAAGAGCAGCCATGAATTTGAGGAAGGTGCCGCGATCCATTCCGCCGAATAACGATTCCATTTTCATGCCTTCAGAATGCGGATACGAGTGCCGCAGCTTGGGGTGAGGCCGCTGAGCGGATCAATATGCGGAGGGACGAGCTCCTTGGGATTGGACCTCTTGCCACGGGCAAACCTCCCGAATTCCTTGTGGCCACCGCCCAGTTCCATCACAGCCATATCCACGGGCACAGCTTCGGTGACCAGGGCATGCGACTCGATGCGGCCAATGGGGGATTCCAGCCAAATCTTTTCGCCGTGGACGACGCCGATTTTCCGTGCGGTTTCGGGATTCAGATCTACCCAGGAAAGCCAGCTTTCATGCGCGCGCAATCCACGCTGCAAGCCCGCCATCTCCCGCAAGTGGGGAATATTGGCCCCGCTGCCTTCGGCATAGGTGATGGGCTTATAAGTCATGAATAAAATGGGGAACTCCTCGCGCGATCCTGCGAAAACCGCAGCTTCCGCATGAGGAAGGCATACGGCAGCCAAGCTTGGTTTACCGATATTTTTGAGCCACTGCTCCGGCGCATGATTTAAATTCCGCGCTAAGGTCGTGATTTTTTCCTCAGCGATTTTTGAGTGGAATTCGAATTTCCCCGAGGGCGTTTTAAAAGCGGCTTTCCAGTTTTCCGCTGCCATGGGTTCATCGTGCCAATAACCCACCTTGGCTAATTTCTTGAGAAAATCTTCTGGTGATTCTTCGGATAATGTGCCGCGTTGAACACTTGCGACGCCGGCCAATCTCTCCTCCATGGCCACCTTGAAACTTTTCCAGGGAAAGGCCTCGGCCACCGTGCCGTCAAGTCCCTTAGCGATTTGAATCAAGGCATCACCGGTATTCTTGGTCTCATACAAAGGCTCGACTACCGGTCGACGCATGCCGATGGCGGCCTGAAAACCGAAAGGCGGGGGAGTGGCATCTTCCCAGCGTTCCAAATAGGTGTGATCGGGAAGGATCAAATCGGCATAGGCGGCGCTTTCATCCAGGAAAGGAGAGAAGCTGACGATGAAAGGGATTTTTTCAAAAGCCTTGCGATAACGATCGGGATTATTCCGCGAGAATAGAGGATTGGAGTAATACAAAAGCAAGGCTTCAGCCCCATAGGGTTTGCCTTCCATCACACTTTCAGGAAAAGCCTCCACGACATTGTGGCCTAAGGGGAACCGTTCTTTATCCCGGCCATCCAGGGAGGGCTGCGCCAATCCTTTTTTCGCGATGTCATCCAGGGTGGCAGCATCCCAATCCGCCAGGGGTATAGGTTTTTTCAATACGATACCGCCGGGACGCTCAATCGAGCCCAGCAAAGCATTCAGGGCCAAGGCGCAACGGGCGATTTCCAGGCCATTGGAAGTGGACGTGGATCGAGAATCCACCACCACTACCGCGGGCTTGGAAGCAGCCAATTCCCAGGCGAGCCGATAAATATTCTTCTCGGAGATCCCGGTTATTTCCGAGACTTTTTCCACGGGATAATCCGATAAAGAAGCCGCAAAGCTATCGAAGCCGGAGCATTGCGAGGCCACGAAGTCGAGATCATGCAAGTTGGCTTTGATCAATTGATGAGCAATGCCCAAGGCGAGCGCATCATAGGTGCCGGGCTTGATGGCAATCCATTCGTCGGCGATTTTGGCGGATTGAGAACGGTAGGGTTCCACCTGCACGATTTTCGATCGGCGGGTCGGGTTTCCGCTACGGAATTTTCCCGTCGAGCGGGCGAAGTGTATGCCATTGCAGGTGGATTCGAAAATCCCTGATCCCAGGCTAAGGATATAGGACGTTTTGTCGGCGTCATATCCTTGCATTTCCGCCACGCCGGTCATCAATTCCATGGCCTGCACGAGGGCACCATCGCCGGAGGACAAGGGATCAAAGAAATTGGGAGTGCCAAAGGATTGGGAGAAGCGTTCCAGCAACTCCTTCATGAAACCGCGTTGGCGGCCGCAGAGGATGGCCAGCTTGTGCGGCTCTGATTTTTCGCGCAGCGCGCTCAACTTGGAGGACGTCTCCGCGATGGCTTCTTTCCAGGTTATTGGCTTCCATTTTCCCGAACCACGCTCGCCGTCGCGTTTGAGTGGGGTTTTAATGCGATCAGGATCATAGAGTGTATAGAGTCCGGTTTGTCCTTTAGGGCCGAGTTTGCCGCCTACCAACAAAGAATCCGGATTGCCATTGATCTTGACTGCGCGCCCTTCCACGACACGCACGCGAATGCCGCAGTTCACGGGACATTGGCCACAGGCCGTCGAAAGCGTTTTTTCTTCGCCGCGATACCAACCGTCCGAACCCGGTACGACAGGCTTTTCCACGGCAAGGCTATAGGGGTCATGTTGCGGTAGGCAGGCCGCCAGGGCGCTGGCTGCGCCCACGGCTCCCGTGGTCTTAAGGAATTTTCGGCGTGAAAACTCAGGCTTCTTCACGGATTATCCCTCATTTGTGACAGGCAGTACATTCATTGTCGGCATTTTTTTGTTCATGGCATTCCATGCACTTGCGCATGGTTAGGTGTTGGACGTCGGGTTCCACCACGGTACCCGAAACCTTGCGCATGTCCAGATGGCAATCCCAGCATTTCATTTCCCCGAAAGCGACATGAGCACGGTGGGAGAAATACACGTGGCCGGGGAGCTTGTTAACCGTGACCCAAGGAATTTCCTTTTCACTCTCCAAGTATTCTCGCACCTTGGGTTCGTCCGGGTGTTTGCCTTGAGCTTCGGAATGGCAATCCGCGCAATCCTTCAGCTTGGGCAAGGTGGCATAAACTCCCTTCTTGGCGAACTTATGGCAGTCCAGGCAATCCATGTCTTCGGCCTTGATATGAGCCTCATGGTCAAATACCATCGGCTGCTGTCCTCCGCGAACGCGGAGGTGCAGGGCATTCTTTTTCCAGGTGGCGAGGCTATCGGGTCCTAGGGCCGGGTCTACGGCCTTTTGGCATCGGATTGCGGCCAAGCAAATCCCAAGGCAGGCCAATCCAAGGAAGAAAAGGGACTTCTTTGCCGACATCCTTGTGCCTTACCTACTTCGCCTTTTTCTTCGGCACATCGAATTTCAAAGTCGCCAGCCATTCCGCCAGGGTCTTCAATTCTTCATCGGTGCCCTTATACTTCTTCTTATGCTTACGACCCTTGATTTGTTCCTCTTTCTTTTCCCATTTCACAATCCATTCCGCCGTTCTTTCCTTGCCGACGCCAGACAAGTCGGGTGGGTCGACCTTTTCCTCGTCTGCTTCTTCCGCTTCTTCCTCATCCGATTCCACTTTGGCGATTTTCAATGCCTCTATAGGGTGACATTGTGAACATTTTTGCTTGATATAGATTTTCTGGCCGGCAGGTTCCTCGGCCGCAACGGCGGCTTTGAACGAGAACAGGGTCAGCAGGAACACACTCATTGAGAGCATGGTTGATAGGAACCTCCACATAGTGCTTCTCCTTACTTCATGAAGTTTGTCGGACTTTCTCAATCCTCTAACGAGGAATGGGAAGTCGTGATTATTAATCACAAGCGAATAACGATCCAATAGAAAATGGATTGGAAATGCCGCATTCAGCATCGAATACAAGGCCGGCGTTTACCAAATGGCAAAATCGATTCTGGGCTTCGCCTTTTTGGCATTTATCTCGGGGTTGAATTTCACTGAGTGAAAATGAGAGAGATGAATTTCCCTCGTTCCTGGGATGAAAATTCATCCCAACTTGTCGGAAAGTCTGAGCGGAGTTCGATAATTCGCGCAGATGAAGCCATTGCAGGCTAACGCATTTTAATGTGATTTTTTTCCGAGACCAAAAAACATCAGTAAGCTCATTGGCATATCAATTGCACTGTTCCTTCAATATGACCGGAGGTGGTCATGAAAGAAACCGGAACGGTGCCCCTTATGTTGACCTCCACAAAGACTGGAATTCGCCGCCCTCCAATCGGAGCAAGCGGCGCAACAGGGCGGGTTCCATCCGCCCGGCGGGTGCATGGAAGTTTATTCCTGCCTGCCACACTTTTAATCGTCACGGTGTCCTTTGCGGATTATGTCCGCAGCACGGTGTCGCTTGGCGGGTACTTCTTGGAAAGCCAGGATGCCCCGCAGGACGGGGATTTTTATCAGATGGAGCGACTCAACCTTGGCATGGGGAAAGGCCCGGTCGAGGCGAAAATCGTTTATGGATATTCCGATTTTTATAACAAGCGCCCCAATACCTATGCACAGGCAAATCGCCTATCGCTTGCCACTCTGGCATACACGACACCGGTGGAGGGATTAAAGGTCAAAGTGGGTCGCGATTTCGCCCCCATGGTGGATCGCTCTCTGTATTTCGACGGAGGATCCGCGGCCTATGAATACGGAGGATGGGTTAAAGGTGAGCTCTTCGGCGGTTATGGCATTCCTTCCGTTTATCAGGATGACATTTTGGATATGAATAGCGAAACCGGAGTGGTGGGTGGCAAGTTGTCCTATACACAATTGCCCTATCTCGGTATTTATCTCGACGGGCTGGTTAATGGTTATGCCGATGACGGGTCCCTGGGCTCCAGGGTCCAGGGATATGTCAGCGAGAATATCACTCTCACGGGCAGTGGGGTTTTTCAACTCGATTCTTCCGTGATTTCCTTTGCCGAGGCTTCGGCCCTCATATCGGTTCGTGATCATGATCTCCTTCAATTCCGTTACGGATTGGAAAACGACCAAATCGATTCCACTCGCAGCTATGCCTATTTCTTCAATCCCGAACATCAATTTCTTTCAGCCGGTTATACCCTGTATATCAACAAGGACTTGATGGCCAGCCTCGATTATGGAATGGCCTTCTACGAAGAGGAAGCCGCCTTTCTGATGGACTTTCAGGTGAATGCCTATGGGTTTTTCTTGGGTGCCGGCAAGGAATGGGCCACCCTCCCCGAAGCCTTGAACTTGAAGGCCGGCTATGGCACCCATCTACCGCACAACCTCCGGTTGGAATTGGGAGGGGGTTATACGCTCTATGATTTGAATCGCACCGAGCTGGATTTGACGGCTCTGAATGCCTGGGTGCGCCCGGCCTATGCGATTGGCAAAGGGTTTGAAGTTTCCGCTGCCTACGAGTTCATACAAAACCGCATGTACAAGCAAGATCACCGCTACTTCATCTGCATCAAACACGTCTTTTTCAAAGGTCTGTCCAAATGACCAAAGGATTGCTGACACTGTTGCTCTTTGGTGTGGGTTGGGGAGCGGGAAATACCGAGTTCTCCCATAGCCAGCACGGGAAAAAAGAAGAATTGGAATGTACGGATTGCCATAGCAAGACCATGAATTCCAGGGGCCTTGAGGATGTGGTGCCGGTTCCTGATAAGACTTGCACCAAATGCCATGCAGACGATACGGGTTTCACTTTGGTAAGACCCTTGGTGATCACCGACCTCAGTTATAAAATCCGGGATCGGGCGGAAAAGGGTTCTTTGAAATTCTCACACAAGGCCCATGGTAAAAAAGCGAGTATGGAATGCGCCCAATGCCATGGCGAGGAGTTGGCCAAAGGGGTGCCCCTGCCTGCCTTAAAGGGTCCAGATCCCATGGCCATGAAGAGTTGCATGGAATGCCATGTGAAAAAGGCCGAGATTTCCTGCCTGACTTGCCATGATAAGGTGGAAAAGCCCTTGAATCACCTTAGCGTCGCTTGGATGCGCAGCGAGGGCCATGGCCTGGCATCCAATCTGAAGGGCAAAGATTGCGAAATGTGCCATGAACAAACCGGGGATTGCGCGGAATGCCATATGGGTACGGATGCCCGCAAGGTTCACGGACTCAATTACCGGTTCAATCACGGCACCGATGTCAGGTTCGGTAAATCGGATTGCTCAGTATGTCATCAGCCCCTCGACCAGTTCTGTGCGGACTGCCACGAGGGTGCGGGAGGGCCCGCGAGGTGAAAACGTCCATGCGAAAAACCATCGCGAAATTACTTCCGGCGGCAATGCTGCTCCTCACGGGATGCAGCGAAATAGACCACCCCGATGTGGGCCAGGAAAGTTGCGACTTGTGCCATAATGCTTCCCTGGCCAATCAAGCGGTGCATCGTTTGCATCTCAGCAATCTGGCCATGGCGGATTTCCCCTACAATGGCCTGACGCCGCCCGCACGCTATCCCGTCGTCAGTGGAAATGGCGATACCACCTACGAGTTCAAGGTGGATCCTGCTTTTAAATTCAGCAATAGCGCCACTATCGATAAGGCAAAGCGCACCCAACAAAACCGGCTACTGAATACAGGCGTTCGGTGCGTGGATTGCCATCAAGGTTTGGATTCGCTTTTCGCACGCAATAAGGATTCCAACCACGGCAATGGCAAGTCGGATGCCTCCTTCGACGAGGTGGGCTTGCAGGCCCGATATTATAAGGCCTCCGACACGGCCCATTTTTCACGGTCGGCTCCGGGGAAGATGTCCTTCGACGGTGAGGGTTGCAGCAATATCGCCTGTCACGGCGCTGGTCGAAAAGGTGTTGTGGATGTCGTCTGGAATTCGTCCCCGAAGTTGACCGATACGCTCTCGTGCATGCAATGCCATGACACCAGGAAGCATAAGGTAGGGGTGGCCTGTGACAAGTGCCACTTCGACGTGACTTTAGACAACGGAAAGACCATTCACAATTTCCGCAAGCATTCCAATGACACCATTAATTACGGCAGGTTTTGAATGAGCACAGGATCTTTTTTCGGAGGAGGGCGGACAATGAAAAAGTTATGGATAATTGCCCTGGTAGCAATCGGCGCCTTGGCTTTTTTGTCGGGATGCTTGGCTAAAGACGGGATTCAAGGCCCTCCCGGCCAGGACGGAACGGATGGTACCAAAGGCAGCGATGCCATTGCCTCCTGTATGAAATGCCATTCCGATTCCAATTTTACCGCGAAGAATGTGCAATACCGATTTTCCAAGCATTTCAAAGGCACGACCAGCGCGCGCAATTCGAAGTATTGCGTCCGTTGCCATACCGATGAAGGCTTTCAGGAAGTCGCATGGGATGATCAGCCATGGGGTCGGGCGGAAATACCCACCTCCACTAGAATTGCCTGTCAAACATGTCACAAAATGACGGGCTTTGACTTTCCGAACCCGGAAGACACTATTAATAGCATCTTAAGGACGTCAGAACCGGTGATTCTGAACTATCTCAATCAAGCCACCTTATCCGGTTGGACGACTAAAAAGACGGCGGATTTAGCTCAGGGAAAATCCAAGGTCAATAACCTTTGTGGTTCCTGCCATCAAATCCGTGGCGCCACATCCTATGAATACACCGATACCGCGGCAGGCAAATTGGTCACCAAGCCTTTCGCTCAAATGGCTTATTTCCCGTTGGGTACGGCCATTCTCCCCGGCGATACAGCTACCGAAGCCAAGGGAAATTTGAAGAAACCCACCGATTCGGTGGCCTACTTGGTGGGAAGAAGTTTCAGCGTGCATGACGGCAATCAGATGAATCTTTTCAAAGGAACCTACGCCTATGATTTCGGCACACCCATCACCACGGCCAAGCGGGAACATGCCAAGGATGATTGCACCGTTTGCCATATGAATGAATGGGATGCGAAAACGAATACGGGCGGTCACTCCATGATCATGAATGAGGAAGAAGCCGCATGCGTTGCCTGTCATAACCTGAAGGACACCGTGGCCTTGACTCAGAAAAATATCAGCGAATTGCTGGTGAAGCTGGGCGATGCACTCACCGCCAGGAAGGTGATGAAGAAAACCACTAATGCCACTTCGGGAGCTGTGTCCTATAGTATTCTGAACACCCATGATTTCTATGGCAAGCTTTATTCCAATAACCCTGCGGATTCCGCGGTCACTTATGCCGCGCTGACCACCTCCAACAAGGTGGATACCGCCACTGGCAATGTCACCTATGTTAATCGTGTCACCTATGCGAAAGATGCCGATTTGAAGAATCGTATCGGTCGTAAATGGACTTATGGTGAGTTGGGTGCCGCCTACAATTACGGTTATATCAACTCGGAATTGTCCAAGGGCGTCCATAACGATGAGTTTGCAAGAAAGTTATTGCAAGCCTCTATCGATTGGCTCGCGGCTCACCCTTAAGATGAGCTCCTAGCTCAGGGGCTAGGCCCCAGGGTTTTTTAGCAAATCAGGAATTCAAAAGGCCTCAGCCAAACCTCGGCTGGGGCCGTTTTTGTTTTGGATGTACTCGTTTGATCTTGCGGTGGAGGGGCCTCGATTAGGAAGGCCCGGAGTTTGCTTGCTTAGATAAACATGCTTGAAACCCATCGTTTCAAACCTTTCGCTTGCCATATCGGCAAGAGGCTGTCAGACTGTCACGTTTGAACGGAGTCGATAATGCCCAAATCCATCGCAGCAAAACCATTGAGAATCCGGAATGTCATCCGGCTTCGGATATTTCTGGCATTATGCTTGATGCTGGCATGCGTGCTGATTTTCAGTTGCCGTGACAAGTCGGAAAAATCAAGCTATTCGGAAATCAAAGGCTTTGATACGCCTTTAAAGCGGCAAGAAATCAAGCTCCCCGCCCAAACCGAAAGCGATCCTCATGCGGGAATGCAAATGCCCGCAGGCGAAGATCCCCATGCAGGTATCGAGGTTTCAAGTCCAGCCGGGAATTTGACCTGGCAACTTCCAGCCGGGTGGGCCGCATTTCCAGGCACGGGCATGTTTTATGCCATCCTTAAGGCCGGCACCAGTGAAAATGCGCTGGAAGTCTCCATCGTCGCCATGGCGGGTGATGCCGGCGGATTGGATGCCAACGTGGAAAGATGGTTAGGACAAATCGCCTTGAAACCATCCCCATCCGACCGCGCTGCTTTCATTGCCCAGGCGGAGTCCTTTCGCACTCAAGGCGGGTTGAATCTCTCCCTCCTTGATTTCAATTCTCAGGTCAAGGATGGCGAAGCACCAAGCATGTTGGTGGGCGTGGTCAAGCCGGCGGAATTCTCCTTCTTTATTAAGGTGAAAGGGAAAAAGTCTGATTTGGAAAAAGCGAAAAAGGAGGTCATGGTCTTTTGCCAATCCCTGGGATGGAAGGCCTGATGAATTTCCAGCCGCGGACGTTTGCGAAAAAGGTTTTGCCTAACCTGGCTTCGCTTAAAATCACCGTCGTCTGTCTGATATTGCTTTTGGTGCTGACGGCATGGGGCACGATTTACCAGGCCAGCTACGGACTCTACGCGGCACAGACACGGTTTTTCCATTCATGGTATTTCCTAGTGGGCGCTTTCTTTCCCTTTCCAGGGGCCCAATTGGTGATGTGGGTTTTGTTCGTGAATTTGTTGGCCTCGATGATTTTTCGTGTGAAATACAGCATCACCAATGCTGGCAATATTCTCACCCATGGCGGATTGCTTTTTCTATTGGCTGGATCCTTCGTCACCTACCGGTACGCAACTGAATCTTATCTCCCACTTCAAGAAGGGGAAGTAGCGAATGTTTCCTTGGATAGGCGAACTTGGGAATTGGCGGTTTGGATAGAACCCGTAGAAGGGCTGGAGAAAAAGGTTACGGCCTTGGAAATTGGGGCTGACCAACTGGGTGCCGAATTGGATTTCCGGGAATTCGGATTCATTGCCCGATTGGACAAATACTATAAGAATAGCGATGCCGCTCCTGGGCCCGCGGAAATGGGATGGATAGAAAACTCCGAAGGGATAGGCTCCTTGATTTCTCGTAAGCCTTACTCGGATCCGGAGGATGATTTCCCCGGGGCCATGCTCACCATTCTCGGGGCCTCTGGACCCGACCGAAATACCTTACTCTATGGTGGGCAGGAAAATCCGAACACCTTTTCCGTGGCGGGTAAAACCGTACAAATCCTCTTGCGACGTAAGCGTCACCCTCTGCCGCTTGCACTCAAGCTCATTGATGTCCGCCGGGAAGACTATTCGGGAACGGGCATTGCGCGGAGCTATGAAAGCGATGTCGATATCCAGGGAGCCGGTCTGGAAAGGCGGACGCGCATCTACATGAATCATCCCTTGCGTCATGGCGACTATACCTTTTTTCAATCTTCGTATTCGAAGGGGAGGAATGGAAAGGAAACTTCGGTATTCGCCGTGGTGGAAAACGGGGGTCGATGGATTCCATACGTCTCCAGCCTGGTGATTTTCTCCGGCATGGTTCTGCATTTTGTGATCATGATGTTCGGAACCAGAAATAGGACCCGATGGGAGGCCGCATGAAGTTTCCAGTTGTATTGCTGTTCCTGTCCGCCTTGGCCACGGGCACGTCCGCGAAGGAAAAGAGCCCCGTTCCCCTGGATGATTTCGGGAACCTCGCGGTATTGGATGGCGGCCGCATTAAGCCACTCGATTCCTATGCTCGCCATTCCCTATTGCAATTAAGCGCCCGTAATACCTATCGGGGCGAGCCGGCCATAAGCTGGTTAGCGCGGGTGATGTTCGCTCCGAAAACGGCCACTGAAGACGATGTTTTCCGAATCAATAATGAGGAAGTCGCCTATGCCCTGGGCATTGAGCCCGAAAAAGATCAGCGTTACAGTTTCGCCCAGCTGTCGCCGAATATCAATAAGCTATCCGAATTAGCGGAAGAGGCGATGAAGGTAGATGAGAAGAAGCGAACTCCCATGGAGTCCGAATGCATACGCGTTGCGAATAATCTCAGTCTTTATCTCGGGGTGATGAATGCCTTTCTATTCGCCCAACCACATCCTGATTTTCGTATTTCCGATACCGCTGTGGCAGCCCTGCTCGGTATGCAAGTGCGAGAAGACGATCCTTATCGCTTTCTCGACATTCGCGCGAGTTTGCAGAGGGTAGCCGATACGCTTGCAAAATTGAACGTTGAGCCTGCGGCCCATGAAGGTCACGAGGGCCATGAACACGAAGGCAAAACGGAAAATCGGACCGACACGGAGCTGAGGTTATTAAGTCTTTCCCATCGCCTCGAAAATTGGTCAAGCCATTATGCGAGTTTTCCCGTTGAAATTATTCCACCCGCGGCGGGTGCAAAGAATTGGAAAAGCGCCTGGGGCCTTGCAGCGATGAAAAACCCGGACGCTGGGGCAGAAGAAGCCATCACGGCGATGGGAGAAATGGTTGCGGCTTATGGAAAAGGTGACGGGCCAAAATTTTCTCAGGCACTGGAAAAATTGCATGCCTTCGTGGATGAAAAAAGCGGGAAGGCAATCAGTCGTAGTAAGGTCAATTTGGAACTCACCTACAATCAGTTGAATCCCTTTTACTGGGCGAAAATCTTTTACGGGTTTTCTGGGTTGGCCGCCTTGCTGGGATTGATTTTCCTGGGCAAATGGTTGCGGCCCATGGCCACCACCTTATTGAGCTTGGGAATACTCGCCCAAGCCGTGGGGTTGGGTTTGCGCTTAGCCGTTACCGGACGCGCGCCGGTCACCAATATGTTCGAAACCTTTGTCTTCGTAGCCTGGGTGGGGGCCATCTTGGGGCTAATTCTGGAATTCTATAATCGCAAGGGCTATGGCTCCCTGGTGGGGGCGTTGACGGGATTTTCCATACTTCTCATTTCCATCAAATACAGCGCCGACGGCGACACCATCGGTGTTCTCGTGGCGGTATTG
>JAYUVP010000010.1:0-3888 GCA_043753995.1 Fibrobacterota bacterium
GCGAGAACCAGCATAAATACTACGCGAAATGGTACTACGCCGTGGTATTCAGCTATCTCGGCCTGGACAAGAAGAAGTCCACTCCCAGGGAGATGGCCGCGGAAATCTTCCCCGCGCTCAGCGAAGCCCAGGTCCTGGAGTCCATTGCCATCCTCATGGAGCTGGAGTTGGTCAAAAAATCCGAACGCGGCTATGCCTTGACCCGCAACCACCTGGTATCGGGGGGATTCAGCGGCGAGGTGGCGCTGGAATACAACCGGCAAATCCAAGGACTGACCAACAGTTTGGCGGCCGGCGATATCGCCAAATTCAAAGCCTTCAGCACCCAGGTCACCACGGTTTCCAACGAAAGCCTGAAAGCGATCCGGAAGAAATTCTCCGCTTTCCAGGAAGAGATGAAGGACATCGTCGCCAAGGACAAAGGAACGGACAAGGTTTGCACCGTGGTATTCCAGATCATTCCCAACACCCTATGAGGGGATGGCGGTAATATGAAACTCGCGCTGATATTCCTTTTCCTGGCCGTCACCGGATGCATGCAGCCGGATACTGCCGGCCCCAACGGATCCGTCACCCCGGAAGCCGGAGTGGAAGATATGGATTTGCTGGCAGGCGCCACCTCCAGCACCAACTGGCCTCCGGAAGACGCGCCCATCCTGCCTAAGTGGGTGAGAGGTTCGGCGGACTCGGATCTGGTCGTGGGCTTCTTCGACGAATCCGGAGCCCCGTTGACGGCATCCGGCCGCCTGATTCTGTACAAGGCCGGCGTCATTCCGGCATTCCAGGCTCCGGAGACGACCGAAGTGGCCTTCGAAAACGCCGGGTCGCAAAAAATTCCCGGAGCCTTGCTGCGGCAATGGGTCGGCAACGGCGCGGACACGATCTTTTTTTCCGTGCGCGTGGAGATCGATACCGTGGAATCCTTTTTGGGAGGATTCCTCTACTCCGTCAAACGCAAAAAATTCATCTCCTCCCCATTTTCGGGAAAACCGGACTATTCATTCAATTTCGCGAATAGGCGTTTTGCGATCCATGGAATAGCGGATACGTCCCTGCTAGAGCTGGGATTTTCAATGCAAGGAAAAACCACATTGTGTTTCTATATTCCCGGCTCGCCATTTTTTTTCAAGATGATTCCGGATTCGATCCTGACAATCGGCCCCATCCCTATCGGCGATTTTCCGGTGAGATTGCTGAGAATCATCGCAACGGAAGGTCAATCGCAACAGAAGCAACTGGAAGTTTACGAAGTGAAGGTGTCGTCCTTTAATGTGGACGCGACGCATACTGTCCCTTATAAAGTGATAAGTTGCGGAAAAAAAATCTTCACTTCTTCGCTTAAAGCTTCCGATTCCGTCCGTGTTGATTGATATTTATCGGATTGAATTCCCGGGAGCGAGAGTAATGAAACGGATCTTGGCATTTTCATTTGTCGGCATTCTTTCCATCGGAACGGTTTCCGCCATACCCACTAGCGTGGATGTTGGAACCTTTACGATTGAAAACTACAGCACCAACGGCGGCGGCGGCACCAACCTCACCTATATGAACGCGGCTGGCGCGAACTTCTTCCTCGCGACCCAACTCGTCCTCTCCGGGTATTCGCAATATGCCGGAAAGAAAATACCCACCCTGGTCCTGAATCCGCATGACACCCAGGTCACCCGCGCGGCGATAACCAGCACCTATGCCGGCAGCGGCGGTAGGGAGTTTTGCAATTTCATCTATTTCGGGGGCCATGGCCAGAATGGCGCTTTATTTCTGGGAGGGACGGCGAATGCGGGCGGAACTTACGGAACCATCACGCCGGGTTCATTGAATTTCGGATGGGGGGGCTACAATCGCTGGTTCCTCGCCAATACGTGTTCTTCTTTCAATACCGCTCCTAGCGCGCCCGCTACCGCTTGGAATGGCGCCTTCAAAGGCCTCAAAGCCATGCTCGGATTCAAGTCCCACGCCTTCGATATCGACTTGAGTTCGGAACTGTATACGGATTTCTGGTACAACTGGACCAGCCGCGAGGAAAACCTGAGCCGTTCCTTTTTCGATGCCGAGAGCGACTACGGTTACCGGAACCTCTTCCCCACCTTCGGATTGGAACCCGGCTGCCTCTCGGCCCAGGTACTCAACGGAATCGCCATCGACTATTGCAAAGAGCTCTTTAAGAACACGAATTTGAACGCCGCGTACTCCAATGCCGGTCACTACTATTCCCAAATACTCGGTTCGCCTCAATATTGAGCGCGGTCCTTGTTCCCATCCTAAATTCTTTGTGGAGCCCAGCATGAGAAAAGCTGTATTTATCCTGATTGCGGCGATTTGCGCCCCCGTATTCGCGTTGGAGACGGTTAAGCCGTTGCAAAAGCTGGAGACCGTCGCGGTCGATACGGCGAAAGCCGCCCTCGCAAAAAAAGCGGCGCCCGCCCTTAACGCCGCCAAAGAGACCGCGCCCGTAACGGCAACGGCCTCCCCCGCTGCGGTAACGACTTCCGCGCCCCGCCAGGCTTCGGTAACTCCGGCGAAGAGCGCTCCTGTCGTCGCGGCTCCCAAGGATTCGGCCAAGACCGCTCCCAAGCAATCCCAGCATGATTCGCTCGCGGCCCGCGGGAAAGCCATTCAGGATTCACTAGTGGCGCATGCCCTGGTCTTGAAGGATTCCATTGAGCTGCGGCGGAAATTCGTCAAGGACTCGCTGGCCATCCATGCCAAGGCCATCCGCGATTCTGCGGATGCGCGCAATCGCTTCGTAATGGATTCCACCCTGGCGCGCCGCAAAGCCGTTCGCGACTCCACCGCGGCCAGGAGGAAATTCGTTCGCGACTCTACCACGGCGCAGCAAAAAGCCAAGCAGGACTCCCTAGCGGCCGCGCAAAAGGCTACCCGTGACGCCGTCTTGGCCAGCAGGAAAGCGAAGAAGGATTCCCTGGCTACCGCCCAGGCAGCGGCCACGGCCGCGAAGAAGGCCAAGGACTCCACCTTGGCCGCCCAGAAGGCGGCAAAACGCGATTCCGTGAAAGCCGCCGCGGCGCAAACCGCCATACAGGCCGCCCTCGCGAAAAAAGCGGCCGACTCTTCCGCCGCCGTGCGCAAAACGGCCCGGCTAGACTCCATTAAGGCGGCCAATGCCGCGGCCGCGGCCGCCAAAAAAAGCAAGGACTCCCTGGCGACCATCCAGAAAGCCGCGAAAGCCGACTCGCTCAAAAACGCGGCCGCCTTGGCAGCCGCAGCGCGGAAAACCAAGGACTCGCTATTGGTGGCGCATAAGGCGTTCCGGCGCGACTCGCTAAAACAAGCCATCGCCATGGCCGCCGCCGAAAAGAAATCCCGCGATTCCCTCGCCGCCGCCCTAAAAGCCGCCAAAGCGGATTCCGCCAAGGCCGCGGCCGTGCTCGCGGCCGCCGTGAAACGGGCCAACGATTCCGCCCAGTCCGCGCAAAAGATCGCCGCTGCCGATTCGGCGAAAGCCGCCGCGGCGAAACCGCAGCCGGGCAAGCAGGATAGCGTCATGGCCCGCCAATATCGGATCGGGGACCGGCCGCTCAGCACGGATATGATCAAGTACTTCACGAGCCTGTTCGGAATGAAAGACGTGGCCAAGCCCGAGTCCAGCGCCATTATCAGCCTTTACCGGGACAAGAGCGGCGCGTTGCTTAGCTACGAAGCCGGTCGTTCGGCCGTAAGCTATACCAACCCCAACGTGAAAATGCTGACCGAAAAGGTCGTCGTCAGCGACTCCCTCATCAAAGGCAAAACCGAAAGCCTGCTCAAATCCATACTCAAGGAAAAGGCCGATCGTTACGTATACGCCAATTATGAAGTCGCCTATTTCCAAAAAAAGGACTCGGGCGACAAAGAAGGCAAAGTATACCCGCCTACGGTGGCGTATTG
>JAYUVP010000011.1:0-14417 GCA_043753995.1 Fibrobacterota bacterium
ATAAGGTGCCCATGCCTGAGACCGTGACCGACTCCGCCAAGAATTGCGCCAGAATGGAGGAATCGCTGGCGCCTAAGGCCTTGCGCACACCAATCTCCCGTAACCGGCTGGATACGGTGGCGAGCATGAGATTTAAAATGCCCACTCCACCGACGCCCAAGGCCATCAGGGCAATGGCCCAGCCCAACATGGAAAGCGCCTCCGAGGCCTTGGCATTTTCCGCAATTTGTTCCTCAGCGGTGAGAATGGAAAAGTCGCGCACACCTCGGTGACTTTTTAACAGATAGGCGCGCATTTCACGCACTGCCGCGTCGGGTTCCATCTTGCTGCGCAGGCGCACCTTGATTGATTTTAATTTGCCTTGATCGCCCGCGAAGTGATGCAAATAAGCAGTATAGGGATAGTAAGCCACTCGCCTTCGCCAATCCAAGCGGCTGATGGAAGTGATTAGCCCAACCACGCGCCATTTCACCTTGCCGTATTCCAAAGTTTGGCCCAAGGCCGCATAGCTTTCACCGAAAAGGTCGGCGGCCAATTTATCGCCTAAAACGCAAATCTCTTCGCCGCGATCCCAGGCCGGTGACAGGCGCGTTACGGGCTCATGCCAATAGCCCACAGGAACATTATTCTGTTCGAAATAGAGCCAATTGATGGCCATGGCATGCCCGCTTTTCGGACCCTTGGGGCCACGCAGGGAATTTTCCTTGTGCCAGCCCTCCGGCAAGAGTGCGTCGCAGCATTCGGCCCGACGCACAAAAGCCTGCATTTCCTCATAGCGCAATCCTTCGCTGCGCGAGAAAGCGGCTTCTTCCTCGGGAGTCGCGGGGTCTACGGATTCCACCGTCAGCATGGACACGCCGCCCATGCGATTCATTTGCTTTTGCGATTCCTCTTTGGCGCCACCGGTGAGGCTATTGAGCAATAAAACCGTGGCAATGCCGAGGCATATGGAAAGGAGGCTCAAGACACTCCTCCGCAAATTGGATCCGATTTCTCGCAATCCCAGGCGCAAGCCTATCATGGCTCCGCCCGCATTTTCGCCTTGGCCTTTCACTTCTCAGCGGCTCCCAGAAGTCGACCGTCCCGCAGTATACGCAAGGAGCCCGCGGCATGGGCCACGTCCGCTTCATGGGTGATGAGGATGATGCTATGGCCTTCGGCATTCAAGGCGGAAAAAAGTTTCAAAATCTCCTGGGTGGTATCCGAATCCAAATTGCCGGTGGGCTCGTCAGCCAGAATGAAGTCTGGCTTTTTCACCAAGGCACGGGCAATGGCGGCTCGCTGCTTTTGGCCACCGGAAACTTCATGGGGTTTGTGCTTACGCCGCTCCCAAATGCCGAGGCGCTCAAGCATGGCCTGGACCAAGCGCTTTCTTTCACCGCTGGGTATGCCGGAATAAATGAGAGGCAATTCAACATTTTGGGCCAAATTGAGTCGCGGCAAGAGATTGAAATTCTGAAATACAAATCCGATAGAGCGATTGCGAAGCCGCGCCAGGGCCGTGGCATTCGCCTCATGGACGGCCTGGCCATTCAACCAATATTGTCCAGAAGTCGGAGCATCGAGGCAACCGAGTATATGCAATAAAGTCGACTTGCCGGATCCCGAAGGGCCCATGATGGCGAGATAGGCCCCGCGCTCCACTTCGAGATCAATATCACGCAATACCGGAATTTCTTCCTTGCCCAGGCGATAGGCCTTGCAGACCTTTTGCAATCGAAGCAAGCTCATGCCAGCCACACTTATTTCGACCCACCATGAGGCGGCTTGCCGCCCGGACTCGCCATTTCATCGTCCATCAAGACCACTTCGCCTTCCTTGAGGCCAGCGGTGATTTCGATACGATTGAAATTATTAGCGCCCAAGGTCACGCTTCGTTTTTCCTTCCCATCCTTTCCACTGGGCAAATACACGAAGGCACCTTCGCCCGCGCCGGTATGCACGCATTCATAAGGAAGGGACAAAACTTGCTTCACGTCGAACAGAGTGAATTCCACCGTGACCGTGGCGCCGGGAGGCAAAACTTTTTGAGCCTCCGCGTCGATGGTGTCGAGGGTGACGCGCACGTCGAATTGCCTCACATTGCGATCTTTGTTTTCCTTGGCCATGCGGCCGATATAATCCACCTGCCCTGGAAAACGAGCGCCCGGCTTGGCTTCGGTGGTGACATTCGCCTTTTGACCCAAGGACAAATGCGGATAATCGAGCTCGGAAATCTTGACGGTCACCCGCCGTTTGGAAAGATCGGCCACGGTACCCAGGCTGGTACCTCCACCGAAAGAGGCCGTGCCCGCCACGATGACTTCACCGGATTTCACTTCCAGTCCGATCAAATAACCCGTAAGCGGTGCCAGCACCGCCGTCTTGGACAATTGTATTTCGGTTTCGCGCAGGGCTAGGCTGTCTTGCCGCACTTGAATATGCGTTAGTTGTGCTTGCCACAGTTGATCTTGAATTTTCTGCGGGGAAATGCCTTCGACGGCGCGCAAACTTTCCGCCATGGCGGCATTGCGCTGGGCTTGCGCATTTAAAATACGACTGCGCGCCAGGGATAATTGATCGCGTACACGGCGATTGAGCAATTGCTCCGGATCAATTTCAACTAACGTATCCCCTTTGCGAACTAAGTCTCCCTCCTCCACGCGCAAGCGCTTGATTTGGCCGGACACTTCGCTTTTAAGGCTTACTTCCTCAACGGCTTCTAGCACTCCGCTCAAGGTCAAGGCATCCTTTATATCTTGCCTTTCCACCTTGGCCGTGCGGCGCGTCGGCAGCTCGGATTTGGAGTTGCATGCCACCAGGGACAAGCTCATGACGGATGCGGCTAAAGCCATAACACCAAGTCGAAAAATCTTTTTTTGCTGTTGTATCAAGGATGAACTCCTTCCAAAATCACGCCGCTGCCCACCAAGGCGCGACCATTCCATTTTTCAATTTCCGCATTCAAAAGGCGCAGGGCGACATAGGCCGAGGTTACATCCTGTTCGGCTTGCAAACGATCGCGCGCTGATAATTGCAATTCGGTGAAATCAATATCTCCCAAGGCATGCCGTCTTTCTGCGATGCGGCTGCGCTTCTGCTCGAGCCCGACCTTCTCCTTTGCCATGCGAAAACGCTCGCCCTGGGTCGCATAGGCATCAATAAGGCGAGCCACGGTCGTGCGCAGTAGCGCCAGGGTTTGGGTGGAATCCAGTTTTTGTGCTTCAGCTTGCAAAAGTGTTTTTTGCAAATCACGGCTTGCCGACAAAGTGGGCAAGGTCCAAGCGAAGGTTGCCCCCAATCGCGCATCGGATCGACCGCCGATGGGCTTGCGCCAACTAGCCTGCAAATCCAGTTGTGGCTTTTCGGCATCGCGGGCGCGCTGGGCTTGCAATTCGAATCTCTGCTGCAAATGAGCCAAGCGCAACCAAGTTGGATGGCGCGAGCTCAGGGTCTTTTCCTCAATCGGCACGGGGGGTGGAGGCTCCGATTCCAAACTATCGATGAAAAGCAAGCCCAAGCCGGCCAAAACAGAATCGGCATGCCCCGCCACTTCAATATCCGACTGGCGCGGCGAGTCCCCCAGGAGCAAAATCAATTCGGCGACTTTACGGCGATAGGACAGCCGACCTTCGAGTAAGCTTTGCCTCGCTCCCAAGGCTTGAATGCGATAACGCAAATATTCGTCTTCCGCCAAATCGCCAAGCCTATGCCTTGCTTCGGCGGTGCGAAGCGATAATTCCCAATAGGCCGAATCCGCCAGCAAGGATTGCATTTGCCTGACTTGAAGCATCATATTCCAATATTCAGTGCGGGCTTGGAAACTGGTGGCCAACAATTGGGCGCGCAATTCTGATTCGGCCAAGGCTTCTTCATTTCTAGCCATGGCTATGCTGGCTTGAACCTCTGAATGAGATCCGAAACCTCGCAATAAAGGCTGCCGCATATTCAGTGCGACAGATTGAGTGTCTCGCCAGGCGCCGCCTTCCGGGCGATGCGCACCTCCTTCTACCTGGGCGCCGATTTCGCCTCCTGTGGGCAAGGCTTGCTTTAGGCCAAGCGATGCTTGTGAAGCATAGCGGTCTTGGCCCGAACCTAGGTTGACATTGGTGTTACCCACGTTGAGCGTGGCGGGTCCTTTCGCATAAGGAGCGGTTTCCGCCGACGCCTCCAAAGTCCACATGGGCAGAAAAGCCTTTTCCGCCATTCGGGTATCCACATTCGCGGCTCGTCGAATCAATCTTTGTCGCGCCAAGTCGCGATTGCTTTGCAATACTTTGCGTACCCAGTCGCGTTCTTCGGTAGGCCAAGCGGGAATTCCGGACGAATCACCTGGCGCCTGGGCTTCAGCGCCCGACCGACCTTCGACATGGGAAGCTTGGGCCAGAGGAATTTCGCCGACTAAACCCAGCCAGCCGCCGAACAAACAAAGGCTTATCGATTTACAAACGCCCATAATACCCCCGCCAATAGCGGCTCATGACGCCTAAGGCACGCAGGCCATAGCGCCAAGGATTGAGGTGGGAAACTTCTTCGGCATAACGCGTGGGTATGGCCATCTCCCCTACGCTCAATCCCTTGGCTCGGGCGGTGGCGATAGCCTCTAGGTCGAAATCGAAATACCCGCTGAGCTTGGTAAAGGGAATTTTTGCCAAGGCCTGCGGGCCATAAATCAAAAAGCCGCTGTGATAATCGGTCATGCGCAATCCGAAACAAAGGTTTTCCATGAAGGTGAGAATGCGGCCAGCGACATACTTATACAAAGGCATGCCCCCTTGCAAAGCCGTGTCAGCCAAATGCCTTGATCCTTGAAGCAAATCCCAAGGATGCTTTTGCATTAAAGCGATGCCATCGGCAATGGCCTCAGGCGGATATTGGCCATCGGCATGTAGACAAACGGCAAATTCGCAACCCGCCTCTCGGCAATGTTCAATGCCTCGCAAAACAGTCGCGCCATAGCCCTGGTTTTTTTGTGAGCGAAGGCATAGGAATTGTGCATGCCGGACTTTCCAAGCTTCAGCGACAGTATGGGTACCATCGCGGCTACCGTCATCGAGGACAACCACGGTACGGCATTGATTCCAAACAGAATCAGGAATGCGCGCCAACAAATCAGGCAAGGTCTTCGCCGCCTGATAGGCCGGGATGAAAATCCCCCACTTCATGGCTTATCCCAACCCGCCGCCAAGCGCAGGCTTTGTTCCGTGGGCAGAAAACCGCGCGGTTGAAAATCAAAGTCGCCTTGCAAATCGCTGATATCCGGTGCGGCGTCTTGCAATAAGCCCAGCATGCCCTGTCGCCCCACCGAACCCCCGGGACGAAAATGATCGGCCCAATCGGCAGCCGACAAAGCCAAGCCACGTGGCAAGGACAAGCAAATCCGGCGCAGCCGCAAACCCTTGGCAATGGCCGTGGTCATGCTCCGCAAGCTGAGGCATTGGCCACCCGCCAAAGCATAGGTCTTGCCAAAGCTTTGGGATTGCATCGGTAATTGGGCAAGCAAGGACCCAGCATCCTCGGCATGCAGGGGACGCTTCAAGGCCTTACCCCCTTCCGGCAAGGCAAACAGGGGGTAACGCGCAACATACTGGACCAAGGCGGCGAATTCCAGGGCTCCACCCTGGTCGTCATAAATCAAGGTGGGCCGAATCACGGTCCAATGGGGCAATTTTGACGCTTGCAAGGCGGCCTCTGCGTCAAGCTTGGAAATGGCATAGGGACTCAATGCGCTATAGGTCACCGAAATGGAGGAAATGAAAACAAAATGTTGCACGCCCGCCATTTCACTGGCAGCAATCAAATTGCGAGTGCCTTGCGCATTGATCCTTTCAAACTCGGCGGGATCACGACTCTGCAAAATCCCCGCCAAGTGCATCACAGCCGAAACGCCTCGACAAGCGGGTATTAGACTTTGAGCGTCGCGAATATCACCCACCAGGCATTCAAAATTGGGTGACGATAAATCGGGCTGGGCTTCCGTCGCCAAGCGCAATGCGCGCACATGAAAACCGCTATCCAATAGCTTTTTCAATAAGGGCCTTCCCAACCGACCCAAACCGCCCGTGATCAAAATGCTTGGCATGCCCAAAGAGATATCCGCTAAAATAGGGAAACTACAAAAGCCCCTTTGTTACAATTGCCGCCAGCATGCGCGTCTTTCTTTGGCTTTGCCAGATTGTTCTGGCAGTGGGACTTCTTGTAGGCTTCGGAGCGAAATGGGGCTCCCTGCCTCGCCTGGCCCCTTTCTTATCTCCCTTCGAGGGCTTTTGGCGCAATGCGGAAGCCGACCCGGTGCGCCCCAAGGCCACGCTATCCCTTGTCGGGCTGGATCATGCGGTGAATGTGGTTCGCGACAAGCGGCATGTTCCGCACCTTTTTGCGTCTTCGGAAAAAGACCTGTATGTGGCTCAGGGCTTTGTCACGGCCAGCGATCGCCTTTGGGAAATGGACGTGGTCACGCGAGAGGCGGGTGGCCGCCTGGCCGAAGTGATGGGAACCGCCCTCCTTGAGCATGACAAGATGCGCCGCCGCTATGGCTTATTAGAGGCCGCCAAGGCCATGGAGGGTGGCTTTCTTAAGCATGAAGGCACTCGTCGCGCCGTACAAGCCTATACCGATGGCGTCAATGCGTACTTAGCTCAGCTCAAACCACGTGACTGGCCACTGGAATTCAAGTTGCTCGATTATGCTCCTGAACCCTGGACCCCACTTAAGACGGCCTTGCTCATCGCCAGCATGCAATGGACGCTGAGCGCGAGCGAACACGATCAGCCCTTGACCGCGACCTTTGGAAAATATGGCGCGCTTTTCTTTCGCAAGTTCTTCCCGTCCCATGATTTGGAAGTGCCCACCATTATTCCCCCCGGCACCCCCTGGGGATTCGCTTCGACCCCACCCCAGCCGGATTCTGCGCGTAGCGACTCCCTGGCGCCGCCCGTCCTGCCTGCGGAGCTGGACTCCACGCCATCCCGCGCCGATAGTGGTTTGCGTGAAAAGGCACGCTTGCCTGCGAATTATCATGGCAGCAATAATTTTATTCTCAGCGGGTCGCGCACGCGCTCGGGTAAACCCTTGTTGGCCAATGATCCGCATCTCGATTTGGGCTTGCCTTCGACTTGGTATGAAATGCAATTGCGGTCACCGGGCCTCAATGTCTATGGCGTTTCCCTGCCGGGTGTGCCGGGGATTGTCACTGGCTTTAATGACAGTTTGGCCTGGGGCCTTACCAATGGTGCCGATGATGTCTTCGATTGGTATCGCGTAAAATTCCGCGACTCGACCTTGCACGAATACTTTCATAACGGGCGCTGGGTCGACACGCGCCAACGCATCGACACCTTTACCGTGCGCGGGGGCGTCCCGATTTTTGACACCGTAACCCTCACCCATCATGGCCCCATCGTCTGGCGTGAACCCGAGGCCTCCAAAGGACGCAATGCTCCTTTATTGCATGCCCTGCGCTGGCTTGCTCATGACACCAGCGATGAAGTCGGAGCGCTATTGCGCTTGCAAGGATGCGGCACCGTGAATTGCTTTCAAGAGGCGATCACCGGTTTTGCCTGTCCTTCCCAGAACTTTGCCGTCGCCAGCATCACGGGTGACATTGCCTTATTTCACATGGGTCGCTTCCCTTGGAAATGGCCGGGACAAGGTCGACTCATCCTGGATGGATCCGATGCGCGTCACGATTGGCAAGGTTGGGTGCCTTGGGAGAGAATTCCCAAATCGATGAATCCCAGCCAGGGATTTCTTTTCTCTGCCAATCAAGAGCCGGTCGATTCAACCTATCCCTATCATTTGGGTAATAGCTATACCAACCCCGATCGCGCCGTGCAATTGGGCGAAAGACTCGCCACCCTCCATAATGCTGATTTCGACTCTGCTTTTTCGGTGCTGCAAGACGACAAAGGACAGCATGCCATGCGCATTCTTCCCCTCATGCTGGGACTGCTGGATTCGCTATCCTTAAAATCACCCGAAGACACCCTGGTCGATCTTTTGCGGCACTGGGACTATCACTATCGCCCGGAAGGCTTTGCGCCCACCGTTTTCGAGGCCTGGTGGCAATCGCTTTATCGAGCTATTTGGAGCGATGATTTCGGGGAAGATAGCGAGCATTATAATTGGCCAAATCTCAAAGTCACCCGGCGACTCATGCAGGAAGAGTCCGCCTCGCCATGGTTTGACGATGTCCGTACACCTCAAACTGAAAGCTTACGTGATTTAACCCATGCCACCCTTCGCAGCGCCATTGCCCAACTACGTAGCGATCTCGGACCGTCGGTAAGGCAATGGGCTTGGTCGCGTCGTCGTCCCGTGACTATTAAACATTTATTGCGCCTACCCTCGCTCGGTTGGGACAGCCTCATTGTCGGCGGCTGCACTGATTGCATTCAAGCCCAAAGAAGTGGACATGGGCCGTCCTGGCGAATGGCGGTTAGCCTAACCGATCCCCCGCAAGCTTATGGCATATTCCCCGGCGGCGTTAGCGGAAATCCAGGTTCGCGTCATTACGATGATTTTGTGAATGATTGGGCCCTGGGTAAGCATTATGCCTTAACCCGCTACTTGAGATTGCCCGATACCGAAGACACCAGCGTCTTTCATCAGACCTTGGAGCCGCAATGATTTTCGTTTTCACCTTGCTGCTCACCTGGATAGGTGCTTGGTTTTTTCCTTGGTGGTGGGGTGCCATTGCGGCCAGTCTTGTGGCGTTCTGGAGACTTCGACGTTTGTGGTGGCTATTGCCCCAAGCCTTTGTTGCGGGAGGTGTAGCTTGGCTATTGCCTGCTTTGCAAATGGACTTGGCAAATGCATCCCTATTGTCCAGCCGCCTCGCCCATCTCTTTCACCTTCCCGGGCCCCAAGGCATGCTGCTCGCCACTGCGATGGCTGGCGGCATCATCGCCGCCCTCGGCGCTATCGCCGGCCAACGCATGCGAAAAACCATGCAAGCCTTGCGTGAAGATTAAGCCGGAGCCCTAAGCCGCGGCTTTGACTTTTTTCATTCGGCTTTCGCGACTCAAAATCCAACCGCCCACCAAGGTCAAAGCTAAACCGGCAGCATTGAGCCAGGTGAGTGGCTCCTGCAAGGTGAAGTGTCCCAAGAAAAGTGTGAATACCGGGCCGACCATGCCGAGTACCGCGGTGCGCTCAGGGCCTAAGGCTCGTAATGCCGTCCCTAATAGCAAGGTCGGCACAACCGTGCCCAAGATCGCCACCACCACGGCATAACCATGAACAGGCACGGATGCAAGCCATTCGCCGGAGGGCACGAGCCAAACTGCCTGGGCGAGGACCATCACCGTGCACACCATCATCCCACCAATGAAAAGCCTTTCCGGGCCAAGACGCTGGATGTGCTTGCCGCTATAAATCAGGAAAAGCGCATAGGTCACGGCACTGCCGAATATGAGCAAAACGCCTTTCCAAGCTTGCCCCATCGGTGAAACCCGAGCCTCTTCACCAAAGGCCATGACCAACCCGCCATAGCCTAGCAGCATGGCAAATATCAGAGGACGGCTCAGAGTACGCCGGAAAAACAGCCAACCGAAGATCACGACCAAGGAGGGATGGGTATAAAGGATGAGCCTTTCCATTCCCGCCGAGACATAAAGCAATCCGGCAATATCCATGACTCCCGATAAATAATATCCGACCAATCCCAAAATCAGAATGATGAACCAATCACGAGCGGCCAATTCCGGTAAGCCCTGTTCGCGCGCTTGACGAAGGGCGCGAAACCACAGGAAAAGGAAAATCGGAAATGCATAGGCCATTCGCAAAGCCATAAAAAGCCAAATCGAGGCACCGTGCATAAAGGCGAGCTTCATCAGCACGCCCTTGCCCGAAAACAAAATGGCCGAGGCCATAGCTGCCGCTATACCCATTGACGAGGAGACTCGCATGATGCCTTTCCGCATGCTAACGCTTGTGGCCGAGACTTCGGTCTCTTCTGACGCGGACCTCAAAACAAAGAGGCCCGCTTCAGGGAGAAGCGGGCCTCTTTGCCACGAACCGTTTAGGATGTCGTGATCAAGACCCGCATGGAAAAGCCACGACTTTACGCGCCCAAATAATTAGGTAGGTAGGAGTTGTCGTGACGATGCGGATCATTTTTGAAATAGACATCTCGGGTTCGTCTTTGGCAACCCACCCGTTTTTACCCGTCTTTTCGGATTGGGAATGCGAATAATTCGATATGGCTTGATACTTTATGACCTATGCCGCGAAAAACACAACCCGGGCTATCCTTTTCTTTAGCGGTTCTTCTGGGCTTGTCACCCATCTGCTTGATGCATTGCGAAATGCCCGGTGGCGATCCTGCGTCTTCGGTACTTTCCATTCTCAATAAAAGGCCCGCCAGTTTTCACGAACGATTGGTGGCATTAGATGCTTTGATTCGCCGATACCAAGGCTTAGAACCCCGTTCGGAATTCGTGGAAAGCTTGACAGTACAAGAGGGCTTGCTCAAAAATCGTCTACTGAGTATTTCCGATCCCGAGGCGAAATTAACCGCCCTGAAATCTTTTGTCTTCGACTCCTTGAAGTTACAGCCTGTCTCCGGACCGACCAGCCTCGATCTTTCCCTGCCTAGTCGCGTTCTAGAAGATCGCAAAGGTTCCTGTGTTGGCTTGACCTTGCTTTTTTTAGCCTATGCCGAGGCCGTGAATTTGCCGCTACGTCCGGTGTTTTTGCCAAGCCATATCACACTTTCACTCGACATCCAGGGGAAAACTCGCTATCTGGAAACCTTGAAGCCGACTCTTGAAAGAGATTCTGCTTTTTATGCCCAAACCTTTCTCCTTGCAAAGCGGCCATGGTATGCTGCCTTATCCTCGAAGCCGCCAGAGGCGGCCTTACTGGCCCTAATCTTCAATTTCGCCAATACTCAGCATGATCAGGGCCAAGAGGATTGGGCCCAAGACCTCTATCGGCTAATCAATCAGTCGTTGCCGCAATTCCCAGAAGCCGCTGGCAATTTAGGTCTCTTACTTCATCACAAGAAACTCCCGGACCAGGCCAAACCCTGGTTGGATACGGCTTTGGCCGGAGACACCTTGGGTGGCCAAAAAGCTCTTTCCATACTTCGTTCAAGTTCGCATTGAACGCTTGGGTTGCCGCGTGTAGATTAGTCTTCCTTGAAATCTTCACTTCGAATTCATTTATGCGGCAGCAATCGCGATCTCGCGAGCGAGCGCCATGCCCTATTGGCCTGGCTGGAAGATTGCAGGCTGCGGACGCCCCATTTCAGCTATTTCGGAGCGCGCACCCTTCCTAGCCTGGAAAGCGCCTTACAAGACATCGCCGCCAGTGATGTCATTATTCTGGTGGTGGGCCATCTCTATGGCATAGTGTCTCCCGGCCAAAATCGCGCCCAGGAAGAAAGGGAATACGAAGAAGCGACTCGCCTCGGAAAAACCATTCTGGTCTATTTACGCGATGAAGAATCAGGTCGAGTTCCCGGCTCAGTCGAACGGGACGCCGTTAAAATCCCCTTATTGCAAAATTTTCGGCGAAGACTCTCGGAACAACATAAAGCCAAAACTTTTCGCGATCAGACGCAGCTGACCCAGATTTTGGAGAGCGATATCCTCAGCATTTTGAGCGAAAGAGGATTGCAGCGCAAACAAATCGACAAGCCTTTATTGCGCACTCGAGCTACCACACCCGAAACAGATAAAGGCAATCAAGGTGATGGATCTTTAGGCGGCTCTTCGAATGACTCTGGAACGCGGACCTTGCCCCTTCTACAAAAGGCCCTATCCACGCCATTTTCTCCATCGGGTCCACCTCGAAACAAAAATTGGCGTGGCACCGCCCTCCTTGCCATCCTAATTGCCCCGCTTTTGGCTCTAGGTTTATGGAAGGGAAATTGGCTGCAGCACCTCTCCAGCCCAAAAACGAATTTGGCGCCGCTCAGCCCTATTGCCATTGATAGTACCGCCAAGGACACACTTTCAGAATTAGGGGACACCCTGGCATTATCTGATTCGATGTCAGTGAATGCTGCGCCACCCCCCGTTGAATCTAGGCCCGACCCATTGGCCACCCTATTAACCAAGGCTAAAGAGGGAGACACGACGGCATTATTGCAGGTGGGAACCATGTATGATTCCGGACTGACCTTGCCTCAAGATGATTCTCTTGCCACCTCGCATTATCGCCGTGCGGCTTCTAATGGAATGGCCGAAGCCCAGTATCGCCTGGCCTTGAGGCATTTAGCCGGGAAAGGTGCCAAGCGAAGTAAAGCCCAGGCTATGTTCTGGCTACAATCAGCCGCCACAAAAGGTCATGCCGTCGCGCAAAGCCATATGGGACGCATTTATTTCAAGGGCCAAGGCTATCCGCGCGATGAAGCTTTAGGCCTCAAATGGCTTCTGAAGGCAGCAGATCAAAAAGACCCTGAAGCTGAGAGAATATTGGCTGAAATCAAGGGGCAGCCTTAAGGGCTAAGGGCTAAAGTACCGAGAATTTATTTTGAACGGCGAATGAGAAGCGCCTCGCCTCGGGAAATACGAAGGTCGGAGAGGCTCCGTAAGGCTGCATCCAAAGCCAAGGTATCGGAAACCATGCGTCTTGGATCTAATCGATTGTCGCGATTGAAAGAAGAAACCGGTACATCCTTTCCATTCATTTTGGCTTGTATCAAGGTGATTTGAATCCGGCCTTTTTCAAAGCCTGCTGTCGCCCTCATTTCGGAATTCAACCATCCTTTGGGATGAAACAAACGAATTAGCCAAGCAACCGGCCCACCTAATTGGATAGCAGGCAAAACATTGCTGAGGGCCAAAACCGAGTCTTCGATTTTTAGACGATAGGTTTCGCCATTTTTTCCCATCACCTCTGTACAGCGAAGCAAGTGATTCATTTCTAATTCGCTTAACTTCAAGGTATCGGCAGCCATGCCTGAATCCTGTGAAATGTCTGCGACAAAACCACTTACTTTGGACAAAACTTTCGCTTGCTCCACCTTGGATACTGGAATGGAATCAAGGACGGCCGGACTTTCAGACACCAAACTTTTCAATTGTCGGTATTGGAAAATCATCAAAATTGACCCTATGGCCACTAGGGCAATGGGCAAACCTAAGGCGAAGGCCAGGAAAGATTTTCTGACAAAGGGAGGGTTTTCAGGAGCTGGATGAGAATTCATATTGGGCAAAAAATAAGCCCTGCCGAGAGACTCGACCGGGCTTGAATTCTTTCTGTTGCAAAGTTTAGTGGCTTTTGGTTTCCGTCGAGGCTTCAGCAGGGGCACCAGCCTTATGAGCTGCGGCCTTGGCATTTTCCTTCATCACGGGCGATTCCCAATTAATGTCCTGGGTAAAAGACTTTTCAATCTCTCCGCGAAAGGCATGATCCGCCCAGGTGAAGGTGACGAAAATCGCCAGGAAGGGGAAATTGGCTAAGAAAACAACCACATTGATGAGCTTTTTCTCGAAGGCCAGACCCATAAGAACGAGGGCCGTCAAAACACCCATGCAAAGGGCAATACCGAGTATCACCGCGGTGCGGACGGTTTGCATATCGAATAGGTGAGCCATGGCACAAAGAAAATTGTTTGTGTCCTTGCACTGGGACCAAGCAATCACTTCAATTTGGGAAAAGCCAATCATCAAGGCAGCCAAAAACATGAGGCCAATATAGGTGGCTATTAAGGAACGAAAGCTATAGGTATGGCCAGGTTGTTGCATTGTATTCACCCCACCAAATAAAGCATGGGAAAGAGGAAAACCCATACCAAGTCTACCAAGGCCCAATAAAGCCCAGCCATTTCCACCGGCGTAAACCAGCTGCGAGTGAATTTCTCACGCGTGGAAATCCAAAGGCACCAAATCATCAAACCCATCCCGACCAGGACGTGGATAGCATGCAGGCCAGTCATGATGAAATAAAGTCCGAAAAAGACATGGGTATGCGGATCCGTAAAGCCTTCTCCGTGGAAATAGGAGCCCGGTAAGGTGCCGTGATGGATTTTGGCTTGATACTCAATGGTTTTCACCACTAAAAATCCGCAAGCTAAAACTAGGCTCAGAATTAAATTCGCGCGAACCTTACCCTGATTGCTTTGCTGCGCATAATACGCGGCCAAGGCCATGGTCAAACCACTGGTGAGCAAGAAGAAGGTATTTACCGTGCCAAGACGCCAATCGAGATGGCTGGAACCTTCATGGTAGGCACCAGGCCAACGCGTCATAAAAATGATGAGCCCGACAAAAAGTGCGCCGAACATCATGATTTCAGAAGCCAAGAACAGCCACATACCAGTCTTGTGCGAGTCGAACTCCTGGTCTAAATCATCAAAGTGATGAGCGACCTCATGGGTTTTAAGGCCGGACGAGGCCGAGGCTAAATTGGCCATTAGGCTTTCTCCGTGGGGTATTCGTAGGGACCATGAGTAACAATAGGTGTTTCCGTAAAATTGAATAGCACGG
>JAYUVP010000012.1:0-2092 GCA_043753995.1 Fibrobacterota bacterium
CGCAAATGGGGTTTAAGTATGTCGAGTCGGGTGAGGAGCATGCGAATGGATCGCCAGCCCAAGGAGGGATTTTCTTCCTTGCCCCAGTCGAAATAACGAAGGGGCTTGTCTCCGCCCACATCGAGGAGACGAAAGGTGACCTTTTTTTCCCCATGCCGTTCCAAAACCTTGCGATAGACCTGGTATTGGGTCTCTTCGTCGGGGAATTGATTGCGAATCATGAAAAAGAATTCGGATCGATATAGGCCGACGTCCTTGATGCCATGCCGTTGCATGAGTTCAAGGTCGGAAAGCAGAGAAACATTGGCCGAAAGCTCAACTTCGACGCCATCGCGGGAAAAAGAACCTTGCGGCGAATTTCCGGTTTGCTCATTCTGCAATTGCTCTTGCAGACGTCGATATTCGCGCTGTACATGAATATCGGGACGGATATAGATGAGCCCACTATGGCCGTCTAGAATGACCGGAGTGCCATTGTGAATATGCTTGGTCAATCCAGGCACACCCATGAAGCAGGGGATGCCTAGAGAGCGCGCCAAAATGGCGGCATGCGAGGTCACGCCACCGGTTTCGCATAGGATGCCGACGATGCGGCGCGATTGCAGGTAAATCAAATCCGAGGGTAGTAATTCGACGGCGGCAACCACCACACCCTCTTCCGTGATGTCGACGGCTTTGCGATGATCGCGCACTTCACCCAGGGCATTAATGAGCCGCAGACCCACGTCTTTCAAATCGGCGGCGCGACTGGCGAGGGCTTCTACTCCGCTGTCGATAAAAGAGCTGCACAATTCACGAGTCGCGATTTTCACCGAGAACGGTGCCGTCATTTTTTCGCGAATATGACTTTCGATGAGGCCGATATAATGCTCATCGGAAAGCATCATCTCATGCACGTCGAAGATGCGTGCATCCAGTTCGGCAAAAATTTCCGAGGCGCGCTGCCGTAGCCATCGGCTTTCTTCCCGGGCCAGATCGAGGGCCTTGCGCAAGACCTGCAATTCCTCGTCTGGGTTTTGGCATTCGGAGAATATGATCGAATCCCAGACCTGGTGGGTGCGTAGCACGCTGACCTTGCCCTCCCCAATGCCGCCAAGGGCGACCTGGGCGCGAATAAAGGTCTGGCCTTCCGTGGCCATGGCTTGGGCGACGGGGGAGATGGACGTGTCTTTGGCCCCTTGCGAACGCCCATCGTCGGCCGCGAAAGAACCTTTGGGAAGGGAAGAGGTGCTGACACGTTGGCTGGGGCTATCCTCCCGCGAATCAATCAAGGTTCCGAGATGGGCCGCCAGGGTATAGGCCAAATCTTCAACCACCGAGGGAAAGGGCTCGGCCACGGTATTTTGCAGAATCAACACTCCGCGGCCGTTGGGTCGTCCCGGAGGAATGGGGATGCCCATGAAATTATTGAGCCGCTCTTCGCCCAAGGATGGAAAATATTTGAAGCGACTGTCTTCGCGCGGCGACGCGATATTAATCAATTCGCCTAGGCTATAAACGTGGCCCGTCAAACCTTCTTCTGGAGACATGGAGACGCGATTATCGCCATGAAGATTGAGGCCTTTGCTGGCCCGTAAATGCAGCATGCCTTCAGATTTGTCGAACAGATAAATCGAACAAACCTCGACCTTCATTTTCTCGGAAATGAGCCGGACCACGGCGTCCAGGGCGGGCTGGGTATCGCGGCTTTCCACCATGGTGCGGGTCACCGTGCGGATGATTTCGTAGGCAATGCTCGCATCGGCCATAATTCAAAATTCCTGTCGGCCGAGAATGCCGAATTTCAATCCCATTGAATTCCCGGAAGCGGTGCTTCGGGCAGCTTGTCTTTGTTTTTCTTGGCCCATTCCCATTTTTTTTGGAGCAAATCGAGGCGATTCTCTTCAGTTTTTTTGGATTCGGCGAATTTTGATTCCAGCTCTTGAGCCCTATTTTTATCCGATTTGAGGAAGGCGTCGAAGCTGGGCACTTCGTTTTTGAGCGCCTCGAACTTGATCACCCCGCCGGTTTTCCGATCAATGATAAGCTTGGCCTTGCAGCAAGGGCAGTGTAGCTTGATTTCTTCGTTTTCCATGACCCTGACCCTCTCGCC
>JAYUVP010000013.1:0-12232 GCA_043753995.1 Fibrobacterota bacterium
CTTCTTTGGCGACATAAACCAAGCCTTGGCCAGACCGAAGCGATTTGCCCTTCATCTGATTCCAGCGAATCAAATCCTTTTGGTCAACCCCCAGGGTACGGCTCAAGCCAAATAGGGTCTCCCCTTTTTGCACCACGTGATATCGCTTTTGGCCTGGCGGAAGGGTTTCATCGTCTTCACGTTCTGCGGCCACTCGACTCTTGGGTGGGGATTGGGATAGACGAAGGATTTGACCCGCAAAAATTTTGTCTTTGCGGGAAAGGCTATTTAAAGCCCGCAGTTTATCCATGGTGGTGCCGAAGCGTCGGGCAATATCGAAAAGGTTGTCTCCTCGTCGCACTCGATAAGTCATTTCCAGATGCCGCTTCGGCGGGGTTTGCGCTTCACGCAAGACTTCCGCTTCCAACTCCCCCGTTCCGCCAGCAGCGGGTACAGGAATGATTAAGGTCTGACCGATATGCAGGCGATGGCTTTTCAGGCGATTCACGGATTTCAAAGCTTCCAGGGAAACACCATAGCGACCCGCAATACCACCCAAGTTGTCGCCCCGAGCCACCTGATGCTGTTTCCAGGACATCAATTTTTTTTTGTCCATAGCGGCATACGCGGAGACAAAAGCTTCGCGCGTGCCGACAGGTAAATAGAGCACATGGCTTTTTCGATTAGGCGGCGTGCACCATCGACGCAAGGATGGATTCAAATCCATGATGTCTTCGTCACTGGCTTTAACCGCCTGGGCAATGTCTTTCAGGGGAAGGCAATCCGAAATAGTGATGGTATCGAAGGCCAAGGGAGCTTGCGGGTCGTCCAGGACAAAGCCAAAGCGCTCGGGCTCATGCCCAAGAATCATGGCTGCCAAGATTTTAGGCACATAAAAACGGGTTTCACTTGGCAAATTCATTTGCCAATAGGTGAGGCTTGAGTCCCGCCTCAATTCTCGGCGCACACGATTTTCACCGCAATTGTAGGAGGCCATGGCCATTTGCCAATCGCCGAATTCCTTAAACAAGGTTTGTAAATAGGAAAGGGCGGCATCCGTTGAAGCCACGATATCGCGACGGGGGTCTATCCAGTAATCGTCCATTAAACCATAACGGCGTCCGGTGCCGCTGATGAATTGCCACATACCGGCCGCCCGCGCATGCGAATAGGCCCGCGGATTGAGGCCGCTTTCCACCATGGCGAGATAGAATAGGTCCTTTGGCATGCCCCGCGCGTCAAGACGCTCGCGTACAAAGGCTTCATAGCGAGACTTGCGATTGAGCCAGCGGTTAAAAACCTTACGACCAGGACCCGTGAAATAAGCCATGGCCTGTTGCACCCTGCCAGGTATGGGTTTGGGCAAAGGCAAATCATAGAGCGAATAGTCGAGGCTATTGGACAGGGAGTCGAAGGCATGGGAGGACGAATCGCTCGATTCCCCCATATCCGCATCGGTCAAATCCGTGACTGGATTCAGCTCTTCGACCTCGCCGCTGACCCCCGCCACCTGGAGCATGAGCACCTGTACAGTGTCTTTGAGCGCCTTGGTAGCAATGCGCGAAGCGGCATCCAAGGTGTCGGCGGAATCCAAAACCATCAATTGCGACATGGCGCTATCGAGGTTTTCTCCGGCTTCAAACCAGAGGGAGTCGTTGAGGCAGTCCATGCCCGCATTGAGGTAATCGGCGGCGCGTTGCAAAGCCGCACGCTCCCAGCCCGGAGGCATGGCATTGGCTTTTTGGGCCGCGCCATCGGATTTCGGGGCATGGCCAGCACAACCGCCAACAATACACAAAGCGCCGATTCCGATAAGAATCAGCGCAAGTGTGAGTGGTTTTAGGTGCTCGCGCAAAACCATCACTGGCCCGCGAGCCAAGGACTCAAACCGGCCATTATTCCTCGAAATCGAGGTCCTCGGCATAATCATTCCACATATCCGACTTTTTGAACTTGGGATTGTCGAAATCGACTTCCTCATTCTCATCGTCATTGGCATCGTCGTCTTCGGCATTCTCATCTTCCGATTCGAATGGTTCCAAATCGTCGAAATCATCCTGTTTAGGACGCCGTCCACAATACCATGTCTTGTCTTGCTTAGAAGCCATCGGGCCCTCCTGGACCTTCGCAGAAGTCGAGCCAAATATATCTTGGACCTCCCCATTGTCAAGCATTTCCGCCCAATTAGGCAAGGTCTTTTCACGAAGAAAAGAGATTGGGGCTGAAATAACCCCGCCGAAATCAGTCGCGGCTCTTAAAATCCAATGGAAAAGAAACCGGAATATCGGCAGTTTCTCCTGGATCACCGCGGAAACGCCACCGTTTCACATTCTGTAGAACGTCCGCAACAAAGGCAGGATGCTCGATGCTGCTTTTTTCGGAAACCGTTTTGGCGTCCCGCACCGCGCCGTCGGGACCAATCACCAGGCGTACCATCAGCCGGCCATCGAAGGGCTCCCCTTTACGCAACCATTTCTGAAAAAGAAATTCCAATTCGCCTCGATTGCTTTCTAGGGTGGCAATGATGGCTTCCCGACGCAGGGGATCGGCCTTGATACGCGTGGCCATACGCCTCTGCTCAGGAATTTTTCGCAGAGCCGCCTTTAAGCTTCCAGCTTGATCTTGAGCGCTGTCGGCGCGCTTGAGAGCGGCCAATGGAACGGTGCCGTCCGGCGATTTCTCCAAACTGTCCGAAGTCATGACGATTCGCCCTGAATCGGCTCGCAGGGCCTGACGTCTTTGCATTCCGGAGACACGGGATTTGGTTTGTTCGGTCGATTTCAAGGCATTGATGAATTGAAAATCCTGATACTTCTGCAACTGTAGCAGCGCCGCTTTTTCCAAATCCGCGTCATTCTGGTAAAATTTGCCAAGAACATAGAGGCGACGATTGGCTTGCTTGGCTGAATTGGAATTGGGCGCCTCACCGACGATAGAGCGATAGGTCGCCACGGCATCGCTGTCTTGTCCCATTTCCTCTTGTGCCCGGCCAAACCAATACCGCACTTCCAACTTTTGTGCCGACGTGGTTTTGCCGTCGCTGAGGACTTGATTGAAAAGATTCATGGCTTCGATGGTACTGCCCAGTCGAAAGAGGCGCTTGCCCTGCTCCAAAGGCCCCAAGGATTGTTGATGGGCCAAGCGCAACTCGGTTTCCATCCCCTTGAGTATGTCTATCATGCGCAGGGCGACGCGATTTTCGTCGGTGCCAGAAATCAAATTGGAAATCGATTGAAAATCCTTTCGGGCACCCGCCAAGTCGCCCAGCAGGCTGAGGCAAAAGCCGCGATGTAAACGCATGGTCGCCGCGGTTTGACTGGAGAGCTCGCCGCCATCCAGGGCATGGGAATAAATTCCGACGGCTTGGGTGTATTTGCGCCCTCGCTCATAGAAATACCCGAGCTCCAAGTCGCGGCGAGTGCCGTCGGGAATATCGTAGATATGTTCTGACTTGCCTAATATGAAGCGAACGCCCTTGAGGAGCCAGATTATGACCTTCTCCTGCAGGGTCGGCGCCTGAATGCTTTCGGTTTGCCCCTTGGCCTCCGGAGCATTAACCATGGCTTGGAGCCGCAATTCCAAGGCCGTTTCATCCTCTTCGGGCATAGACCCACGCTGGCGAATCATTTCATAGCGGGCCAGCATGCTCAGAGCTGACGTATTGTTATAACTCTGCGAAAGCGCCGCCATGGCACGCGCCATTTCCTTCATTCGGAATTCGATAACGGCTTGATTGGTCCAAATGGAAAAGGAAAGCAAGGCACCAATGATGATGAGTGGGCGCACCGCGTAAAAAAACTCGGAGGCGCCGCCGCGGCTGGGAACGTTTGCGTTCAGCCGTTCTTCAATTGGTGCGCTTGTCGATTCCGTAGCAGCTGCCCTCGGTTTTCTTGACCTTTTTCTTCATTTCCGCAGCGATTTGAACAATCATGCGATGATCCGTGATTGGCTTATAGTGATTGCTCGCTACAGCCAAAGAAATGGACATGAGCGGGAAACGCATGCGTCGCCCCTGGCGATCAATAGAATCGATGAAGCCTTGCTTAGCGTCGGCCTCATTGTAAAACTGCTTGACCCCAGCGTCGAAACTCGAAATGATGCCCTTGCAAAGGCCTTCCCAATTATCGAAAGGCGTGACAATGACGAAATCATCGCCGCCTTCATGGCCCACAAAGGTGTCCGCATTACCGAATTTCCGGGCGGAATCGAGAAAGGCGTCGCGAGTATAAAGAATGGCATCATCCCCTTTAGTGAAGCCGTATTTGTCGTTATAAGCCTTGAAATTATCCAAGTCACCGTAGATCACTGCGAACTCACGCTGCGCAGATATCATGTCATCGATATGCCGAATAATGACATTGTTTCCCGGCAATCCAGACAGGGGATTACTCCCTTTGGCCTCTTCGCGAATGCGCACCAGGTTGAGCAACATTTCATTGAATGAATTTGCCAATAGGCCGATTTCATCATCTTGCTTGATGTCTATGGTTTGATTGAATTCGCCCACGGAAATACGATGGGTGGCATCTTCTAACTTGGCCAAGGGATTGATGATAATGCCCCGCAAGAAAAGCACGAAGGCAATTTGCAAAGCAATGATGACCGCAGTCACGAAAAGGCAGAGTCGCAATAGCACGCGGCGATCAGCCTCCAGGGTCGCAATGGAAAGCCTCACGCGCGCGATAACCACTTCCCCTGAGGCTAGGGCCTGTGGCAAATACAGATCGATGCGATGGTCTTCAAAACGCAAATCATGGAAAAAAGGTTTGCCTTCCAATTCCAGTTTGGCCACAGCGCGATTGAGCAAAAGCTTTTCGTCGTCTTTCAGGGGGCTGCCTTGGCCAAAAAGCCTTTTCCCCCCTTCCAAAAAAACCTCAGCGCCGGGCAATCCCTCTTTTTTCACCAGGGAGTCCAGTTTTTTCCAAGGGCCCTGCGAGCCTTCCGCCCCCACGGTGCCCGCCAATAGGGACATGGTGCGCGACAACTTGACGCTTTGATTTTCAGCTATCAACTGCTGATTGCGAATGATGAGGTCGCTTTGATTTTCCCAAATGATGAAATTGAAAACCGAGGCCAGCACCACCGTCAATATGATGCTGAGAACGGCGGTCTTGTAGGAAAGTGAGTTGCGGCGTATGCGTAGCAAGCGACCTCAAGCGGATCTTTGTTGCCGACGGTCCTGGCCAAAGATTGCCTGAAGTGTATGGAACAAATCGTTGAGATTGCAAGGCTTTTCCAAAAGGGTATAGCCTAGAAGCTTTCGGGTTTCCTTTTCCGCTGGTTTCATGTCCTGATGCACCAAAATGGCCGAACGCCTCTCGGTGCTCATGCTCCCCAGGGCCAGGAGGTGATAATCGTGTCCAAGGGCGCCCAGATGGGACGGCTCATTGATAAGGATCAAATCCGAGGGCGGCAAAGCAATGGAATTCCATGTCTCGGGAGTCGAAGCCAGGAATTGGAAATCAAGGTCGCTTCCTTCTTCCAGGCCCAGGCTGGATAAATCAGGAATGTCATGAGCCAAATCCAAAATCAGGACTTTACGTCGAACTTGCCTTAAAGCCCCCGAGCGGCGTTTTTCAATGGGCAAATGCACGACGAAAACCGAACCACGATGTCGCGTCGATTCGACGAAAATCCGTCCGCCATGCAATTCCACGAAGGACTTGCTGATGGCAAGGCCCAGGCCATGTCCCTTGCCTGACATCACACTACCCGAGGCGGTATTGAAGCGATCGAAAATCGAGTCCAAGTCTTGAGGGGAAATGCCAGGACCCGTGTCTTGAATGGAAAACACCAGAGTATTGTTTTGCTTCAGGGTGCGCAAACTGATGCGCCCCCCATTGCGGGTGAATTTGATGGCATTGCCCAGGAGATTGCTGAGAATGCGGCTCACTTTTTGAATGTCGAGATACATGTCCGGGATGGGCTCGAATACCGATTCGACGGAGATGTTTTTGCTGTCGGCCAATCCCTTAAGCGATGCCGCGGTGGTTTCAACTTCACGTTGAAAGCTCGCCTTTTCCAATTTCAGGGACAATTTGCCAGCTTCAATTTTTGCTGAGTCAAGCAAATCGGTGACCATGTCGATCATGAATTGGCAACTGCGGTGTATGGTGCGAATCGGCTCCAGCTGGGTTTGCTGCAAATTGCCTAAGACGCCTTCCATCAATAATTCGGCATAGCAAATCATGGCCGAAAGGGGTCCACGCAAATCATGGACAGCCATATACAGGAAGTTTTGCTGATTCTCGATATGGCCATTGAGGCTTGCTAGGCGGGCGCGAAGCCGGTGGTTCAGGATTTGTTCGGTGAGCACCCGGGAACGGGTGCGGAGCATGGACCACAACCGGTTTTGCAAAACATCCAGGGCGTCTTCGCCAGCATGAACGAAGGCGAAGCCTCGTTCATAAAGCTGGACTCTTTCACGATCGGAAATATCCGCCGCGGATACGATGACCGAACTTTGCAATAAGAACTGGGCGTCAGGGTCAGTGGCTAAGGCCGATGCCGCGAAGTCCTCTGCGCGCTGCTTAGGAATGATCCAGACATGCAAAGCATCCTTAGGCAAGTCGAAAGTCGGCGGAATCTCTTCTTCGAGTGCGGGAAAATCGGCTAAGGCGGTGCGGAGGCGCCCCGCCAAGGCGGCATCACCGGCAATGAAGCGCAGGCGTGGTGGTGCCAGCGCGCCAATTCCTTGGCCTTCAGGGCCGACATTTCCACTCGGGGTGATCACGTTTCTTGCAGCTTGTACTCGTTGAGTTTGTTTCGCAAGGTACGGATGCTGATATTCAGCATTTCGGCAGCCTGGGTGCGATTGTCTTCGCAAGACTCCAAGGTTTTCATAATAAGAAGTTTTTCGGCTTCGGCCACGGTCATGCCTGCGAACAATCCCACCTCACGGGGATTCTCTCCCGGCACGGGAGCATCAAGCCTTAAATCCTGCGGTCCGATTTCTCGATTCTTCGCGAAGACCACGGCGCGCTGAATCACGTTTTCTAATTCGCGGACATTGCCCGGCCAGCCATGCTGGAGCAAGCGTTGCATAGCGGTGGCGCCGAAACCTGGCACAGTGAATCCATTATCGCCATTGTATTTGCCAACGAAGAATAAGGCTAAGGCCTCGATATCCGCGGTGCGATCGCGCAGCGGAGGCACCCGCACGGGAATCACATTGAGGCGATAAAACAGGTCTTCGCGAAAAGTCCCTTTGCGGACTTCTTCTTCCAAATTGCGGTTGGTGACAGCCACGATGCGCACATCTACGGGAATCTCCTCGCTGCCACCCACCTTGGTGATTTCCCGCTCCTGGAGGACGCGCAAGAGCTTGCTTTGGGCAAAGAGCGGCATTTCCCCGACTTCATCCAGCATCAGAGTCCCGCCATGGGCCTGCTCGAATTTGCCGACGCGGGTGCGAATGGCGCCGGTATAAGCGCCTTTCTCATGGCCGAAGAGTTCACTTTCGATCAGGGATTCGGGAATGGCCGCGCAATTGATTTTCACGAAGGGCTTGTCCGCGCGGCGACTCTTGAGATGAATGGCTTGCGCCAGCAATTCCTTGCCGGTCCCCGATTCGCCAGTGATTAGCACGGTCGAATTCGAAGCGGCCACTTCTTCGACGGTGCGCATGAGTTCTTGCACCGGGGCGGCCTCGCCCACGAAGCGGTAGCGATCGGCCAAAGACTCACGCAAGCGGCGATTCTCGCCTTCGAGGCTGCGCAGTCGCAAAACCTGGGCAACCGTATGCTCAAGCATTTCAATTTGAAAGGGTTTTTCGACGAAGTCACGCACGCCAAGCTTCATGGCCTTCACGGCATTCTCTATGGTGCCGAAGGCCGTCATGAGAATGATGCTGGCCGAAGGATCGCGGTGAATGATTTTCTCCGCCATTTCCAGACCGGTCATGCCAGGCATTTTGAAATCGGAAATCACCAGCTCAAAACGGCCCGACTCATAAGCTTCCAAGGCTTCCTGACCATGGCGCTTGACCCGCACGCGATGCCCCAGCCTCGAAAGGCTGGCGGAGATCAAATCGCGCATTAACTCTTCATCATCCACGACTAGGATGTCAGCCATTTCCCGTTCCCTTCGCGTCGATGCGCACTTGAAATTCCGTTCCCTTACCCACTTCGCTGGTCACGCTCAATTGGCCGCCATGCAAGGCCACAATGCGTTGCACTATGGCCAAGCCGAGGCCGGTGCCCTGTTCCTTGGTGGTGAAGAAGGGGTTGAAGATCTTGTCCAAATTGGCCGGGACTATGCCGAGGCCAGTATCGCAAACGCCGATGCGCAGCCAACCGTCCTCGTCCATGGCCGCCTTCAAGGTGAGGACACCTTGGCCGGGCATGGCTTGAATGGCATTGAAAATCAAATTGAGAAAAACCTGCTGAAATTTTTCCGTATCCAAACGAATAGGCAGGGAGGCGAAAGCCCATTCGCGTACGATTTCGATGGGCTTATTTTCCTTGGCGATTTCGACTTCGGCATAGCGCAGAATCTCATCCATCCAGTGGGTGAACTCGACGCGATGCAAATTCAATTCCATGGGGCGCGTGTAGACTAAAAGGTTGCTGACGATTTTATTCAGGCTCGACACGCCCTGCACGATTTTGCGCACCAAGAGGCGTCTGGGATCGTCGATTTCGAGATCGCGCTCCAGCAAACCCGCGAAGCCGCCAATGCCGGCCAGGGGATTGCGTATTTCATGGGCCACCGTGGCCGCCATTTCGCCCATAGCCGCCAGGGTTTGGGCATGTTGCATGCGCTGTTGCATGCGCTTGATTTCGGTAAGATCGCTAGCCACCTCGACGGCTCCCAAGACCTGTCCTTGGGGATCCCTAACCAAAGACGTTGTGAAGCCAATCGGCTTATAGGTGTCCCCCACTTTCCAGTATCGCTCGCCTCCGGTCTTGGCATTCCCGTCTTTCAAGGTTTGCAATAAGGGCAAGTCCCCGTCGGTCATATCTGCAAAGAGGTCGGCATAGCTCGCTCCCCTTGCATGTATGGCAGGAACGGCGAACATTTTCTCGGCAGCCGCATTGTAAAGGTTGATGCGACCATCGGTATTCACCATGACCGCGGCCGAGTCCATGCTTTCCAATACGGATCGGAGTTGATTACGTACCTGTTCATTCTCGCTCAGCGCAGCGGTCAATTCACGATTCTTGTCTTCGAGTTCGCGGCTAATGCGATCGAAGCGCGACATGAGAATGCGATAGGCCTCTTCCAGGCGTTCGACATGGCCGCGAAACCAATCGAAAAGCCCGGTCATTTTGGCTTGGGTTTCGGGAGGCAACCCGGCAATCATGTCCGCTGGCGAGGCCGATGTCATGGGGTCTAAGCCGAGCCGCGAAAAATGGCCAGGCGCGCCTGCAATTCCTCGTCCGGATTGCGCGTGGTCAGAGCCGAGGTAGTCGTGCCCTCCGACCCGGCGGCGGAGGCAGATCCGGACACCTCTTTGCCAGCCAGATCCGACTCGGGAAAGGCTCCTTGATGGCGACCATGAATGGCATTCGCCACGGTTTCGATTTCGCTAAGCACTTGGGCCACCCCCTGCTCGCGAAGGCTGACCTTTTCGGCCTCAGGCAAGCCTCCGAATTGCTTTACCAAAGGAGCCAATTCAGCGCGTGTGGTTAAAACCCGTTCTTGCACTGCGGTTTGCTTTTGCACCAAATCCATGAGCCCCGAAAAAGCGCCTTGATTCAAACAGGCCAATGCCTCGGCCTGTAAGCCTTCCAGCTCACGCAATGCCTGCAACTCTTGCCGTAGCAAGGTCAGGAATCGTGTCAGGAAATTGGCGTCTTTAATCGAGAACCTCCGCATATTCCTTTTGCCAAATGGCGTCTTCGCGTTGCCACTTGGCCTGAGCGGCCCAATAGCTATCGGAGAAATTATCGATCACGCGTTGATAGGCATTCAAGGCCAAGTCATAGCGGCCTTGTGCTTTATGCACATTGCCGATTTGATACCAGGCCCAGGGTAAATCCGCGGCGTCGGAATGGGCTTTGACAAAGGCCTGATAGCGATCCATGGCGCCTTTCCAATCCTTTTGGCGAAAACTCATGTCGGCTGACCGAACCTGGGCCTCTAGGCAAAGTGACTTGGCTTCGGGCACATTCGCAGCTTGACAGGTTTTCTGCGCCGCTTCGAAATGGGCCATGGCCCGCGCCGGTTTACCGAATTGGGCTTCATGCAATCCCGAACGCAATTGCAAATAAATATTTCGATACCCGCTCTTATTCGTCGTCAGGGCTTGGGTGAAATAAGCCGCGCGTTTTTGCATGTCGGGCATTTTCTCGCCGCATAATGCCAATTGCCAATCGCGTTCCGCCGCCGAGGGACCGAAAATTTGATCGGGCTGCAATTTCAGAAAATAGCGTTCGGCCTTGACCGCACTTTCCACATTGTCTTCGAGACCATGAGCACGTCCATACAGGTAATAGGCTAGACTAAAATATTTGCGGTTGCGTTCAGGCGACGCCCCAGAGAAGGCTTCCAATTGGTTCAAGGCCTCCTTGCCTAATTGCATGCGCAAATAGACGGCGGCCAAATTCAGTCGGGCGATGTCGGCATTTTCCGTGCCTGGAAAATCGCGCACGATTTCTTTCAGGGTCTGTACCGTGGGCTCTAGTCGCTCACGACGAAAATAAGCATGGGCTTGCGCCATTTGCTTTCCCGAGGGCGAAAGGCTATCGGCAATCAAAAACAGAAAACCATCTTCCATCGGCAAACCCGAAACCGAGGAGACTACGGGCGCCGCTTCGTGGCTTTCGGCCTTTGCCTCTACCTTTTCGGTGTCACTCGGAGACGCCACCGTATGGGCTTCGTGAGAAGGGTCAACCGCCGCTTTGTGAGGCGCTTCTATGGCAGCCTTGTCAGCTGCTTCTACGGCAGGCTTGTCATGCGCCTCTGGCGTTTCTTTCTCCAGAGCTGGATTTTCCATGGCCTTTTCTACCTCGGCGATGGCTTTCCCTTCTTCCTTGGCTGCAGTGGCCTTAGCGCTTACGCCTTTGGCTGGAAGCGTACGCAGCTCCTCAATCCATTTTTGGGCCTTCTCCTTACCGTCCGAGGACGGCGTCGCCTTAGCATAAGCCTCGAATTCGCTGATGGCCTCACCAGTGCGTCCGGCTTTTTGATAATGCGTCCGAGATAATAATGAGCATTGTATCCCCGGTCGGGATAAGCAAAGCTGCGCTTGAAATTGTAAGCGGCTTTATTCCATTCGCCGGCCTCATAGCGCATTACGCCGCCCAGATAATAAGCGCCGGGATGGCCGGGATATTGTCCTAAAACGCGCCGTAATTTTTCTTGTGCTTTTTCTTTTTTGCCTTCGCGATAAAGGTCGATGGCAGCCTGGAATTCCTTGTTTTCGTATTTGGGATCAAGGGACTTTCCAGGGGCTTCTTTTTTTGCAACCTCGCTAGGGATGACCTCGTCTTTAACCGGTTCCGCTTTCGCGGCTGGCTTGGCCTTGACGATAGGCTCGTGATTCGAGGCGTCTTCAGGATGGGCCGTGGCGGAGGTGGTTTTTGCCATTTTCCCCGAGGCTGTCATCACGCCTTGTTGCGCTTCCTTGTCCTGAGGATCTTTGGCTAATGCCTTGCGATAACTTTCCGCGGCCTCTTCCTTCTTCCCCATTTTCAAAAGAAGTTCGCCGCCCAAGCGATAGGCCGCCCCCGATTCCGGGTGCTCGGCCAAATGCAAATTCACTTCTTGCAGGGCTTGAGCCAATTGGCCTTGACCGGCCAATTTTCGGGCAATGCGCAGCCTTAATTCGCCATCCTCCGCCTGAACCCAAGCCACCGATAGGCTTAAGGCTAAGCAAAAAATCGAACGGAATCCGGCAAACAACATCCTCACCTCTTCATCAGGGCTTTAGCATGGCTCTATGTCAGGCCATTATAAGAAAGGTGATGGACACTCTGCCATAGTGCATGACATAAGATTTAAGGGGGCCGGAGCCCCAAAGGAAGACCCAGCCTGAATATCAGGCCGGGCCGATTCGAAACTAGAAAAGGCTTATTTCGATTTGAAACGCAGTAGGCGCACGCGAATGACGCCGGGCAGCTTGCGAATGGCTTCGGCCAAAGAGTCGGGAACCGATGCCTCAATGTCGATGAGGTTATAGCCGATTTTGCCATTGCTCTCATTGGTCAAGGATTGAATATTGACGCCGGCGCCGCCCAAAACCTTGGTGATGTCGGAAATCATATTCGGCACGTCTTTATTGATCACAATGAGGCGCGTGCTGGTGTTT
>JAYUVP010000014.1:0-7825 GCA_043753995.1 Fibrobacterota bacterium
CTTTACTGTCGAGAACCCCTCGGGGGAAATGGTAAACATCAAGGCATTATACTGTCTGGCTTCTGGAGGGGTTTCATCCAAGACCTCCATGGACATACGTGTTAACTCCTTGATATGCCCCCGCGCCGACTTGGCCTGAACGTCTTTGGATGTGAAAATATGTTTGTCGGTAACGGTAAAGCCATTCGCGGTCTTTTTAATCAAACCCAAATCAAGCAAGAGTCGAATCGCTTCCTGCACTTCCGGGGCGGGCACCTTGGGTAAAAGCTTGGCACCGATGATGGCCGGATTGGACTGCTTGCTATCCATGCCGAAATAATTACGCACTGCGCTATAAGTCCATTTGGAGAAAAACTCCATTTGCGACTCTTGCAGAATTTGGGCGCGTGACGCGCGAAACTTGCTGAGTTGGCCGAAGAAATGATTTTTCTCTTCCATGCCCTTGGCTTGATTGAATTGCACCAGTAAATCGAAATAGCGCGCGTCCCTTTCCCCCAATTTCAATGCCATCGCGAATTGCACACGTAGGTTTTGGCTCAAATTTCGACGGCCCTTTAAAACGGCCGGCAATAAACTCGAACTCGAAAGCGGTAGCCCCGCCTCTTTGGCAAATGCCCTTTGGCTGAAATCAGAATTTTTGGCGCGCCGCCATTCCAACCAATCCTGCAAATACTCGCGAAAATCGAGGTATTTCTGAATTTGCGGACGGCCAGCATCAACGGTTCCGGTATTCGAGCTCACGCTTTAATGGTAAGCCGATTCTGCGAATCGCACCACCTTTTGCCAATTGATTTTGAGGACAAGCCGTGCCCAGGAATAGCGCAAGGAAATACCCACCATGGCAAAAGCCTCTGTACCGAACAGTCTCTATCGATGAGGACAAGGTGTTCCCAAGTTTGTGCATGGCCAAGCAGACTTGTGCCGCCTCGCACGGTTAATCTGTTGACACCCCCCAAATGAGGAGGCCCTATGCAAGGGTTCAACAAAACATCTCTAAATCCATGGCTCGCCGGTTTAGGCTTTGCCGCTTTGATGATGGCAGGCTGCCTGCAAACCGAACCGCAATCGACTGCGGCCACCGATACCTCTACGCCAGCGACCGAATCGCTGCGTTTGGGCATTAAGGCCACCGACAGTTGCAAAGCCAAGGCCGATGACTTGATTCATGCCTTCCTGGCCGCCAAGGGTGACACAGCCAAATTGAAGGAGTTGATTTCCACGCATACCGACTTTGTTGCGTCCTGCGTCGAAAAAGCCGAGCCGATTCAAAAGCATATCGGCAATGGGCATTTGAAATTGCCCCCCACCCTTAAACCCGATTCCGGTTCACATTGTCGCTGGCATTTGGACAAGGTGGGCAAAGATGATTCTGGAGTCACAGCCACCTATCACCAAAGCTGCGAAGACTCGTTGAAGCCTGAACCCAAGAGTCATGAAATGGACTCTATCAAAATGCATGGCCCAAAACCGGACTCGCTGAAGGATAAACACGAGGGTCATGAAATGGATTCTGCCAAAGCGCATATTCCCAATCTGGATTCGCTTATGGCCGAACACAAAGCCAGGTATACCGAAGATTCCTTGAGAATCAGCGCGCATGTCAAGGCCATTCATGATTCCGCCAAAGCGCATGTTCCCAATCTGGATTCACTCATGGCCGAGCACAAAGCCAGGTTTATCGCTGATTCCCTGAAAATCAGCGAGCATGTCAAGGCTATTTGCGATTCCGTCGCCAAGCACGTAGAAATGCCCAAACCACCTGAGCATTCCAAACACGATAGCACCAAGGCAAAGTGAGTTAAGGTTTTAAATTCGAAGGGGCGACTCTCTGGAGTTACCCCTTCGCTTCGGCCTAGTCACAAAGCTCCGAAGCGGAGCCAGCCTCCACCTTAAGTCTCGTCCCCGACATTGTAATCTGGCTGTATGATATTCGATGTTCCGCTCTCGACTATGCTTTGTTCCGAGACCAGGGTCAGCAAGGCGTTTTGGGTGAACTCTTGCAAATTGACCGCACCCAAATTGCACATGGTGGCGCGTAGCTTGGAAAGTGTGACCGACAAGACTTCATCCACCGAGCCGACTACCGGAACATAGCCGTCAACACCTTCTTCGAATTTGAGTTTGTCGCCGCCCCCTTCTTCGGTATATCGCTGCCAATTGCGGGCCCGATTGCTGCCTTCACCCCAATAGGGTTTGTAAAGTCGACCCTTGAGACTGACCTTGGGTGTAGGGCTTTCATCGGTCATGGCGAAATAGCGGCCCATCATGACGAAATCCGCCCCCATGGCGAGGGCGATAATGATTTGGGTGTCATTGGAGAGTCCACCGTCGGAACAGATGGGGATATAGGTGCCGGTTTCGGTGAAATAAGCGTCGCGCTCCTGCACCACGTCCATGAGAGCGGAGGCCTGGCCACGGCCAATGCCTTTTTGCTCGCGGGTGATGCATATGCTTCCACCGCCAATGCCCACCTTCACAAAATCAACATCGGCTTCTTCCACCAAATAACGGAAAGCTTCGCCCGAAACCACATTGCCCGCGCCGATAACTACGCTGTCGCCATAGCGGCCTCTCGCCCACCGCGCGGCATCGCGCTGATATTCGCTGTAACCATCCGAAGAATCGAAGGCCAGGACATCGGCGCCGGCTTCGATTAAGGCGGGAACGCGCTCGGTATAGTCGTGAGTATTCACTCCGGCCGCGACCGCTAAACGCTTGCGGGTGTCGAGCAATTCCAGCGGATTATTGATGTGATCGACATAGTCCTTCTTAAAGACCAGGGAATCGAGGCGGCCTGCAACATCAAGAATAGGCAGGCATTCTTTTTTGTGTTTGTGCAAAAGCCGATTGGCTTCGGTCAAGGTGAGTCCAACCCTACCGAAAATCACTTTCTCCAAGGCCGTCATATGGGCCGCAACGGGAGCGTCGAGGTTATCCTCGTATTCCCAGAAATCCTTGTCGGTGATAATGCCCAAAAACCGACCCTTATTGGTTCCGTCTTCGGTCACGGCCACGGTACTATGGCCGGTACGGCGCATGATCACCAACAATTCACGCAAGGTCGCCGAGGGCTTCACATTGCTGTCGCTATGCACAAAGCCCGCCTTATGCGCCTTGGCCTTGGCAATCATATTGGCCTGCCGCTCTATGGTTTGCGAGCAAAAGGTAAAGGCCAAGCCGCCTTGACGCGCTAGGGCTATGGCCATTTCCGAGCCGCTGACAGACTGCATGCTGGCCGAAACCACGGGAATATTCATGCGCATGCGGCTGGTTTCGCCGCGCTTGAACCGGGCCATGGGCACCGACAAATCGACATTTCGGGGAATATGATGGCGCTGGGTTAGGCGGGGTACGAGCAGGTATTCGGCAAAAGTCCGGGATAAATCGGTGAGTATTCGGGCCATGGTTTACCGAGCCTTCAAGTCTTGGGAAAAGGGGATAGTAACGGCCAAAAGGGCAGTTTCCCCTAAAAAAGAGGGAAACAAGCTTGGCCACGAGGGTCGCGGCGTCGAGGAAAAGTGAGAGGCCATGACCAAATCTATTTAAGGTGATAGCCCCACGTCATCCTACCCGGGCATGGCGCCGTCCCAAACAGCTCAAGGTCAATTTGACGCGATTTCCCGCCAGCCATAACATCCAACTGTAAGGAGAAGGGATGACCAACCTGATTTTGCAGTTCGTCTGCGCGGCCTTATTGGCCATCGGTCTCTTTTTTATTGGCGTCGAATTGCGGGTACGTCACGATCGCAGTCACTTGTATTTCGGTGGCTCTCTACTGCTACTTAGCACCATCGCCTCGCTCGACGTCTGGATTTTGCCGACAGCGCCCCCTGACTGGCTGCTGGAGTGGGTACGCCTGAAGCATGTCCTTGCCATCGCCTTCGTGGTTTTATTGAATCTGTATTTAATGAAGCTGACAGGAGGGAATCATCCACGTTACCTGCGCGGCCTATATGGATATTCACTTGCTTTAATCGTTCTCTTTTGCACCCCAGCGCTGCTGACCTTGCAAAACAATGCCGTGACTTCGAATTGGATTTTCCCCATTTTGGTCGGCCCCTATGTGGCCTATGCCTTTGGTGGTGTCATCACCTGGCTAATACCCAAGGCGAAATTTGCTCCTCCGGAAGAAAAAAAAGTACTCCGACTCCATTTGCTTGGGCTGGGCATACTGATCGCGGGTATAGTGCTGGACTTGCTTGGCGACCAAATCGTCACCTGGTCCTTGCTGAAAAACCTCCCACCTTTCAGCACCTTGGGGATACTCGGTTTCGGCATTTGCGCCACCGGGGTATTCGCCGAGAGATTTTTCAATTTGGTGAGCGAAAAAGAAACCATTTTCAGAAAACTCGAAACCGCCTATACCGACATGGAAAAAGCCGGCCAGCTGCGGCATTTGGGCGAATCCACCGCCATGATCAATCATGAAATCAAGAATTACATGTTCATGATTTCGGGCAATGCCCAGTTATTGCAAGAATTCGAAACCCTCTCCCCCAAGGGTCAGTCCATTGTTAACAATATCATTTCCGCCGTGGATCGCCTGACACGCTTCAGTCGCGACATTCTCGAATTGTCGCGTAATCATTTATTGAGCGATGCCCAGTCTATCGGATTCACCGATTTAATTCGCCGCACCTGCCAAATTCATTTCGCGAATCGCAAAGAATTCCTCATGCTGCGATTACAACCTGACGTCTTCATACACGGCGATCCCGACAAGCTCGAGCAAATGCTGGTCAATTTGATTCAAAACGCTTTTGAAGCCACCAAGCCCGGTGAAATGCCAGATATTCGCCTCAGCTTGCGGCAAATCCATCACGTGGTTTTGCTTTCCATCGAAGATCATGGCTGCGGATGCAATGAGGAAAATCTGCTCAAACTGTTCAAAGCTTTTCACACCACCAAGCGAGGCAAAGGTGGGAATGGCTTGGGCATGTCTTTATCGAAAACCATAGTCGAGAGCCATGGCGGGAAAATCAATGGCTATTCGAAAAACTTTGGATCCGAAGGAGAACAGGGGCTGATTTTGAATTTGAGTTTTCCTGCGGTCTTGCTACCCAGCGAGGAGACCAAGGAAAAAGCACCCTTTATCCTCATTCCGGAAGGCATGGAGGATTTGGAAGGGTTATTGCGGGTCTTCGGGAACATTTACCTGTCCCCGTATATCGTCAGTGGATTGGAAGAGCTTTATGCGGGGCAAATCCCCCTGGCTGGCAAGACCTTATTACTCAGTTCGCGGTCCAAAGAAATCCCCCAAATCAAACCGCATCTTTGGCGTCAAACGGTCCTCGTCAACAGCCATCACCATCAGAATTACTTGACCGGTGAGGTGGTGGAAGGGCGCACCGAACTTTTCACGGAAGACTTTTTATTGCGCCTGATGAAAGGGGACAAGGGCGTGGAAAAACCAAAGGCCATTCCGCAAAGCGTCGTCGCCCTTGAATCGTAGGCTAGAACGATTCCTCTAGAGTTTCCCTTTATACTCGTGAATGCGCTGCCAGCCCGCTTCGGGTATGACGGCACCCAGAACCTGCACGACTTCCGCTCCCACACGGCAACCCAGGCGAGCGGAACTATCCAAGCTCAGGCCATGATGCAGCCCAAAAAGAAATCCTGAAGCCCAGAGATCGCCAGCACCCGTGGTATCTATGGCCTTGACTCGGTGCGCGGGTACTTCCAAACGGGTTTTGCCTTGGGCGACCAAAACGCCTTCGGCGCCGCGCTTCACCACGGCGGTACGCGCCTTGCCTGCCAAAATCTCCAGGGATTCGCTTTCGCCAAGGCCAGTATAGGCTTTGGCTTCATCTTCATTGGCGATAACTAAGTCAATTTGACGCTTGGCAAACATTTCATCGATAAAGCCGCGCATGGCATCGACCACCTGAAAGGCTGCCAAGTCAAGGCAAACGGGGACTTTCAAGGCTTGGGCTAATTGCAAAATGCGCTCGACCACGGGCCGGTTGAAAAGCAAATAGCCTTCCAAATGCACCTGGGCGGCATCGCGCAAATCGGCTTCGGTCACATCGTCGGGGGTGAGGGTGGTGGAGGCTCCTAAAAAGGTGAACATGGTGCGCTGGGCATCGGGGGTCACCACGGAAAGCACGCGGCCCGTAGCCTCTTCGCTAGAGCCGAGACGGGATTCGACGCCTGCTTTTTGCAATCCAGCTTGAAAGGCTTTGGCCAAATCGTCCCGACCTAAACGGCCAATCATGCGAGCCTTGCCCCCCAATTGGCCGATGCCGACCAGAGTATTGCAGGCCGATCCACCTGGGACTAGGGTGATTTTCTGGTCCGTCTGCTTCAGCGCCGACTCAATGCGGTCTCGATCGACCAGAGTCATCCCGCCTTTATCCGAGCCCATGCGACCCAGAAAATCGTCCTTTTCTTCCAGCAGCAAATCCACCAAGGCGGCACCTACGCCGACCGTCATCGCATTTGAGGACATTTCGAACTCTCCGAATACAAGGGAATTAGGCCTGAAACTTAATTGCCGTTCCCCGTGGCGATAAGCTTGCGTTTTCCCAGGTGCATGCCAGGGCAGCGTTGGTATAATACTTTGGCAGTTTTGAGGGAATTGCGATCCTATAGTCGCTATTCCGCGCTCTCGCGCGTCAAGATTGTAAAGGCATGAATAAAAAACAGGTTCGTTTCGAGCCCATGTTTCTTTTTGTGTTGGGCTTGGGCATTGCCTTGGCCGCGGCGCAAAATGAAGTGACATCGGCAGCGGAGGTACCGGCACCGGTATTGCGACTTTATGGTGTCGAGGATTCCATAGATGCTCAATCTTTGTGGCAACTTGAGAGCGAGGAGCCTATACCCAGGGGCGCCAGCCTTCAATTGCTTATTGAAGAAAGCGAAAACGGGACCCAAGCCTGGGTTTTACGCGACGGTACCCAGGTCTTTCGCCTCCCCGAGGAGGAATTAGAAACCTGGCAAAACTGGGCGCGCAAACACGAAACGCAGGCCATGGGATCCCAACCCGGTAGTGACAGCCGCATCACGCGTCCCCCTACTCTTTGGCATCACCTCACCCAAACCAAGCCAAATATCCTCGATTGGATGCTTTGGCCTACGGGCCTTCACTTCGAGATAAGCAATTCTCTCGCGTCTCTCCCCAAGGTCAAACCCACGGCGGAAAGACGACTGAGCTTTGCCTGGAGCCAGCGGCTTTTTCACTATGGTTCCGCGGAAATAGGCCTGCATCGATCTCAATTCGGTGGCGGAGTCACCCGCTATTTGCGTACCGGTGAAATTGATTTTGTGACCGGAAAGGAAACACCTCCGTCTTATTGGGATGAAGCCGATTGGTGGTGGCATGCCGCCATTGGGGGACCGGTCCTACGCTTCGAAATCCGCTCACAAGGTGGCTTAGTCCCGCCCTTCGTGGTTTTCGATCGCGATGCTGCCACCTTGGCCAAGCGCCAAGTCTCTGGCGACATGGTGAATTGGTTCGACGGCGAAAAAAGCCATAGCGGCAATACCAGCCAAGCCTTGCATTTGAGATTTGGCTATTTGCGCTATAGCCTGCATTGGGATACGGACGCTTATGAAGCACCGATCATGCATTTAGGCTTTGAAGAATTCCCCTTCGGATTCGGCCGAATTCAATTCGGCATTTGGTCGGCAGCCGACGTTTTCATGACCGAAATCGGCTTGGATTTAATGCCTGAACCCCTTGAAATTCCCAGGCCGGCCGCCTGGCCAAGTACACTGAGCATTACCCCCTTGCACCTGGAATTTCTATTCCGCGATCGCCGCCAATTTCAATTTGGCTTAAGCACGCGACTTCATTTTGATAATCGCATTTTCCGCCAACCGGGAG
>JAYUVP010000015.1:0-4852 GCA_043753995.1 Fibrobacterota bacterium
CAGTCTATGGGTTTATCCCTTATCTTTGCTTGCCAGCCATTTCAGGAGGTCTTTTATGGAGTCTGCGGACAAGTCGTTTGCATCCGCCGATGCTGTGTCTCAAGCCACGCCAACCCTCATGGAAAGCGTTCCCCAAGGCGCGCTCTCTAATGAGTCATTCACGAACGAAGAGGAACCGGCGCAATTCAAACGCTTGATTTCCCTCACTCGCAAAACCGCCGGCGATTATTTCGCTTCGGGACAAGGCGAACCCATCACGGTTCGTTGGCGCAATAACCGTCCCTATTATTTCGGCCAAGGCGAAGCGCGATTGCATTTCGTCGCCAATAACCTGGCCGGTGTTTCTGCTTTATCCCGCCTCGATGCCACGGGCGTGGTCGAAGCCTATATGGCCGACGACATCGATATTCGCGGCGACATGATGATTTTGCTGGCCTTCCGCAATATGACCTCGGACAATCACCCGCTGCGTTATCTGTGGACCTTTTTGCATCCCTTCCTTTTCGGTCAGGCCAAAACCGATCGCAAAAGCATACAGGGGCATTACGACTATACCCAGGAATTTTACCTGGCCTGGCTCGATTCGCGCCATCGCTGCTATTCGCAGGCCATCTTCGCCAATGACGATGAAAACCTGGAAGACGCCCAAACTCGCAAATTCGCTTTCGCCCTCGACCAAGTAGGCGCCAAGCCAGGCATGAATGTGCTGGATATCGGCGGCGGCTGGGGCTCCATGACCGAATTCGCCGCCAAGCGCGGCATCAATGTGACCTCGCTGACCATTTCCAAGGAAAGCGAGGATTTCATCAATGCCCTCATCAAGCGCGAAGGCTTGAAGACGGCCAAGGTGGTGAATTGCCATTTGTATGAGTATGAGCCGGGCTTTCAATTCGACGCCATCGTCAATTTGGGCGTCACCGAGCATCTTCCCGATTATGCGCGTTCGCTGAAGACTTATGAACGCCTCCTCAAGCCTGGCGCCAAGATTTATCTCGACGCCAGCGCCTGCAAGGAGAAATACAAGTTTCACAGTTTCATTTACCGCTATATCTATCCCTACAATTGCTCGCCTTTGTGCCTGCATGACTATGTGACGCAAATCTCCAAGTCACCCATGCAATTGCTCGGGCTCTGGGATGATAGGCAGAATTATTATCTCACTGCCAAGCACTGGGCACTCAACCTAGAGAAAAACCGCGAGCAAATCGTGGCCATTTGCGGCGAAATGATGTTCCGCAAATTCCAGGTTTATTTGTGGGGCACGGCCGACGTGTTTCAGCGCGATATCATGCAGGCTTGGCGCTGGGTGATGCGCAAGCCGGAATAAAGCCTCCAAATAGGGGCTTGTCATGGATTTCAAAAACCCACCTCTCGACTTCGGAGGTGGGTTTTCTTTTGCTATTGATTTTATCACGAGGTTCGAATGTATTTGCCGGACGCATTTAAAAACAATGACACCCAAGCGCTGATTCAATTCATTCAGGAGCATCCCTTTGGCTTGCTCATTAGCAACGGAGAAATGGGCATCGAAGCCAATCCCCTTCCCTTTTTATACGCCACTGCTCCTCCGGTTGGCCCCGTTAACTCGAATGAGCTTCCTTCCTTGGGACACCTTTACTGCCACCTGGCCCGCGCCAATGATCAATGGCAGCGCCTAGCAAACGAAGTACTTGTGGTTTTTTCAGGTCCGCATGCCTTCATCGCTCAAGCCTGGTACAACGAAAAAAACGCAGTCCCGACTTGGAATTACCAAACCGTACAAGTGCGGGGGCAAGCATCACTCCTGAGCGATGCTGAGCTCGAAACTTTGCTTGGTCGCATGATGGCCAAACACGAAACCCTATCACCGGATTGGCGGGAAACGCTGGATGACCGCCACTATGCGAACTTATTGAAAGCCATAGTGGGTGTGCGAATCGATATCACTGCAATCCAAGGTAAATGGAAACTGAGCCAAAATAAAAATGCGGCCCAGCTGGAGAAGCTGACGGCCGCATTAGTTCAAGAAGCGAACCCCGAAGCTCATGCCATTGCCGCCGCGATGCGCGCGGCAGCTAGGCCCTGAGGCTCATCGAGTCTTACCGTCCCCGGCGATTGTCGTCGGGCTTTCCCGAAAACTTGTTCACCAGGCGGGCCCACAGGGGCGTTTTGTTCTCGTGATGGACTTCCGGTTTGGCTGCCGCCGCGGGTCGCGAGCGACCGTCACGTCCAGGTTCCGTCGCATAGCGGTTACCACCTCGGCTCTCGCTTTGGCCATCGCGTGAATTCCCGTTGTTAGGACGGTTTCCCTGCCGTCTTCCCTGCTCGCCTTCGGGGGCCCTGCGGCTGTCGTTTCCATATTCGCGAGGGGCACGCTGCGTATCGGAACGGCCGTCACGGGATTCTGTCCTAGGGCGATTGCTTGGGCCACGCGAAGGTCCGGCCTGGCTGGGCCGGTATTCGCCACGCGGGGGGGCATCATGCCGCACCTGGGGGCGCTGGCCGGGCGAGCGGGACTGACCGCTGCGCTGTCCACGCGGACCATGGGCTTGACGGGGCCGATCGGGACGTTCGTCCGTGTCACCGGGACCGGAGGACAATTGCTCCATGCCCTCGGGAACGGCGCGCACTTCGATGGGAATGCGGGTCAAACGTTCAATGGCCTGTAAAAAGGGACGCTCGTCACGTGAGCAAAAAGAAACGGCTCGGCCATTGGCTCCGGCACGGGCGGTGCGGCCAATGCGATGCACATAGGTTTCAGGCTCATTGGGTAAGTCATAATTGACAACCAAATCGATGCCCTTGACGTCGATGCCGCGCGCGGCCAAATCGGTGGCGACCAAGACGCGAACCGAACCATCGCGGAATTCATTCAAGGCGCGTTGACGGGCATTCTGCGATTTATTGCCATGAATGGCATGCGAGGCAATGCGCTCTTTTTCCAAAATGCGGCATACGCGGTCGGCGCCGTGTTTGGTGCGCGAGAATACCAAAACCTTTTGGGCGTCTTCTTTCTCAACCACTTCGCGCAGCAAGACGGCCTTGCCGCCTTTTTCGATGAAGTATACCGACTGGTCAATACGCTCAGGCGTGCTCGACACGGGGGCGACTTCGATGCGGGTGGGATTATGCAGCCACTGCGCCGCGATGGTGGCGATTTCGCGCGGCATGGTGGCGGAGAAAAGCAAGGTCTGGCGCTGCTTGCTCACATGAGAAACGATGCGCTTCACATCGGGCAAAAAGCCCATGTCTAGCATGCGATCGGCCTCATCAAGGACGAGCACTTCAATGCGATCGAGGCGCACGGCGCCTTGGTTCAAGAAGTCGAGCAAGCGGCCGGGCGTGGCGACAATAATATCGACGCCGCGACGCAAGGTCTGGCGCTGGGGCTCTTCGCCTACCCCACCAAAGATTTGCGCGACTTTCAGATGGAGTCCCAAGCCATAAGCTTGAAAGCTTTCGGCCACCTGAACGCACAATTCGCGCGTCGGGGTGAGCACGAGGCAACGCAAGGAGTGACCTCGACGTGTCGTCTCACTGGGGGTACCCTCGCTAGCTTCGGAAAAGCGCTGCAAGATCGGCAAGGCGAAGGCTGCGGTTTTACCGGTTCCGGTCTGGGCCAGGCCGAGCAAATCGCCTCCGGCCAGCACGGGCGGAATGGCCTGGGCTTGAATGGGGGTGGGATGGGTGTAGCCTTTGCTCTCCAAAGCCTTAAGCAGGGGAGCACTGCGCAGCAATTGCGCAAAGGAGGGGGGGGACTGGTGCATGGACCGTCTCCGATATGTAAAGCATCGCTCCGGAGCAAGGCTCGGCGGCGATATCATGAATGAGGGGTTGGGTTTTGGCCGAATGGCTGAAGCAGGTATGCCTGCAGGCTTTGGCCTATTTCCGGGGGTTGCTAGTCTACCGTTTAGAATTCGCTTGGGATTCGATGTCGATCACCCCTCGCAACAACCGGGACGCCGTCGTGCAGCATCGGGAATAAGTATCGGAAATAAACGCCGAATTGGCAAGGACGGGGAAAGGGGAAACGGCTCGGTTACGCTGTTTTTCAGGGCTAGTTGAGGGGATGTTGAGAAGAATGAGGGGGAAATTTCGCCTCTAGCGCGATAATATCAAGGTATTCCTCTTGCCAGACAAGGAATAAGCCGCACCACCGAAACCCGGATCGTATTGCCCTGACACGGTATAGAAATAAACGCCATTGGCCAGGGGACGGCCGAAATCGTCGCGGCCATTCCACTCTAATGTGGAGCGATGAGCCACGCTTCGTCGCATCACTAAGCGTCCACGTTGATCGTAAAGCGATAAGTTGTATTTCAGGCGAATGGCATTGGTGTCGGGTAAATATTCGCCATCGTCGGCAGGCAATACCGCGGCAAAATAAAAGGTGGTGCCTTTATCTTTCACGGGATTGGGAATATTGAAAGCCGAAAGAACCTGCCTTGCCGTGTCGAGTCCGACTTCGAAATTCCAAGTGCGTGCGCTACGATGACCATAGGCATCGGTGGCCATGATTTGCAAGGCATGCTTGCCCAGCTTCAACTGTCCTGGTCGCAGGGAAAGACGATATTCCTTGTGCTGCAATTCATCGATGCCTGGAATGGGATGAAAAGGATCGATGGCGCCAGGTATGCTTACGACGGTTCCTTCGTCGGGCCCCTCACCCGACTGTATTCCGCCAATGGAATCCGTAACGCGGATGCTAAGGCAATAAGGCAAAGAAAGGCGCGCACCTTCGGGCAAATCGCTGATGCTAATTTCATTTTCATCACAACCGGTAATAGCTATGCGCGGGCCGCGACCATCGTCTTGCACGGGACAGGAATTCGCGGACGCCACGCCTTCCAGGCGCATGGATCCGCGCCAAAGC
>JAYUVP010000016.1:0-3826 GCA_043753995.1 Fibrobacterota bacterium
TGGCGCGGGACCCTGCCGCAACGCATGCAAGCCCTGATAGACGAATTGGCCTGGCACTTTGCCTTTGCTGCCGAAGAGCATGAAATCTTGGTCACGACCTTGCCTTGGCCCGAGAGTTGGCAAAATCACTTGATAGACCTGGGTCTAAAACCACCCCAATTGCTTCCTAAAGCGGCCATTCCGAAGCGAGATTTTTTCTTATCGCCTTTCGCCTGGGATGAAGAGGCCGATAGCCTTGCCCGTGAATTCAGCCTGACCACGGCGCATCCTGATTTGGAAACGGTGAGGCGAGTCAATGGCCGCCATTTCAGCTTGGGTCTAGAGCAAATCTTGGGCGAAGCCAGGGCCGGTTGGCCCGCAGCGAAAGGCGTCTACCTCCGATCGGGTGACGATGTGGCGGAAGCCCTGCAAAGTCGCCAATGGCAAGCAGGCATGCTCAAGTCCGAACATGGGCAAAGCGGGCAGGGTAACCTACGTGTTTCTTTGGTGGATCCCGAATCCTTGCGCGTCGGTCAAGCCATGCTGAAGCGCAGCGGCAGCGCGGTACTCGAACCGTTGCACGCTTTAGCGACCGAATATGCCTGGCTTTATGAGCTCGATGCGAGCGGACTACGCCATAAGGCGCGAGGCCATCGCTTGCTCACCAATGACGAGGGTGGTTATTCCGGTATATGGGTTGCCCCCGAAGGCGCCTTGCCAGTTCAGGTGATGACTGGCTTTGAAGAGGCCGCCGAGGTGGTGAGCCAAGCCCTGCATGCTTCGGGCTATTGGGGCCCGGTGGGGCAAGATGGCTATGAGCATGAGACCTCGGAAGGCCTTCGCTTCCGTCCCCTGTCAGACTTGAATGTAAGGCATACCATGGCCGCTCCCGGGCATGGCCTGTCTCGCCGTCTAGGCGATCGCCATGTGGCTTTGGGTTTTTTATCGACGCGCGAGCGCGGCTTGCCCAGTGACGAAGGCGAGAGGCAAAGGCTTTTGAGCGACATCGCTTATGACCCGGCGACACGCGTGGGGGCGGCTTGGCTAACGCCGGGAGCCTATGCTTCGGGGCAAGCGGCCCTGCGGCAAACCTTGCTGGTCTCGGCCACCGACCCGGAACAGTATTTTCATTTTCACGAAAGATTGCCTTTAGCATGCCGGTTTTAGCACAACGCCTGGTCGCCATCGTGGGCCCAACCGCCAGCGGTAAAACCGCCTTGGCCATCGATGTGGCCCGCCGCCTTCGCAGCGAAATTGTTTCCGTTGACAGTAGGCAAGTATATCGCGGCTTGGATTTGGGCACGGGCAAGGACAAAGAGCTTTATGCTCAAGGCGGATCCCCGGTCGCCTCCCATTTGCTTGATGTGGTTGAACCGGGCGAGGTCTATAGCCTATTTCGGTATCAGCAGGCCGTCTATGACACGGTGGGGCTTTGGAGGGACACCTTTGGCCCATGGCATCCCCTGATTTTTTGCGGAGGTACCGGGCTTTATTTGGAGGCTGTGCTGCGGCATTATGCCATGGCCAATGTTCCCGAAGACCCCGATTTTCGCGAAGCCCAAATGCAACGCGATAAAGAGTCATTATGGACTGAATTGCAAGCTTTGGATCCGGAATGGGCGGCCCGCACCGATGCCAGCAGCAAAAAGCGCCTGGTGCGGTCGCTAGAAGTGGCGCGCCAGCGACGCTTGGGTCCCGTGCCCTTGAGTACAGCTCCGGAATGGACTTTCTCGCCCTTGATTTTCGTGGTGCAAATGCCGCGCGAGGCCCTGAAAAAGCGCATTGCCGAGCGTTTGCAATCCCGTTTGGATCAAGGCCTCCTTGCCGAAGTGCAAGCCTTGATGTCGCAAGGCTTGGATTTGTCTCGCCTGCAACAATTGGGCTTGGAGTATCGCGAAATCGGAGAATACTTAGCGGGCTATCGCAACCTCGCCGAAATGCAAAACCGTTTGCAAGAGGCGATAGCAGAAATGGCCAAGCGGCAAGTGACTTGGTTTCGCGGTTTGGAGCGCCGTGGCTTGGTTGCTCACTTTATGCCCGAAGGCGCTGATGCGGCTTATGTCCTGAGCCAGGTACAACAAGCTTGGCCCGATGTCCATGCGCGATTTGCTCCCATGCAAACCACGAAGGCAAGCTTTGCCCTGGCCGTATTACAAGACCCGCAAGGGCGCGTTTTGCTTTTGCGCCGTTCGCTTCAAGACTCCTTTGGTCCTGGCCTCTGGGGATTGCCCGGCGGGCATTTGCAGCCAGGGGAAAGCCCCGAAGCGGCCCTAGACCGGGAATTGCGCGAGGAGCTGGGCGAGGCCATCCAATTCAGTCGAGAACCCTGCTTGCCCGCCTTTCGCGATTCGCTTTATGGCGGCATTTATGAAGTGCATTTGGCCAAGCGCAGCTATCTCGGAGGCGACTTGCAATTGAATGCCGAGCATAGTGAATATGCTTGGGTGACGCCCGAGACCTATGCGGGCTATGACGTGGTTCCCGGAGTCGATGAAGATTTGGCCTACTTGCAAGTGTGGCCGCTGCGGCATTTAAATCCCGAGCGATTGCCGGCGCATTTGAAAGTGCTCTAGCCATTGCCCGATCGGCCTGCTTGGTATATTATCCCCGTATCGGAGCCCAAATTGCCCAAAACTCCCCTGCTGAACCCCTTCCTGTTGAAAATCGCCACCCTGCCCTTTGTGATTGCCGCTCTTGGCCTCATAGGTTGCGGCCGCGAAAGCACCTATGATCCCACCTATCCGGAATCATTGACTCTCAAGGTCTTTCACCTGGGAGCCTATAGCAGCAAGCGCGCCGAGGCGGAAAAAGAAACTCCCGGCACTCAGTTTCAAACCAATCAGACTTGGTCTTGGGCAAAGCAGGGTTCGGGTTTTCGCTTGGTGAAAACCTTGGATACCATGATGGCCCGAGGATATCACAAGAATTCCATGACCCAGGAGTTAGAACGTAAAATCACCGTCACCCTTGATTTCGACGGGGATTTGTCGGCGCAAAAGGTGAGTGGCTATGACTCTTTGCATGACGTGCTCAAGCGCATTCCCCAGTCCAAACCCGAATGGCGACAACAATTGCTGCGCCTAAGCGATACGGCGGCCATGCAAACCACGCAAAAAGACTTGTGGCGGCTATTCACTTTTTTGCCGCGTCGCCAACCCCTCATGCCAGGCCAAATTCTCGACATCGCCGCTCTGAATCAACGTCTCGAAGGCTTTAAGGTCGACTCCGCAAAATTTTTAGGTCGCCGGCCTCGTTTCAAAAAATCATGTTTGGACCTAGAAGTGTATTTCCATCGCGCGGACTCTTTGCAGCTCTTGCGCGAGCAATTCCTGAATAGCACCGTGGCGAATCGCAAAATGCGCCATGCCATACCGGGGGACGGGAAGGTCGTCGGCACTTATTCGCTTTCTCTCGACAAGCGCACGGGCTTACCCTGCTATTGGTCGATTACCGAAGTCGGCGATTTGGTTTTGCGAGATACCGTGGGTAAGACCGATATTCCTATTCAGTTGATAAGGTTTGAAGAGGATGTTGTTCAATAAACGGGGTCGCGGAGCCCTAAGGCTGATGCTGGGTTGTATGGCCATGCTCACCTGTCATTGCGCCTTTACCGAATACGGCAACCGCATCAATGCAGAACAGCAGGCCTTGGCTCGCCTGGAAAATAAGCGGCAAAAATACGAGTCGCAATATGTGATTGTTCTCAATAATCTTGAGACACATCCCGTTGACATGGACTTATTGTCTGAACGTGATAAGCTTTATCGTAAGCTGCAAGCCATTACCGAAGACATCGTCGAGAAAAGAAAAATGCTCGATCAAAGTTTTTCCGAATGGGATCAAAAAG
>JAYUVP010000017.1:0-17646 GCA_043753995.1 Fibrobacterota bacterium
TATCCGAAAAAAGCGAAGGCCAAGGAATTGTAGGGAATGATCATGAACTTGCCGGTATTGGCAATCTCTGCAATCTTACCAGGTGGGACTTCCACGACAAGGTCTATGGCATTCAATAAAAGGCTTTGCACAAGCAAGGACATTTCGGGCTGATAAACCATTTTGACTTCGCCGATATTGGGCGGAGCGCCATAATGATCCGTAAAGCCGGTTAGAATGACATCGTGATTTTTGGTTTCGCGATCGAATTTGTAATAACCCGTGCCAACGGGCGATTTCGCGAATTTACTGAACTTGCTCAAAACCGGCTTGCCTTGAAACTGGTGGGCCGGAACAATTTTGAAAAGGAAGCGTCGCTCGGGTTCAGCCACGCTGGCATGGAAGTCGAACTTCACCACATTGTCGCCCAAAACGGAAACGCTTTTAATCACTTCCAAAGCCTGACGGCTTTCAGGACGCACATCCGATAGCGGATTCATGATGGCATCATAGGTGAATTTCACGTCATTCGCCGTGAAAGGCGTTCCATCATGCCACTTTACGTCCTTTCTCAAGTAAAAGGTGATGCGCTGATTGCCATTGAAAACATTCCACTTTTCGGCCAATCGCCCCTTGACCTCGCCTTTATAATCAATAAAGACCAAGGACTCGAAAAGCAATTCGGAAAGGCGCAATGAGGTTTCATTGTCCGATGTGGTGATGGGATCATAGGTGTCAGGCAAAATCGGCTCAGCATAAATGAGGCGCCCTCCCTTCACCTGGCCTTCAGTTGCCGCTTGAGAAAAGGCCGCTAAGGCCGTAGTCGCAAGCACGGCTCGGGAGATGATTTGCATCATTCGCCTTGGGAATCGAATCGTCGCCATCATGTTATCCTTCTCGTCCTCGCTCGATTCATGCTTCGCCCATTTCATCATCCGCCCTTGCGAAAAATTCGCTGGGCGTCGAAGCTGCGGGCCAAACCTGCGGAAACACCTTGCATGCAATAGTGCATTTGCCGGCTAGGGGGGAACTCTTTTTGCAAATGGTAAAGCGTCTCCACGATTTCCTCGTAGCGAAGCTTGTTGTTTTGGTAGATGGCAAAGCTATACTCCGCCATGTATTCCGGATCGATTTGATCGATTCGATTGCGGAATTCGATTTTATAACCTTTGGCAAATTGCTGCACCGCAGCATCCTTATCACCCTTGGCCAAAAGCAAGCCGGCTTGGACCCGATAATAAGTGGGTCCGTTTTTGTCTTTCAGGGCCTGCTCGATGAGTTGAAGGCCCTTGTCCGGATTAAGGCCGGAAAAGTAATACGCTTCGGCAATATCTCTTTTCAAAGCCGCATTCCGGCCGGCCTGGGAGGTAAGGCCATCCAACAAGGTCTGGGCTTCCTTCATTTTTTTTGTGCTGGCCAAAACTCTGGCTTTCAACAAAACAGCGTCAGTACTGGATTCTTTACCCAAATATCGAAGGGCTTCATCCCATTGTCCAAGCCGCAAGGCACTTTCCGCCAAGGCCAGTGGGGTCTTGAATTTGGCCGCCAATTCGGGATTCTTACTTTCCAATGCAAGCAATTCCAGATTGATTGCCTTCGCGAGGGCGAAATAGCCCCGGGCTAAGCTTCCCATCAGCTCAGGGTCGTAAAAATTAATTTGGGTGTTTTTGCCTTGGTCCTGGATGATTTCGGGATCTTGCCCATCATGAACCACGGCAGCAACCGCTTTTTCCAAAGCATCGCGATCGGGACGAATTTCCCTGGCTAAAAGATTGAGGCGGCATCGCCGCGCTCGTGCGGAGGTTGCCGATAAACCATTTGCCGCGGGCAAGCTCGCTTGCCTTAAATCTAAAGCCTGCCACTGGGCGTCCACGCTTTTCACCGCCGCAAGCGGAGCTCCAGCTGCGAATTGCAAATACACGGTGGCCATTTCCTGCACCGGGATAGGGCCGCTTTGCTTTGCCTTTTCCAACCAAACTTTTGCCTTTGCTGCATTTCCCAAAGCCGTTTCGATTTCACCCAGATAGAGATGAACCAACGGGGTAGCCGAAGTTTCAGCTAACTGGGCATAATAGTCCTGCATGATCACCAGGGAAAAACCCTGCAAATTTTCATACAGGCTTCCTAGTCTGAAATAGGCAAGGCCCTGCCCTTTCAAGGAACGTAAAGCCGTCTCATTGACGCGATTAGACTGTAAATCCTGATTCCACACAGCCACGGCTTCCTCATAGCGATGCCGTTGCAGCAAAGCCACCGGATCGTCCTTGGAATAAACCGCCGAATGGACCCCAAGCAGAAAAACCAACCCCTTGAGGATTGGCACCTTCCGCATGCGGCCGAGGCTAATTCTTGAAAAGGTCATACTTCCCAAGATCCACCTTTTGGGCACCTAGTCGTAAATCGGGACCAATTAAAGCCGAAGCGAAAATTTGATAGTCTAAACCTTGCTCACCCGCATAGACGATGATGGGCAAATTGGGCAGGCAATCCACGTCGCGGTGAATGCTGGAATGGGTCGAAATGGTAGCCCGCTGATAGCTTTGGTCATAGAGCCATTTCTCTAAATTGACGACTTCGAGGGGATTAAGCCGATTGGACTCGCGTTTGGCATAGACGAGGGCGCGTGAACCAGGCAGCCAGGTCGGCCCCCCATAGGAAGAAGGGTAAACATTTTCGGCGATTTTCAAGGTTTTCCCATGTAAATCGGCGACTTCGACAAGGTGCCCTTGAGGATCAATTTTCAATTGCATGACGCCTATATCGACGACACGATCATTCAGGTCATTGGATATCTGATAAGCGACGAAGTGACCATCAAAGGACCAAGAGGGATGACTTTTGTTATTGCTGATTTTGTTATTAAAAACCTTGATGGACTTGTCTTCTTTGAAATCCATGAGGGCGATAGTGAATTGGCCGCGCTTTTTATTGCCACTGGTGCGCATGGTGAAAGCCAAATAACGGCCTTGAGGAGAGAATGCCGGAAACATTTCTTCACCCGGACTGGAGGTTAAGCGCACGAAGGCATTGCGGTTCTCACGCTTCAATTCCTTCTTGAAATACTTGGAAATGTCCTCGACCAAATACAAGTCGCCATCACCGGTTCGCGCGGAAACAAAAACCAAACTTTTACCATCTGGGGCCCACTTCGGTGTCCCGTCCACTTCCGGATCGAAAGTGATGCGGGTAATTTCTTTGCAGCCGACGCAGCCCATATAAACGTCATGATTATTGACGCCGCCCGCACTGACAAAGGCAAAATATTGTTCGCCTCCATGTAAAACCGGGCACCACTCCAATTCATCCTCATAGCCTTTAAATAGGCCTTCCCCATCTTCTTCCATATTCACGTCCTCCACCTTCTGGGAACGCGCATTGGGGCTGATCTGCGACAAATCCTTAGACTTGGAATCGTAAAGCCACAATTGGCGGTTATCGCGCACTTGGCGGATAAAAGCCATGTAATTGGGCTTGTTTGGGCACATCTTAGGGTGAAATAACTGCCCACTGATCTTGGCATTATCACTGGAGACAACCACGACAGTCTTGCTGGCGTCCGTGGCTTCATCAGCGATGGAGACTCCGGCCCCCGAAAAGAGACCAACTAAAGTGAAGGCCATGCGCACAAACGAAACCGTGCTTTGCATCAGCTTGTCCTTCCTGACTTAGATAGCCGCGAGGCTCTTGAGATAATTGTCGGCCTTCTGATTTTCGGATTTGAATTTGTCATTCTTTCCGAACCAGACCTGATAATCCTTCCAGCGCAGAATGGCCTGCTGCCGATAATAATTCTGTCGATCGGGATCCTTGGATCCTTTATAGAGTCGGGTCCAGGCCAGAGCCCAGAAATACTTGGTTCTTTGCATCACATCGTCGAACATGGCTGGCTCGATAAAATTTTGATCGCGAATGACCGACTCGAAGCATTTATGCGCCTTCGCATATTGCTTCAATTCGATATAGCATATGCCCAAATTCATATTGGCCAAGGGGTAATATTTCTCGTATTCCAAGGAATTCTGAAATGCCGTGGCTGCCTCGCTGATATGCTGCATTTTCAGCAAAGCAACACCACGTAGGAAATTGCCTTGAACAAATTCATCGCGTTCCGGTTCGCCTCGTTTACGCGAGGTCGGCTTGGGCAAGGCGGCAAAGGCCCGTATGGCATTGACGTAGTCTGCCTGCTTGTAAGCCTCAAGGCCGGTCTTAAAATGCTCCGACGCCGTGGAGGGGGCATTGCCAGCAACGGGTTCCGCCTTGGGTATAGAAGCTACAGCGGCCAATCCATCTTCCGAAGGCTCAACCTTGGAGGGCATGGGCATGTCTTCCGGAGCAAAGGCTTTGACTGGGGGAGCCGGTGGAGCGGGTGGAATGACAGGTGGGCTCACTGGGGGTGTGGGTGCCACAGGCTCAACCTTAGCGACAACCACCGGAGCTTCCTTCTCTTGTGCCGCTTTCTCCGCTGCAGCCTTTTCTTTGGCTTCCTTTTCCTGCAATGCTATCAATTTGGGCTCCGGTTTTTCTACGGCCGGTTTGAATTCTGCTGGCTTTGGCTTGCTTTCCGAATTGACGACTGGAGCCTTGGGTTTTGGGTTGGCGATTGGTTTTTCAACCTTAGCCGGAATCGGTTCAGGTGCAGGAGTTTCTGTGAGAGGTTCTTCTTTGGGCAATTCCGTCTCAGGAATTCGTGCTTCGGGAGTATCGCTGACTTCCATGGCAGCAGAGTCCACAACCGAACCTTGCTGAGAGTTTTCACTTGGCACTGGAAAAGCCGGTTCGATCTGGCTGCTTAATGCGTTTTTAATGCGCTCAGCGTCTTGCGCCTTCTTGAATTCGCGCATGCCCCAGCCCACCACAACGGCCAAAACGACCGCGACGATGATTAGAATGGAGATAAACTGGTTACGCTTTTTGCGCTTGGCAGAAGCTTCCAGGTAACTGTAATTCGTTGAATCATTCATAGCAAAGCCTTAAAGTAGTTCAATGCCCATGCCCGAGCGGTTATTCGTTGGCGTTTGGGGGCGGATCCTTGGGTGTGCCGAACTTATCGCCTGAAGGTTCGACCGGACCGCCTCCGCTTTTGTTAAGCGACTCTACCCAAAGTGCAGCCAATCCACCTCCGATTCCCAGGACGCCCAAGGAAATCCACAGTGCTTTACTATGGGACTTTTCGGGCGCCTTGGCTACCACGGGAGCTTCCTCTTCTTTTTCTCTCTCCGCTAGAGTATTGAAAAAAAGCCGCTCATAGTCCAGCAACTTCGCATCATCTTCGGATGGCTGCGGAGGCAATTCGAGTACCAGCTTTTTCAAGGCAATGTCATAAAACGCCAAGCGATAGAAGTGATTCTTACCATCTCGGTAAAGCCGGGAATAAAGCAGATAACCCACACCGAGTTTTTGTCCCAAACCAACCATGTTTTCCAAAGAGGGGACCACGGAGTACTTGTTGATTTCCAGGGCGCCGAGCAAGTCAGAAAGTTCGGACGGGGCCATCAAATCATATCGCCGGACTCCGGCAATACGGGTGCTTACGCGCTCAAAAAACACCTTGGCAGTTTGAGGATTATCGCTCAAGTCGATGACGGCCAGAGTTTTTTTCGAGGTGGCCCGACTAATATCCATGGCTTGGGAGTTCAACCTTTTCAATTCTCGTGAATAAACTGTGGTCAGGTTTTGCTCCCTTACCTGCCCATAGCCTGATGGAGATTCAAAGGCACGCACCCAAATCAATTGGGCCGTGGGAACATGCATCAATTTCATCGTCATGGCATCCACTCGGCCAAACATGCTACATGTCCCGTAAAGCACATAATCGACTTGCAAAATATTGCCAAGGTCAAAGGCACATTGCGTTGTATTACATCCTTGATCCGGGTTTTGTCCGTATTCACGCAGTTTTTTGGCAGTGGAATCGCGATTCAAAACTATCCACGATTCAGGAGGCAAAACTTTTCGAATGATATTGCCGACTTCAGGTTTGGGCTGATTGTCGGATAGTTCAATAGGGTCTAAAATGACTATGCGCACAGGCCCTTGGGCCTTAGAAGCATCCTTAGGGGCCGACCACAGGGTGCTCACCGAGCTCAAAAGCAGGGACACGATCAGGACAAAAGCCCGATTCCTGTCTACTTGCCAACCACAAACCCCTGAGTTCATCGCTCTCCTAAAAACCTTCAAAGATAACCTGAAGACATGGAGCAGGCCTTATTCAAGCCATGCTGTCACTCTTTTTTGTGAAAAAGGCGGTTCAGATTTGCCATAGGAGGCATGCTCTTGGTACATTGCCCCCCGCTGGCGACATACCCAAGTGGTAAGGGAGAGCTCTGCAAAAGCTTTATTCAGCGGTTCGAATCCGCTTGTCGCCTCCACCCATTTTTCACTTATTTCATGGATACATCGACGTCGACGGTTTCTTCAGGAATAACGTCCACGTGCATTTCTTTGGTTTTTCGACCATTCACCACTTTAAGCACGCGGGTTCCTGCCTCTAGGTGATTCACTCGTAAAACGCCTCCCCGAGTGGTGCCGATATACTGTCCGTCTACCCATACCTTTGCATTGATTTTGAGCGGTTCGGTTTTAATCGCCAGAGATCCATAGGGTAATTTCAGCTCTTTAGCGATTTCAGTGGTTTTTCCGGGGCAAATATTCAAGCGACGAGTCACCAATTCTTCACCATTCAGCATAATAGTGAGGGTATAACGACCGCTGGAGAATGCCGTATCAATAGGACTTAATCCAAGCTTGGTACCGCCGAGGTAGACCATGGCCTTCTGAGGCTTGGTACGAATGATGACCCGACCCGACTCGCCTTTAGGAGGCACATCTCCGCACTCGGGCAAATTTTCAACTGCCGTGAAGACTTCTTCATCGGTTTCTGGAGCCGCTTCTTCCTCTTGGGCCATGGCCCCCTGAGCGAAAAAAAAGGCAGCGGTAAGAGCGGTTATCCATTGAAATTTACGGACGAAACCAGACATATAAAACCTCCTGTGTCCTGCGAATCGGAAACCGCGGACGCGTTTGCAATATACCGAATTTCATGACGTCTCACCCCTCGCTTGTGGAAAGGAATGGTTTTAGAGCTCGGTTTCAGAAAGCCTGGGCCAAATCGATGACCCAACGACTCATGCGTGACCCATCCGATTCATATCGGTAGGGATCGATGGCATAGTCCAACCTTAGGTTAAAGATCTTAAAAAGGACATATCGCAACCCCAAACCAATAGCCCGCCCCCGGCCTTGGAATTGCACAGGCTCTCCGACCTCCCAAATGGTTCCGTAATCCAGGAAAGGCACAATTTGAATATCCGGCAATTGACTGAGCCAATTGTCACGCAAGGCCCATCGAACGGGAAATGGGCTCAAGCGGATTTCGGCGGACAATAGGGTATAAATGGGCTCTAAACGCACCTTGACACAAGCCCCCAGGCTATCCGCTTCGGGACAAACTTCTCGCCAATCATGGCTACGCACATTTCGCGCTCCCCCCAAGAAGAAGCGCTCGGCATTGAGGTCGGCCCTGCCGAAAAACCGGCCCCCACCCAAACGTCCAGCCACATTCAGCCATGACCAAAGCGGCCAATAGCCCGCCAATTCCGCCTCCAGCCAATTATGTCGTTCCTGAACGACATTGACCTCACCCGATGAGAGAATGGGGCCACCATTGCCCCAGGTCATTCCGAAGCGGACACCTCTTGTCGGATTAAGCATGTCATCGAGGTAGGTGGTGAAAATCGAATTCAACCAGTTGAGATTGAAATCGCGTAATCTTCCGGCAGCCTTATCGGCAAGCTCGGATCGGCCCCGTAACTCGGCCGCCGCCACATAGCGAAAATGGGTGCCGAATCCTCGGGAAAGCCGGCTCTGATTATCGACATTGAAATCGCCGTTGAAGGCCGGGCTTTCCTGGGAATAAATGCCGGCTTGCTGCCAATCCAGGCTAAGGTCATTGTCAAAACGGAAAGGGCTGCCCATCAAAAGAAGGGAAGCATAGCCGAGAAAAAGGGTTTGCCGCTTTAGAGCCAAGGAGGCCAAGCCATGGAGTTCATGCAAGCGGCCGGTGACATTGGAATGCGTCCAGGAACCGGAAAAGCCGGGACCGAATTGGGTTTCATAAAAAGCGGCCAATTCCATTTCTCCCGGCACGCGCTCCTCGGTCTTGAGTACCATGGCGGTCAATCCTGAATTGGTATCCAGCACCGAATCCTTTAGCCTGACCACATTGAAAACATGGGTGGATCGCAATTTTCTCTCATAAGCCGAGGTCTTGCGCAAAGAAACGGTATCGCCTCGCTTCAGGTTTAATAAGCCCCGCAGTAATTCAAATTGCGTTAAGCCCTGGGCCTCGGTAGAATCGCCTTCCCGGCGATTATGTATCAACAAGGTGTCGAAAACCAAGGGACGCCCAGCCTCGACTTGATAAATCAAATCCACTTTATAGTTCGCCGTATCCAAGCGCCAGCTTTCACCTGCTTTCGCATGCAAAAACCCCGCATTGCCATAGGTGCGCAATATATCACGGCGATCTTTATAGACTAGGTCGCGATCAAATGGCTTTCCCGCACGGCAATTCAAATTGGCAGCCAAGGTAAGCATAGGTGCGGTGCCAACTTCAATGGCGACTTCGCGAAAGTGAAAGCGAATTCCTTCCCGAATACGGAGGCGAACGAGAGAAATTACGGAGGAGTCGCGGGTCGAATCGACTGCGGTCGTCACCACAGCGGCGGCAAGAAAAAAGCCGATATCGTGATAATATTCCTCTACCACGGCGGCGGCGTCTTCTGACCAGGCTTGCCAGGAAGCTGGAGAATATTGCTCGGGATGCTGTGGCAAAACCAACAATTCTTCAATTTTGCCTGTGCTGAGATAGTCATTGCCTTCAATGGCAAGGCTGGGAGGGCTGGCTCGAACCAAGCCGACAATGGCCAAGCTTGCGCAAATCCAGATGCGCGCCAGGGATGTGCCGGCCATGCCTACCAAAACTTCCAAAATTGATATTTGTAGCGCAATCCGACCTGTTTGCGGACCTGTCGCTCCGCATCGGCATTGCGCTCTTCCGGCCGCGTTTCCACCCCTGCCTGTGCCGTGAGCCTATCTTTCAACCTGCTTTTCCAAACGCTGTCACGCACCAGTTTTTCCATCGGCGGCCGCCATTCCCCGGCAATTTTGAAATCGTAGGGACTGGCTTGTTTGCTGGCCGGGAAATACCCCGCGCTACCCAGCACACGCATGCGATATTTTTCCTTGGACTCCAAATTAAGGGCGACGGCCTCTTCCAATTCCGACTGGGCATTTTCGCCACCGACCAAGGCGCTGACCCCAGTGACTTGCGCGGATCGTATCCAACCGAAGGTGCCGCGCTTTACGATTTTAGTCAACCGGTCATTGACGACCGGTGTGATAAAGTTCACCAAGGTTTTTCCATAATCGCCCTGATTGTCGCCACCGGTCAGATCGCCGGAATAGCAGCCTCGTGAAACACTATTGATGATGGCGGTAGGCTTAATGGCCTCTCCATCCTCTCCCCCACAATCGGTGTCATAACTAAATCGCGTCTCATCGAGCCTGCCGTCGACATGTATGGTGACGTGACAGGTTTTTTGAGTAAGGGGGTCACAATCCGCCTTTAATTTCTTGTCGCCCTCCAGGGTGATGACGCCTTCTTCCGGGGTGGCATTTTGCCACTTCAATTCCAAATCGCGTAAGTCATAGGCTTGGGAGGATTGACCAATTTCACCACTCAAGGAGGTCACTGCACCATTGAGCAGCAAATAAGGTTGAATGCCTTTCACACTGACGTCGCCAGCGAAATTGATTTTGCAAATCTCGGTTTCAAGTCGATTGTTTTGTCCGCGAGTATCGATTTGCAAGGATATCTCCATGGGCTTGGCTTTCGCCGCTGCCGTTCCAGAGGCGGAGCTTTCCCCCCCACCCTTGCCTTTATCCCGGTCACGCCGCATGAGGCCTCGCCAAAATGCCCGAAGTTCCTCCGCCCCGATTTGGTGGCGAAAAAGGGAGTTCACCAAGGTCCCCTTTAATTTCACCAAAGCAGGAGCGGCCATAAATCGTTCCTCCTTGGCTGGCAAGCTATACCCTAAGGACACGTTCTCCACTCGGCCTCGTGCGACCACGGCGCCTTGATGGTAGTTGAAATCAGCGCCGGTAGCGGTGGCATCGATGCGCAAATTCGCCTGGTGCAAATCACCCGCAATACTCGCATTTTGCAGGCGCAAGGAGAATTGGCCGCCAAGATTTAAGGCAAAGGCCTCGCCTTGAGCCCTAAATGCGAGAAGGGATTTCGCGAAATCATAGGAGGCTTCCGCTTCAAGGTTTTGCCCATCGCTTCCTTTGATAACCAGGGAATTCAATTGAGCATGTCCTGCCTCGGCGCTGATCTTGCCGGCAAAATGCTGAGGAGGCAATCCCTTTGGGTAATAAATCCCTTCCATAATCCGCGCCGCGCCGCTCAAACCTGACAATCCACCTCCGCGCAGAGGCAGGCTGAAAGGCGTCAGCAAATGCAACTTTTTCAAGCTTCCAGCCTGAGCCGGCAATTCAAGAGACCCCATCAAATCCACCGCCCCTCTCAGGACCCCCTCGCGGTTTAACGAGGCCCGCGCCGCGAGATGCAAGCTGTCCTTAACGGTGGCATCCAGTAAAAAATCGGGCTCGGCAGAAAAAAGGCGTAAGACGCGCAACTGAGCGCGAGCATTCAAGAGTGGCTCGCTTTGAGAATGCGTGGCCAGCGACAATGCCAAGGTGTCCCCACGCCCGTACATTTGCAAATCGCTCCATCGCAAATGGCTGGGTAGGGATTTTAAATCCAATCGGCTCAAGGTCGCCTCGCCTTGCATTCCACTATCCGGTGAGTATCGGAGGTCTCCAGAGAAATGGCCTTTCATCAAAGGCGTATTCACTCCGAATCGCTCGAGCCATAGCGGCACATCTATTTCCTCGGTTTTCAATTGGACGGCGCGCACGTCATCAAAGCGAGCGAATCTCACTTCATAGAAGGGCTGACCGCGCAAGGCCACCTGGGCTTTTGCCTCGGCATCAAGGGCCTCTCCCTTTATTTTGGCCTCATGCACCCGCAGGGTTTGGCTGTCCCAATCCCCATGCAGGCTGGCCACAACTTTATCGCCAGCTTTTTCCATTTCGGCCTGCATATCCCCTTGGCCGGTACTCGCTAATAGGTTCCAGTGAAAAGTGCCGGTGGCACGCGGATTATAGGGTTGGAAGAAAAATAGGGGCGGATAAGGAGCGAGATGCGGGGCCAATTGCTCGCACCGAGCATCGATCACCTCCGACTTGGGCATGGAGAAAAAAGCTTTTCCGAATTCGGGATGGGCTAGGTTGAAGTGCAATTCCACACCCTGGGGCAATTCCCGTCCTTGCTTTTTCCAGGTGACTTGGCCGTTACCTCGCCAGGTCCGGCCATGGTGAGAAATGCGGGTCGAATCGAGGCGATAATGCTCGGAAGTAACCGTATTCCAGCTTTGCACAGAGTCGGCCTCAGCACCGTAGGCTGTCACCTTTTTAAAGGTGGCTTGGGCCTGAACCAAGGCTTGTTTGACCTGGCCTCTCACTCGGGCGCTTTGATAAACAACATGAGTATCGGTCCAAGCATGTGCCCACGGCTCATGGATGGCGATATCGCCATCCACGGCAAGCAGCCAATCCTTGCGCGGATAAAAGGCAAGCTGCACCTTGGAACCCTCGCGTGTGAGGAGTTCGCCGGTGATGACCTGCCCCGGTACCCAAGCCCCTTGTCGCAGAATCGCATTGGCCGGAATGATGCGATTGCCCACATTCAAGGTCACCCCTTCGCTCACCGCCCCAAAAAGGGCCTTGATGGGACGAAGGCGAAAAAGTGCCGCCATGCCGGAATCTGAACCTTCTTGCGAATGAAATGGCATTTCCCCAGAGATTTCCAATTTGCCGCCAGGCTTTGTGGCATTCACCCGAAGCCAAGCTCGATTTAATCCCCCGTGGGCATTGACTTGCAAATCAATAGGCCCAGCTAAAAGCACGGTGTCGGCATGCACCTTCAATTGCAGGGCATAGCTTGGTCGTCGCAGGGTTTGCAAGTTGGCTTGCAATGACATTTCCCGAAGGGGTGGAAAATGGGGCGCCAGGGAATCAGGCAAATAAATGGCGGGCTTCGATAATCCCAAGCTTAAACTATCGTCGGCTTGCCGCAAATCTTTTCGCATGCGTCGGCCAACAAGGCGAACACTATCTCCGGCAACGGTGCGAACCATCAATCGATAGCCTAAATAGGTTCCCTTCCATCGCGATAGAAACTCACACTTCACTCCCGCCTTCAAGACCGTTGGCAGGGCCCCCAAGGCCGGTCCGGGGTGAACCGACATCTTCCCAGTTATGCCAAGTAGTCCACGCGAAGACAATTGCACGTCCTGGGCCTGGAGCCAGTCTTCATTCGAAATTTTCAAGTGAAAGCGGTCGATTTCCACTCGCCATGGCATAGGCCATCGCAATTCAGGAAAGGAAGGAATGCCGCCGGAGGACGTATCCTTTTTTGCTGGCTGAAGACTAAGCGTCAAATCATCCAGAGAGAGGCGTAAAGCCGGATAAACCGCCAGGGATTGGCTGGATAGGACCGGTCGCAAACGCATCTTTTGGCCGCTAGCCACCAAACCCGGCCCTTGTACCCAAAGGCTGTCGGCCCGCAAACTAAAATCCCAACTCGTTTTAAGACCCGTGGCGGTGACGGTAATGTCCCCAAAGCTCCACCCAGTTGCCAACTTTTGCTTGGCCCAGGTCAATCCTCCATACACAATGAGGCCTATACAAATAACTGAAACCAGCAAGGTCCCGAAGACAAAGCGATGGGTTAATACCAGGGCGCGGCGGAAAAGGCGCCGAAGAGAGAATGCCGGCCGACTCATTCCGTACAACGCAAATTACTTAAATCCGTGGCATTTCGAGGAGAGAAGCGTGCATCCATCCTCCCCACTTGATACAATGGTAGGGTCAAACTCATTGAAACCCACCTCAACGAAGGCATATGTGAATCTTCGATTGCGCTTGGCCATAGCCTTGAAATACCAACATCAAGACGATCCGGCGCCCAAGGTTGTCGCGAGTGGCCAAGGCTTTGCAGCCCAGCGACTCATCGAAACCGCTCAAGATCATGCCATCCCCATTCATCAAGACGCCGACCTGGCAGAAGCTTTGGCGCCTTTGCCAGCTGGGCAGTTCATCCCTCCGGAACTTTATGCCGCTGTAGCTGAAGTTTTGGCCATGCTGGTTCGTTTGGATGCCTCGCTGCGCAACTCGTCGCGCGGCGTTACCTTTGCGAGACCCCAATGACTCAAAGCGCCGATACCGCTATGCCTGGCGACCTTGTTGCCCCCTCGCATTACCAAATCGATTTGCCCAGTGATCTCGATTTATTGCCCCCTTTACGGCAGTTTATCGCCGATTTGGCGAAATTATCCGGTTTCAGCAAACGCTTTTGCTTCCGCACCGAAATCATTGTCGATGAATTAGCGACCAATGCCATTACTCATGGCTCCACGGCCTTAGACAGCAGGGTACGCATCGGAGCGACCTTTACTCCCGAAGATTTGCAATTGACAGTACATGACGGCGGCGGCGTCCAAACCAATGTGGAAGGCCTCAAGCGGGCGATTCACAGTGCGCCGCCCAAAAATCAGGATCCGCGCAAAGGACGTGGCCTCGTCATAGCCCAAATGCTCAGCGACGAAGTCACCATTCAAGTGGATAACGGAGAAACCGTGATCAAGGTGATTAAGCGCCGCGACTCGGAAGAATCCACCAAACCCCGCGAGCGCATGCTATACGAGTCGGCGCCATGAAAATCACCCAACTGGAAAGCGATCTCGATCCGCGCATTATCCTGCTTCACTTTCACGGCGATCTAAACGCTACGGATTGCGAAGCGACCTCGGCGGTTTTTCAGAGCATTATTGATGGCGGTAAGTTTTTCATCATGGCCGTCCTGGAAAATGTCACCTTCATTTCTTCTCCCTTTCTCGGGGAATGGATGGGGTGCAAACTTCGTCTTACCGAAAAGGGCGGCGATTTGGTCTTGGTCGGCCTTCCCTTGGTCCAACGCGAAAAGCTTGTTCAAATGGGTGCTGATCGCATTTTTCGGTTTTTCCCTGACACCCATTCCGCCTATCGCAATTGGCAGTGGGATCACGGGGATGCCGTGCAAACCTTGCGCATCGATATGCCCCCCCAATTGGCGGCCGTTCCGGCGGTACGCCGCTTTGCCTCAGGGATTGCCCGACAAAAGGGCTATTCTTCGCGGGATGCTTTCCGCATCGAAACCATAGTCGATGAAATCGCAAACAATGCGGTGGAACATGGTGATGCAGGCCAAAAAGCCATTTCCCTAGAGTTTAAAATCGATCGCAAACGGTTTGAGCTTCAGGTTCGAAATCGAACCCGACCGGAGAAGGCCGAGCATTTGAAAAAAATGCTCAATGAGGTCTCGGAGGCCAAAGGCGGTTTCGGCGCTCGTGGCCGCGGCATTGCCTTGGTTAAATTGATAAGCAAATCCATTGATGTTTCTATCGACAATGCCGGCACCAAGGTGACGGTCACCAAGCTCCGGGAGGACGCCTGACATGGACACTCAGATCGAGCTGCAAATTTCCGACCTCGACACCGTTGTGGGGGCCAAGCTCATCAAGTTTACCGGCGACCTTGACGCCACCAATGTCGAGGCCACCCTGGATCAAGTCACCCGACTGATGAAGGAGGGTGGGCATCATATTGTGGCGGATTTCAGCAATTTACGGTATGTCAATAGCACCGGTCTCGGTATTTTACTGCACTTCAGTAAAACAGCGCGTGAACGGAATGGTTCGTTTAAAATCGCCAACGTCAACGAAAATGTCTTTGAAATTATTGAGATCATCGGAGCCAATACCCTGCTCGACATCTATGATTCGGTGGATGAGGCTTGCAAATCCCTATTACGGCGTAGTTGATACACCGCTTCTACCCTTGATTCATTATGTCCGCGACTCTGAGATGGATGCTCAGGCGGCGGTTTTTATGTCGGCATTTTGCTAATTTAGCCGCCCTCATCCTCTTTTTTCGCCGGGGAAATATTCATGAGACACTTGTGGACGGGGTTTTTACCCTGCTTGTTGCTGTTGGGCTGTGAAGGCCGTCGCGAAGATAATTCGCAAGTCATGGCCACCTTGAAGGGCGAACGATTGACGCAAGATCAATTCAGTTTGCTGCTGGCCAACACACCGGATGCCCGCAAAGAGGAAGTCCTGAAAAACCCCGAAGAGAAGCGCAACTTCTTTAATACCATGCTCAAGCGGCGACTGTTTTCCCTCGCCGCCCAGGACGATGGCTTCGGAAAAGCTGAGGCCCTGCAGCGCCGATTCAAAATGACGGACCAGCGCATGGTCACCCAGTTCTACTACCAAAACTTCCTGGGGGAGCAGGACGGCTTTTCGCGGGGTGAAATCGAATCCTATTACCAGCAACATGGCTCCCTGTTTGCCGGGGACTCGGGCAAAATCAAACCCTTCTCCGAAGTTCGCCAGGCTGTCGCTGACTCGTTGTTGATTTCCAAAACCAATTTGGATTCGGTTTACACCGCCAATAAGCGAAAGTATTTGCAGCGCGCCTATTGTGAAGTTTCCCTCATTGAAGTGAAAAGCAAGAAAACCGCCGAGCAGGTTCATGCCGAAATTGCCAAGGGCCTCGATTTCAAAGCCGCAGTTCAGAAATACTCCTTACATACCAGTAAATCCACGGAAGGCCGCATCGGCCATGCCTCTCCCAGCGAACCGATGTGGGATTTGGGAAATGGCATCAATATCGACAGCGTCTTTTTCGCTGAAGGCACCAAGGTCGGGGCGGGAAATATGACCAAGCCATTCAAGAAAGACAGCACCTGGATCATCGCCCGTGCAGATAGCTGCTTCGCTGAAAATACGCCCCCGCTGGCTAAAATTCGCAATCAAGTTGTCCAGGAATTCATCAATTATCACCGTTCCCGGCTTACCGATAGCGCTTTGTCGAATTTGAAGAAAAAATACGGAGTACAAATCCGTGATTTGCGTAAGGTCAAGGACACGGCCGGGGTGCTTGCCTTCTATGAAAAGAACAAGGATTCTTATGTCTCCCCGGAAACCTACCAGGTTTATCACGTTGAAGCCGCTAAGCGCGACCTAGTCGAGAAAAAGCTGAAGGCCGTTAAGGACCTTGGGGCCTTCAAACAAGTCGCCGCGCAATTTTCGGAGAATACCTGGATTAAATCCGATTCCGGAAAATCCGGGATCATCAAGCGTGATCATTGCTTGCCCTATGGCATTGGCATGTTGCCTAGCCTTTGGTCGGCGCTCGATACTTTAAAGGCCAATTCGATCGCTGGGCCTTATCAAAACCCCGAAAGCGGTAAATGGCATTGGTTTTACCTCGTTGAAAAATTTCCACGAAAAGCCAAGGATTTCGCTCGCGTTAAGTCCCTGGTGACCAAAGAATTTCAGGATGAGGTCATAGCCCAAATCAAGCCCCAGGATACCTTGGCCACCTATGGCCAAAAAGTCGTGCTTGAGTCGGATGTTCAATTCTTGCGGCAGGAAATTCCTCCGCATATGCAAGAGCGTTATACTCGCGAACAATTGGTGGACTATCTGCTCACCTGGGACTTGACGACTACGGACGGGGAAGCCGTTGGATTGACAGGCGATCCTCGCCTGATGGCTCAGAGACTGGAAAACGTGGACAACTATTGGTCCGGCATTTATCAGGACTCGGTATTGGCCGTCACCTATGCCATGGACACTGCGCAGTTGAAGGCAGATTTCGACAAGAACCATTCGGTGATCACCAAGGATAGCGCCGAGAAAAGCTGGCACAAGTTTCCCCGCGATATTGCCGGCCTGCAAACCCTGACTGAAAAGGATTTCAAGCTGGAATACGCCACCTATCCTGAGCGATATCAGCGCGACTCCACCGTGGTTGCTTATACCGATGCGCAGTATGATATTTTCCAGAATCTCAAGGGTGTCGCATATGTGCGCGCTGAAAAAGCCCTTCTGGATAAGCTGAAGACCCGTTTCCAAGTAGTCTTAATGGATTCGACCTTGAATGAACCCGTCGTCGCCAATGCCACCGAAGGCTATAAGCAAGCTCAGAACCTGCATTATGACCGCAAGCTGGATCAGGCGCTCGGACTCTATGAAAAACTTCGTCTGCAATTCCCAGACAATGTCGCTTTGCAAGACTCGATTTGTTTCGGGGTGGCTCAGATTTACATCGAACAAGAACGCTTTCAGCAAGCCATGGCCGAATACCGCCGGGTCAGCTATCTCTATCCGCAAAGCCCCAATGAATACAAAGCCCAATTCATGGTCGGCTTTATTCAAAGTGAACATCTCAAGCAGGATTCTGCTGCGGTTCGCACCTTCGATGCCATGCTGAAGAAGTATCCGAAAACGGATCTCTCAGATGACGCGGATTGGATGATCCGCAATATTCGCAGCGGCGGCAAACTCATGCCGGTACTTGAAGGCGACAGCGGTTGGGTTAATCCCGACAGCACGCAAAAAGCGAAGACGAAATAGTTTTTCGCAAATGAAAAAGTGAAAAAGGGGATCGCAAAAGCGGTCCTCTTTTTTTTGCCCTTTCGGGCGCCGGAGCCTTTAG
>JAYUVP010000018.1:0-11637 GCA_043753995.1 Fibrobacterota bacterium
CCTAAAGCGCCGGAAGTCTATTTGACCGGAGAATTGGTCCGTAGCGTCGAGCATGAAGGCCGGCTTTATTCCCATCTCCTGGACTCGGGTAAAAAGGCCATGGCCTTAGGAGCAGCCCTGCTTCTAATCGCCTTTATTCGCTTGCCCCTCGGTGCCATGCTCGCCATCATTCCCATCGCTGCGGCGCTCATTTGGACCTTGGCCCTCGCCAGCATGATATGGGGCCACCTAAGCTTGATTTCGGCTCCCTTGAGCCTTTTGCTTAGCGGCCTTGGTCTAGATGGCGCGATCAAATTATTGGACCGATATCGCGAAGAGAGACGCAAGCATCTCAGCGCACCCGTTGCTTTTGAAACCCTGGTTCTCGAAACTGGACCTGCCATTTTGACTGGCATGTTGGTGCTTGGAGCGGTTTTTCTGAGCCTAGCCTTAACCGACTTCAAGGGCTTTGCCGAATTCGGGCTCTTCGCCGGCATCGGTACCCTTTGCATCGTCGCCGCGGTTCTCCTTGTTTTTCCCTGCTTGCTCATGGTGGTGGAACCCCTGGGAATTTTGCATGCCTTTGGTAAGCGCTTGTTTAATTTCGATCGCTTTCAAAGCAAGCCCTTTACTGCATGGCCTTGGTTTGCTGCCGCTGTCGTGGCATTGACCTTTGTATCGGTGATGGTGCAGCCACAAGCCCGGTTTGAATCACGACTGGATCGTTTAGGCTATCCATCCTATGATCGTGTTGCGGACAGCTTGCTAAAAATATCAGGGGAGGCCATTGGCGATCCGGCCTTTTTCCTAACCTCTACCTTGGAGGGGTCTCGTAGCCTTGCCAATCAGGTACGTCAGCGTAAAGCGTTAGATACACTTTCGCCGACCTTAGCCGACATCACCACATTGGAAGATCTGCTGCCAGCTCAGCAAGAGGAAAAGCTGGCCATTATTCGCCGCCTGCGAAAAACAATCACACCCGATTTGATTTCCTCGGCCCCCGAGCCCTTGAAAAGCAATTTGAAAAAATTGGATTCCAATTGGCCCACCCAACCTCTATCCGTTGCGGACTTACCAGCCAGTTATCAAAGCAAATTCATTGGCCGAGGCACCACCAGCGGGTATTTCACCTTCGTTTTTCCATTGATGACAACGGACTCCAGCATGAATCAGGCGGCATTTGCCGAGGACTTGCGGGGATTCGCCGTGGATGGGCATGAAATTCATGCCTCAGGGCGAGCCGTGGTTTATGCCGACATGGTGGGGCTTTTGATTCCTGACACGCGTAAGGTGGCCCTAGGCGCCTTTCTCACCTTACTCCTGTTTCTATTTATCGATGTGCGAAGCTTACGCATGACCATGTTGCTTATCATGCCCGTTTTATTGGGAATGTTATGGACTTTAGCCGTACTTTCACTGCTCGACATTCGTCTTAATCATTTCAATTTGTTGGCGTTCCCTGCCGTCATCGCCATGTCTCTTTCCAGTTCGCTTTACCTTTATCACCGGTATCTTGAAGAAGGCCGAGGGTCTTTACGTTTTGTGATGCAACGGTGTGGCCAGCCCCTCATCCTGACTACCATAGTAGGGATGGCGACATTCGCGGCCTTGCCATTTTCCCAGCATGAAGGTTTGCGTTCCTTGGGGCTAACTGCCCTTTGGGGTTTATTTCTCGCCCAAGCCGCGACCTTTTTATTCGTCCCGGCCTTTATTGGCTTCCTGGAAACCAGACCGAAACCCCACAAAACCCAGGATTCCCCGACTGATTTATTTGTCTCGTCACCCCCTTGAAGTTGGATTCGAGCTATAATCCAAGCCAGAGCCCTCAGCGAAAGGTTTTCCTTGGAAACCGAAATCATGCGCGCCGATCCCCTTTATCGGCGAAAACTTTTCCTGACCTATTTCCTGACAATTGTGATACTTGTTTCTATTCCACTTCTTTTTGGTCCTGACGCGAAGAATTACATCATGAGTCTTCGAGGTCGTCCCTTTTTGGTCGCTTTGGAAAGTCTCGGAGTCGGATTCCTCTTGTTTTTCATTCCTCCGTCCCTATACCTAATCCACACAGGAAGTCGCATCCTGAAAGAGGGGCGCATGCCCCATTCTCGCATGCGCGCCTTATACGACACCCCCATACTGCGCGGCAAAAAGGCAATCCTTCGGGGGAAAAGCCTGCTTTGGTTAGGTCGATTTTGTGTCCTAGCCGTCATTCTTGGCAGCCTGGCCACCCATTTCATTTTCTATAAATTCAAAACGGACCCTGGCTTCTTTTTGCGACATTGACAACTCAAGCCACTTTATGCCTGTATTAGGCATTTTATAACACTAATTATCATTATAACGAATTTCCTAAACTATTTAGGTCAAAAAAAGCCAGAACACCTTATGGTATAGCCCTTGCGCACTGGAATTGGCAAACCTTTCGCCAAGGAGCGTTCATGTCCATCGCTGTTTTAGGGTCTCTAAATTCACGACTTCGATTTTCAGCGGGCATGAAGCGCTTGCTTGCTCATCGCCTTTCGATTTTTCTCGTAACTTCGACGCTTTTCTCCGCATCGCCCAGCTTTGCGGGACCCAAGTCCTTGAAAATCGCCTATAGCGATTGGCCTGGCTGGGTGGCCTGGGATATTGCTGCTCAAAAGGGCTGGTTCAAAGAAGCGGGTGTCGATGTCGAGCTGGTTTGGTTCGACTACGTGCCCTCCATGGATGCTTTCGCTGCAGGTAAGGTGGATGCTGTTTGCATGACCAATGGCGACGCCTTGGTGACCGGTGCCAATGGCAAAGCCTCGAAGGGCATTTTGTTGAATGATTTCAGTGATGGCAATGACATGATTGTAGCGAAGCCGGGCATCGCCTCTATCAAAGACTTAAAAGGCAAATCCGTGGGCGTGGAAGTCGGGTTTGTCGACCATTTATTACTGCTCAAAGGCTTGGAGGCCAATGGCCTCAAGGAAAGCGATGTGACCCTGGTGAATATGCCAACGGGCCAAACAGCTCAAGGCTTGGCCTCGGGTTCAGTCGCGGCCATTGCCGCTTGGCAACCCAATTCGGGGCAGGCTCTCAAAGAAGTCGCAGGTTCCAAAGCTATCTATACCAGCGCTGACGCTCCTGGTCTCATTTATGATTTGCTCTATGTCAGCCCAGAAAGCTTGGCCAAAAATCGCGCCGATTGGAAAAAGGTCGTGTCGGTCTGGTACAAGGTGGTCGACTTTATTCAAGACAATAAAAACAAAGCCGAATACCTGAAAATCATGTCAGCAAGAGTTGGCCTCAAACCCGAAGAGTATGAGCCCATGATGAAAGGGACTCATTTCCTGGGCAAAAAAGAAACGCTAGAGCGTTTTGCGAATAAGGAAGGACTGGCTTCCGTGTATGGGTCCTCCAAGGTCGTGGATGCTTTCAATGTGAAATACGGTGTCTACAAGAAGGCCCAGGATATCTCCGCCTATCTCGATCCCTCTTTGGCCCTCGACTCCAAATAAGGTTTCCAAAACGTGACCCCATTCCTTCAAGGCCGGGCCCAGAATATGGGCCTGGGTCTGGGTTCGTTTTTGCTTCCTCTTCTTATTTGGAGCGCAGTCAGTTATTTGCCATTTCTTTGGCATCCCGTGATTCGCATAACCGATGCGGGGGCGGTCGATTATTTCATGGTGGGAATGTCCGTGGATCGCGAGGTTTTCTCGGAAGAAAATGCCAAGCTCGCGGCCATCGGCAAACCCTTAGCCAAGGGGAGGCGTGAAAATCCCGTCTACCTGCCTGCGCCGCATTTAGTGGCCAAAGCCCTATACACAGCCTTCAAAACGCCTCCTCGATTATCTGGCGATCCCTGGTTGCACGAAAGCTTGGGTCATAGCATTCGCATCATTTTTTACGGATTCGCCCTCTCGTGCCTCTTCGGAGTTCCTTTAGGCTTGCTATGCGGCAGTTGGCCCGTCGCCTCCCGCCTTTTCGAGCCCTTCATCGACTTTATCCGCTATATGCCTGCCCCGGCCTTCGGCGCTCTAGCGGTGGCCATCCTCGGCATCGCGGACGCGCCCAAGGTGGCCATCATTTTCATCGGAACCTTTTTTCAAATGGTTTTGGTCATCGGAAATACCGCCCGTAATTTGCCGAGGGCTTTGGTTCAAGCGGCCCAAACCCTGGGAGCGAGTCGCCGGCAAATCATATTGCACGTGGTTTTGCCAGGAATATTGCCGCAACTCTATCGCGATTTACGAATCTTACTGGGATGGGCCTGGACTTATCTGATTGTTGCCGAATTGATTGGTGCCAGCTCGGGAATCAGTTTTTTCATCAATCAGCAAGCAAAATACCGCAATTATGAAAATGTATTCGCGGCTATTATCCTCATCGGCTGCATAGGACTGGGCACAGATTTGATTCTCAAGATAGTGGGACGCAAAATCTTTCCCTGGGAGCCGGCGCGATGAATACTCCGGTCTTAAAACTTCCCGACTATCGCGATTTGCCACCGGAGGTAGTCACCAGGTGCGCCCGCATTGATGCACGGGAAGTCGCTTTGGAAGTGATAGACTTAGACAAGCGATTTGGCATTCCCGGTCAGGAAACCGAAGTCCTACGCAAGGTCTCGTTTCAGGTGAGGCGACGCGAATTCCTTTGCGTGCTGGGCGCATCGGGTTGCGGCAAGTCTACTCTGATTCGCATCCTCGGCGGCTTGGAAAAATGCAGTGGCGGGATAATTCGAGTGAAGGGCCGCGAAGTCGATGGTGCTGACGCCGATCGTGGCATGGTCTTTCAGGAGTATTCGCTTTTTCCGTGGTTGACCTTGCAGCAAAACGTCATGTTTGGCCCCCGCATGACGGGCAAGCGCCAGGGCGATGCCGCAGCCGAAGCCTTGCAATGGTTGGAAATGATTGGACTCGAAAAACGGGCCAAGGCCTATCCTCACCAAGTCTCCGGAGGCATGAAACAGCGCGTCGCCATCGCCCGGGCCCTCGCCAATTATCCCGGCATTTTACTGATGGACGAACCTTTCGGTGCCCTAGACGCACAAACCCGCATGCAAATGCAGGACCATTTGCTTCAGATTTGGCGCAATGTTGACGTGACCGTGGTTTTCATCACCCATGACTTGGAAGAAGCCATTTATTTGGCCGACCGCATCCTGGTTTTGGACGCCCATCCAGGCAGGGTCAAGGAAATCGTCACCGTGCCATTGGAGCGGCCGCGGCGCCGCGATATGCTGCTCTCACCCTATTTTTTAGCGACACGGCAAAGGCTAGAAGAGTTGATTCACCAAGGTAGCGGCGAAGAAAAAGAGGCTTTGCCGATGATCAAAATGACCCAAGCGGGAGATGAAGTGGAATGAAACATCCATCGGAAACGGCCGATCCGCAACTCTTGCAGGCTGACACCTTACGCGGTGGAGCTATGCACTCGGTTGTCTTGAAGCGCGGGCAAACCCTCAGGCTGATTTCACTGGCGGCGAATACCAATGTTTCGGCTTTATTTTTCAATGCCGAGGACTTGCTCGAACGCTACAATATGCCGGACACATTGAAGGCCCAGCACACCGCTCATCTCACCCGTGGGCATGTGCTTTATTCCGACATGGGGCGCATTTTGATTAGCCTCGCCGAAGACACATGCGGCTGGCATGACACCTTAGGGGGTACCACCCATGCCGGTATGACCCAGGCTAGATATGGGGCATCGAATTATCAAAAGGATCGCAATTCCATGCATCGCAATGGCCGCGATAATTTCCTGATCGAGATGGGTAAATATGGCCTCGGCAAACGCGACCTAGGCCCCAATGTGAATTTTTTCTCAAAGGTGACGGTAGATAAAAACGGGGATATGCTCTTTGTCGATGGTCATGCCGCTCCCGGGCAATTCGTCGACTTGCGCGCGGAAATGCAGGTTTTGGTCCTACTCTCGAATACGCCACACCCTCTCGACTCTACTACCACCTACTCACCGTCCCCCGTGGGTTGGCAATTGCGCGCCAGCGGTGTAGCCGGAACCTTGGATATTTGCCGCCTGGCTTGCCCCGAAAATGGCCGGGGATACCAAAATACCGAAGCCTATTTTCTAGGAAAGGATTAGCCGGAAATCCCATGCCTTTACTCAACTATGTCGAAAGCCCGCGTGATTTACTAAAAGCCTGCCATGACGAAATCATTCCCGCCGGGCTAGGCTGGATGTACACCCTGGAAAAAGGGCAATTCTTCCGTATACTCGATCTCGAAGGCAATCAAGCCGTAGACACTTTGTTTTACAATGCCGACAACCCTTCCGATCGCTATAGCGCCATCGACACGATGCGCGCCCAAAGAAATATTTTCCTGACCACCGGAAGTCGCTTGCTTTCCCAAGACGGTCACGAACTCCTTCGGATTGTCGCCGATACCTGTGGTCGCCATGATACCCTGGGAGGAGCCTGTTCTGCCGAAAGCAATACCGTGCGCTATGCCCTGGATAAAAAACACATGCACAGTTGTCGCGACAGCTTTTTACTCACCTTGTCCGAAACCGATGGCCGCTATACCAAGCGAGATTTGACAGCAAATATCAATTTCTTCATGAATGTGCCAGTCACTCCCGACGGATACCTCACTTTTACCGATGGCGTTTCCGGTGCTGGAAAATACGTCGAGATGGAAGCCATGATGCGCGTCACGGTTCTCATCAGCAATTGCCCCCAACTCAATAACCCTTGCAATGCCTATAATCCTACCCCCATACGCGTATCGGTGTGGAATCCCACTTAGGCCCAGCCATGTTTCAAAAAGTTCTAATTGCTAATCGCGGCGAAATCGCCTGCCGCATTGCCCGTACCTTGCGCGCCATGGGCGTGGGATCCGTTGCTGTTTATTCCGAAGCCGACGCCCATGCCCGCCATGTGCTCGAATGCGATGAAGCCTTCCCCATCGGCCCAGCTGCCGCGAGCGAAAGTTATTTGCGCGGCGATCGCATTCTCGCCGTCGCCAAGGAAAGCGGCGCCCAGGCCATACATCCGGGTTATGGCTTTCTCAGTGAGAATACCGATTTCGCCACTGCCTGCGAAGCAGCAGGAATCGCCTTTATCGGCCCATCCCCGGAACACATTCGCGCCTTCGGCCTAAAGCATGTCGCGCGTGATTTGGCACGCGTGCAAAAGGTACCGCTCGTGCCTGGCACCGACTTATTGCCCGATTGCGCCAGCGCTCTAGTTGCTGCCGAAATAATCGGCTATCCCGTGATGCTGAAAAGCACAGCAGGCGGCGGAGGTATTGGCATGCGCCTCGCCCGCCATTCGGTGGAGTTGGAAGAGGCCTTTGCCGTAGTCGAGAGGCTCAGCCGCAGTCATTTCAAACAAGGCGGCCTCTATCTTGAACGCTTTGTCGAGGCGGCTAGGCATATCGAAGTTCAAATTTTCGGTGATGGAAAAGGCCGAGTGATTGTTCTCGGTGACCGAGACTGCTCGGCTCAACGTCGCAATCAAAAAGTTATCGAAGAAACGCCGGCCCCGGGCCTCAGCGCCACGCTGCGAAATGAATTGCACGCCTGTGCCAAGCGCCTAGGAGAATCTGTTCAATATGCTTCGGCCGGTACGGTGGAATTCGTCTACGATGTCACGGCCTCTCAATTCTATTTCCTGGAAGTGAACACTCGCCTTCAAGTCGAGCATGGCGTCACCGAAGCCGTCACCGGTGTGGATCTGGTCGAATGGATGATCCGTCAAGCCGCGGGTGAAAAAGACTTTTTGCCTGCCACGGCGCCTTCGGCCTCCGGCCACGCCATCGAAGTTCGGCTTTATGCGGAAGATCCCGCTTACCATTTTCGCCCCAGCGCAGGCCGACTTACCGAAGTGGTTTTCCCCACTGGTCTGCGATGTGATTCTTGGATTGAGGCAGGTTGCCATGTGTCACCGTATTATGACCCCCTGCTTGCCAAGCTCATTGTGCATGCCACCGATCGTTCCCAGGCCGTTGCCGCCATGCAAAAGGCGCTTACCGAAACTCGCTTGCAAGGCATTGTAACCAATGCCGCTTATTTGCAAGAAGTCTGCGCTCATCCGGATTTCATTGCAGGCGGCTTCACCACGCATTTTCTCTCGACCTTGGATTTTCGCCCCCAGGCCGTGGAAGTATTGCAGCCCGGTACGCAAACTACGGTGCAAGACCATCCCGGACGCATCGGGTATTGGGATGTCGGCGTGCCCCCCTGCGGGCCCATGGACGCCATTTCCTTTCGCCTCGCCAATACCTGCCTTGGGAATGAACCCTCTGCTGCGGGATTGGAGATCACGGCTTCGGGACCCACCTTGCTTTTCCATCGCGCCACCTGGATAGCCATCACTGGCGCCAACATGGATGTGATATTAGTATCGAATGGAGAAAAGAAAAAGCTTGGGCTTTGGGAACCGCATTCCATTCCTGAGGGCGCGACCGTGCAATGCGGCCCCATTTCCGGGCCGGGTCTGCGCAGCTATATCGCCTTTGCTGGCGGACTCGATGTGCCCTTATATCTCGGCAGCCGTTCCACCTTTACCTTGGGGCAATTCGGGGGGCATGATGGACGCGCCTTGCGCACCGGCGATCAAATCGCTTGGCTTCCCGAATCCGCTGGGTTAGGCATGCAGCGCAGGGCCATCCCTCTTACCTGCCGAACACCTTTGACCTCGGGTTGGGAATTGCGCGTGATTTACGGACCTCATGGCGCTCCCGATTATTTTACCCGTAACGATATCGCTATGCTTTGGGAAACGCCCTGGGAAGTGCATTTCCATTCCAATCGCACCGGCATTCGTCTTAGCGGTCCCAAGCCTGAATTTGCTCGTCCCGATGGTGGCGAAGCGGGTTTGCATCCTTCCAATATTCACGACAATGCTTATGCCATCGGCGCCATTGATTTCACCGGAGACATGCCCATTTTGCTCGGCCCCGACGGACCCAGCCTTGGCGGCTTCGTTTGCCCTGCCACGATAGTTCAAGCCGATTTATGGAAGCTGGGGCAATTGCGCCCTGGCGACACCGTGCATTTTCATTCTATCGATCTGGATGATGCCCGCGCCCTTGAGGCCGAATACGAACAAATCGTGATTGGCTGTCCGCCTGCAAATACGGTACTCCCACGTCATTTACCGGTAACCGAGGCCATTGCCTTTCGCATCGCCGCCAAGGGCGAAAACCCCGAAGTCTGCTATAGGCGCAGCGGCGATCGCAATTGGCTCATCGAATATGGCGAACCCGTGCTCGATATTGCCCTGCGCTTCCGGATTCATGCCTTAATGACGGAAATTCAAAAGGCGCAATGGCCGGGCTTACTGGATCTCACCCCGGGCATACGTTCCTTGCAAGTTCATTTTGATAGCCTGGTTTTACACCCGCAAGACTTGTTGAAGCAATTGATCGAACTCGAAGGGCGATTGCCTCCCATCGACTCGATCACCGTGCCCTCGCGCATTTTGCATTTGCCGCTTTCCTGGGATGACGAAGCCATCCATCAAGTCATCGCCAAATACATGCAGGTGGTGCGCAAGGACGCGCCTTGGTGCCCAAGCAATATTGAATTCATACGTCGCATCAATGGCCTCGAATCCATGGAGCAGGTCTATCAGACCATTTTCCAGGCCAGTTATTTGGTCATGGGCTTGGGAGATGTCTATCTCGGTGCACCGGTGGCGACACCACTCGATCCGCGCCATCGCTTTGTCACGACCAAATACAATCCCGCCCGCACTTGGACCTTAGAGAATGTGGTCGGCATCGGCGGCGCCTACATGTGCATTTACGGCATGGAAGGACCCGGAGGCTATCAGCTTTTCGGCCGCACCCATCAGGTGTGGAATAGCTGGAAATCCACTGCGCAATTCACTCCCGGCAAACCCTGGTTGCTTCGCTTCTTCGATCAAATTCGCTTTTATCCCGTGAGCCACGACGAACTCATGAACTTTCGTGCGGGCTTTATGCATGGAAAAACGGCGGTAAAAATCGAAGAAACCACCTTCAGTTTGCATGACTATCGCCACTTTCTCAACGAGAATGCCGAATCTATCGCATCCTTTCGCGCAACTCAGCGCGCCGCTTTCGTGGGTGAGCGTGAACGCTGGAAAGCCGCAGGATTGGAAATTGCGCAAGGCCATAACCAAACGGATAGCTCTTCCGCCTCAGCCAAAGAAATCCCTGCGGGCGAAGCGGTGATTTCACCCATCTCCGGGAATGTCTGGAAAATCCTAGTGTCTGAAGGAGACCAAGTCGATGTGGGTTCCCCCTTCCTCATACTCGAAAGCATGAAAATGGAATTTTCCGTGCTCGCCACCCAGGCGGGTCAGGTAGGAACCATTATTGCCCAAGAAGGTCAAATTGCGATGAGTGGGCAGCCCCTGCTTTATTTGCAGAGCTAAATCTTACCCTTCCTTTCCCGCTATACTGAACCGGTGGAGGCATTCTTGCGCCTCTAGGTTTAGACATGCCCCATCTCATTCGTTTTCTCGTCATCGCCCTATTGATTTCCAATGCTTCGGCCTCCTTCCTGAAGAGCCAGGGGAATCGTCTCATCGATGCCGAGGGCAAGGAAGTGAGACTCACCGGAGTCAATTGGTTCGGATTCGAAACGGGCAATTTGGCTCCGCATGGCCTTTGGGCACGCGATTGGCTTGGCGTTTTGTATCAAATCCGTGCCATGGGTTTCAATTGCGTTCGCATTCCCTTCTGCGATAAAACATTGGCCCCCGACGCCAAGGCCCTCAGCATCAGCTTTTATGGCAACGATCCCTTTCGTGAAACCGGCGGTCTCGGTATCAATGCCGAGCTCAAGGACAAAACTCCTTTGGAAGTCCTGGATATCATTATTCAAGGTTGCCGACAAATTGGACTTAAAGTGATTCTAGACAATCATGCCCGCAATCCCGACGGGTATATGGTGGAAATGACATGGACCACGGAATCCGTTTCCGAAGAACAATGGATTGCAAATTGGGTGATGTTGGCAAAGAGGTATAAAGGCAATACCGCCGTCGTCGCTTTCGATCTCGACAATGAACCCCATGGAAAGATTTCCGAAGGCGGAGCCCAGTGGGGCACCGGTGTTATCGGCAAGGACTGGCAAATTGCCGCACAAAAATGCGGTAATGCTATTCTAGCTGAAAATCCGGATGTGCTTATCGTCGTTGAAGGCGTCCAGCAAGTCGGCAATGATTCTTATTGGTGGGGCGGCAATCTTATGGGAGTCAAGACCAAGCCTATCGTTTTGAGCAAGCCGGAAAAGCTGGTTTATTCACCGCATGAATATGGGCCGGAGGTTTTCGCACAAACCTGGTTCGACGATGCCAATTTTCCGGCAAATATGCCTGGGATTTGGGACGCGCATTTCGGTTATTTGAATAAAGGCAATCAAGCCCATTTGCTTGTGGGCGAATTCGGAATACGCGATTTCACTTCCGCCGGTGGCAAGGCGGGCATTTGGTTTGATCAGTTCCTGAAATATATGGGCAAGGATTATTCATGGACTTTCTGGTGCTTGAATCCAAATTCTGGGGACACCGGTGGCCTTTTGAAATACGATTGGCTCACCGAAGAAAAGGAAAAGCTCGACAGGTTGAAGCCCTATATGGCAGCCTATATTGGCCAACCCATGGCCATACGTCCAAGGCTTAATCAAGCGATGCTGGCAAAAAGCAAAACCGGCCCTTCGGTGGATGCGAAAGGCCGG
>JAYUVP010000019.1:0-2035 GCA_043753995.1 Fibrobacterota bacterium
CGCCGGTCGCGGGCTTGTTTTCGGTGTCCTGGTGGATCCATTGGATTTTCCGTCCCAGCACTCCGCCCCGCTCATTGAATTCGGAGATGGCCATGCGTATCCCCAGCATTTCACTGGCTCCGCTGCTGGCATACTGGCCGCTGGCATCGGTGGTTATGCCTATGGTGATGGGCTTGTCCCGGACAGCAGCGTAAACGCGGTTGTACTTCCAAGGGCCGAAAAAAGCCGCTCCCAGGCCGACACCGGCCAAACGCATGGAGGTCTTACAAAAGTCACGCCGATTACAATTCATTTTTGATTCGCCATGTCCTTCTCGATGATTCAATTTATTAATATCTAGGCAAATGGGGTGAAACGCAATTTTCCGGGTTAAAGTGCATCATTTTATCCGCATCCTCCTTCCGGCACTATTTTTGTCGTCACTCGGCGTTGTCTACGCATCGACTACGCTCACGGATGAAAAAGTAATTGCCAGACTTGGAAGGAACGTGGAAATCCTGGAGGATTCCACCGGTGAATTGAATATTCACCAAGCGACAAGTTCTGAATATTCGGCAAAATTCCGGCCGAGCCGGCATGTCGCCCCCAACCTGGGTTATACGCGGTCCGCGGTTTGGGTCCGGTTCACTGTGAAGAACCTCACCTTTTCCGATCCTTGGGTCCTCCAGGCCGCTTTTCCCGACATGGACAACGTGGAGCTCTATGTCGGGGAAGGGTTGAATTGGGAGGTCCGGGAATTGGGCCAGGAACTTCCCTTTTTCTCACGGAAAATCATCAATCGCGATCTCCTATTCCAGGTTTCCTTGCCCTTCGGCAAGGAACAGACCTTCTATCTCAGGTATCAAAACAAGACGGGAATGACACTTCCCCTCAGGCTTTTCTCTTTCCAGCAATACCAGACCTATGCTTTAGCGGAACATCTCCTTTTCGGGATTTTCTTCGGATTCATCCTGGTCCTGTCGCTTTATAACCTAATCCTGTTCTTCAAGGTCCGGGAGTCCGGATACCTGCATTACTTCCTGTACATCACGGGTTACGGCCTGTTCCAATTCAGCCTGTACGGTCTGGCTCATCAATATCTCTGGCCCGGATGGACCTGGTGGGCCAACCATAACCTTCCCTTTTTCCTGGCCTTCGCCTTTTTCTGCCGGATCCACTTCACCATGTCCGTGCTGGACAGCAAAGGGAATACCCCGCGCTTGCATCAGGCGCTGAAAGGATTGCTGGTCGCTCCGGTCCTTTTCGCAACCTACCACGGCCTGGCCGTCCTGGAGCTGCTGCCGTCCGCTTTTGTTTTGGATAACCGGGTCGCCCTGGGAATTTCGACGCTGTATTTCTCGGCGTTCACCATCGTCATTTCCATGCTCAACATCCGATGCCTGGGTAAGAAAGTGCCCGCCGCCCGATCCTTCATGATCGCCTGGATTTTCATGGTGTCGGGATTGATCCTGTACGCATTGAAAACCCTGGGCTTTTTGCCTTCGAATTTCATCACCGAATACGGCATGCTATTCGGCTCCGTGGGGGAAATGTGCCTCCTGTTCATCAGCTTGGGGGAAAGCATCCAGGCCATCAAGCGCGAAGCGCAGGAAAAACACCGGCGCCAACAGGCCGCCATCCTTGCCTTCAAGGAGGAACAGATCCACGCGATGCGGTTGGAGCTGGAGCTGCTCAAGGCCAATATCCAGCCCCATTTCATGCTCAATTCCATCAACGCCGCGATCATGTGGATCAAAGAGGATCCCGGGACCGCGGAAAAATTGCTGCACGCCCTGTCCAGGGAGTTGAAGCTGCTGTTGAAGGTCGTCGGTGAAAAGGTCATTCCCATCGAGGAGGAAATCGGGATATGCCGGATGCATCTGGAAGTGATGAGCCTGCGCCATGACAAAAGCTTTACCTTGAGGCTCGAGGGCATCGAAGCCGCTGAGAAGTTCCCCCCCATGGTATTCCATACCCTGGTGGAGAACGGCCTCACCCATGGCTACGCCGGCAAGGATGTGGGCGTATTTATTCTGAGAAGAAAAGAGGATGAGGG
>JAYUVP010000020.1:0-22563 GCA_043753995.1 Fibrobacterota bacterium
CATTAGCATTTTGAGCCTGAAAAGACGAGCCCATAATGAATTCGAACACCTATCTCTTTTGAATTCAATAGGTTAGAGAAAACCGAAATTCCAGGCTCACCTAAGCAAGGGCAATAAAAATCATATCAAGTTCGCTGCATAGGCGAGCAAACTACTGCACAAACGAACAGGTATTTGAATCGTAAATGAAACGACTAACCGAGAAATAGTCGCTTGCGCCAAAACCAAGCGAAGGCCAATAAACCGGCGACCCCACAAAACCACGGCCACGTAAAGCGCAGGGCATGCCGCTCTTCGCTAGGCGAACCCACTTCCTCGGTCGAATGGCCTAGCCAGGGTAACGAAACCGTTACGGTATCCTGCGCATGTAGCTGATTCCATTCGCACCATTTTCCACCGGACTGCTCGGCCAAAGCTGCCAAGGCGGGGAGTTCCAACCCGAGCCAATGCGACTCTAGTAAACCCTCTTGCTCGAAGCCAGCCTTGCCCTCGAAAGCATTTTCACCTCGGCCCAGCTTCGCCAAATCCAGGCTTCCCTTCATCAAGCCAGCGAGGCGGCGAGAAAGTGCAGGGTCTCCTTCTTCGCGAAATAGCCTATCCCATGTTTTCGGCAAAGCAAGAAAGGCGACCGGGCTGGTATCCTTTGCCGTCGCCTCCGGTCTTAGCCAACCGACCATGCAACCCGCCTGCGGGCCATTGCCGACCTCCAAGGCACAGCCGGCCATATCCTGTACAAGCGGCAAATACAGGCCGGCGGAAATATCCGACAAGCGTCCCATGGCCGGTGGCAGCAAATGACGCCCGGATTCGGAGTAACGTAGCGAGGACGTATCGCCAAAGTAACGCCAAGAGCGATAAGGTCCCGTCATCCCGGAAGCTATGGGCGCAGCAATAGTCCAAGTTGGCGTCCCTCCCCTGGCTGACAAGGTGAGATTTTCCCAGCGTGCCGCCCGTACTCCGTCCCCACAGGCCGCCTCAGGCGAAACAACTTCCACCACCACCGAATCACCCGCTAAGGCTCGCAAAGCCGCCGTTTCGTCCAGGCTGCGCACACCGTCCGGCCAGCACACCTTGGCTCTTGCATCCGGTCGAGCCAAGGGCAAGGTATCATTGTCCGAATGACCTCCCGCAGGAATTGGCGTCACAACCAAGACCCAAGGCTTGGCACTTGCCGACGGGGATTGCCTATTCGCCGATAAAATCAATTCATGTTCTTGCTGTCCCCAGGCAGACAAAACCGTGTCCACGGATCTTTCCCAACATTCGGCGACCTTTCCCTCCCGAACCAGGCAGGTGCGCATTCCCCGAGTGCCTAAACCGCAAGCCATCCAAGTCAGACGTATTCGTTCCGGGCTTCCCTTTTCGGAAGGCAACCATTCCGCAGCAATGGGCTGTACTTCAAGCATTGGACCCAGCGGCAAACGCAAAGGGAAAACCGGGGTCTGAAATTCGCCTTCCAGCAAAGGTCGAGGAGGATTCGCATGCCCATCGCTAATCAAAATCACCGATCGAAAGGGCGTGCCTTGCACCGCAATGGCCTCGGCCAAAGCGGTAAAACGCGTTTGCCCATCGAGAATGGGTGTATGGGATTCCGATTTACGTACGCCATTGGCGAAATCCCAAACGGTCACTTGTAAGCCTTTTTCCTTGGCCTTGCGCTTGATCTCTTTCACACTCGCGTTCACTAAGGAATCCAAACCCAAGGCTAGCCCAGCGCGAAAACTTTGGCTGCGATCGATGGCGATGAGAATTTCGGGAGGATGAAATTGAAAGGTGCGCCGCAAAAACACGGGCTGTAAAAGAAAAAGGAGGAGAATCAACCAGGCCAGGCCTTCCGCCAAGGTGGCCGGCCAAAGGGCGGCTTCCGGCTTTTCCCGGCGGCTGCGGCGATAACGCCAATACAGCGAAAGGCCGCCCGCTAAAGCCACCAGTATCCAGAGGCGCGATCCCTCGAAGGCCCATTGCGTCATGCTTGGCCCAAATCTTTTCTTGAGTTTTTCTTCAAGGAAGTTTCCGGCGCAAAACCGTGTGGCGCGCGACCCGGAGCCGCTTTGGATAATCGAGATTAAAATGCAAGCCGCGGCTTTCCTTGCGTTTTTGAGCGCTAATGATGATGAGCTCAGCGCACAAGGTCAGATTCCGCAATTCGAGCAAATCGGGCTCCAAGGAAAAGGACCAATAATCCTTAAGAATTTGACGGCTGATCACTTGTAAAAACTCCGCGGCCCGAGCGAGGCGATAATTACTGCGAACCACGCCCACATAATGCCACATGGTGGAGCGAATCAATTCCAGGGAATGGCTGTAAAGAATGGTTTCGGGTGCGGGCTTTAAGGCCATGCTATTCCAATCCCGAAAACGACGACGCAAGGGTTTGGGCGGCGCTTCCTTCAAAATGCGACTCAAGGCACGATCCGAAAACACCACGCCCTCTAACAGGGAATTGCTGGCTAATCGATTCGCGCCATGCACGCCCGTACAGGCCGCCTCGCCCACCGCATAAAGGCCGGAAATCGAGGTCGCGGATTCACCATCGACCTTTATGCCTCCGCACATGAAATGCGCTGCGGGTACGACGGGTATCCACTTTTTCGAAATATCTATACCGGCTTCAAAGCAGTGCCGATAAATGTTGGGAAAGTGCTGCTTGAGATCCGCTCGCTTGAAATGAGTCATGTCCAGGAAAACAAAAGGCTGCCCAGTGCGCTTCATTTCAGCGTCGATGGCTCGCGCCACGATATCGCGCGGAGCTAAATCCTTGAGAGTATGCACGCCCTCCATGAAGGGATGGCCTTCGTGATTGCGTAAAATACCGCCATGCCCGCGCAAGGCTTCGGAAATCAAATAAGTGGGCTGGCCCGGGTTATAAAAAGCCGTCGGATGGAACTGCATGAATTCCATATCTTCCACGGCGGCCCCGGCGCGGAAGGCCATGGCAATGCCATCCCCAGTGGATACAGAATCATTGGTGGTATAGCTGTAAACTTGCCCACAACCACCCGTGCAAATGACCGTGCTGGCTCCTAGGAAAAGCTTGACCTGCCCCGCCTCGACATCGAGGGCATAAAGTCCATAGCATCGAGCCGCGCCACTCTCGCGCAGGCCAGGCCGTAAATGCTTGCGGGTCACCAAATCAATGCCCAGAAAGTTTTCTAATAAGGTGATTTGAGGCGACTCCTGGGCGGCATCAAGTAAGGCGCGCTGAATTTCGAAACCCGTTAAATCATCGGCATGTAAGATGCGCGACTGCGAATGCCCACCTTCGCGTACCAAATGATACGGAGTATGGCCTTGACCGCTATTGCGTGCTCGAGTAAACCGCACGCCCCAATCCACTAGAGAGCGAATGGCCTCAGGGCCTTGCTCCACCAAGAGGCGCACACGCGGCTCCCGGCAAAGCCCGGCGCCGGCGGTAAGTGTGTCTTCCAGGTGATTTTCCACGGAATCCGAGGGATGCATCACCGAAGCGATGCCCCCTTGGGCCAGGTGGGTTGAGCCCGCCCAGCGCAGTTTTTTGGTAAGCACCAATACGCGGCCATGGGCGCTGGCCTTGAGTGCAAAGGAGAGGCCCGCGATACCGGAACCCACCACGATAAAGTCGTAGACCAAGGTTTAGCCTCTCAGGCGGGAAAAGTGGCCAAAATAGATTAGTTTTGCCCCTTCCCTTTCTGGCGTCAATTCGGATGGATTAGGGCATTTCAAGGAGTTTTGGGCATGAGCATGATGTGGTTCAAGGATAATGCCAAGTGGGTCATCGTTTTCTTCGCTGCCCTGATCATAGTGGGATTAGTGATGATGGACAGGGCCGGCAGCATCGGCAACCTTTCTCGGGAGCATGATGTGGCCAAGGTCGATGGCGAGGTCATCGACTTTGAATCCTTTCAGCGCGACATGCAGAATTACATGCGTAGCGAAGAGGCGCGCAGCGGTAAGGCTCCTGAGGGCGCCCAGCAAGCCCAAATGCGCGAAGGCCTTTTGCAATACAAGATTCAAAGCTTATTGATGGCCAAGGTTTTCAAAGGCTATCACCTCATTGCTTCGGTGGAGGAAATGCAAGAATTCCTGCGCCGCAATCCTATGCAATTGGCGCAAGCCATCAATCAGTACGAAGGTCCACAGGCCATTCCGCCCTTTTTGCGTGACTCCATTCTCGACACCACCCGCTATTTGGCTTGGCTTGCCCAGGATTCGATTTACGATCGCCCCGGCATGCGCGTCATGGAAGAGCAACTGAAAAACGTGGTTATCCCGCAAGCAGAATTGCAGGCACTCTTGCACAGCCAACTGCACCGTACCACCTTGGAAGAATCCTATGCGGTCACCATGCGCGAAACATCGGCTAGGCTGAAGTTTTACCACGTGGCTTTCGACTCCATTGCGGTCGATGGCGCCAAGTTCAAGGAAGAAGACCTCAAGAGCTATTTCAATACCCATCCTGACAGCTTTTATTATCACGATGTCGCGGCCCGCATGAAATACATTCGCATGCCCATCCAGCCCTCCAAGCATGACACCGATCTCATGCTGGATTTCGCCAAGGAATTAAAGCAGAGATGCGAAACCGGCGACAAATTCGATGAATTGGCCAAAGCCTATTCCAATGACCCCGGGTCAGCGGAACAAGGTGGAAGACTGGGTGGCTTTCAACCCAAAACCTCCTGGGTACCGGCTTTTGGAGAAGCGGCCTTCGCTCTGGATTCTGGGGCTATTTCCGGCCCGGTGCTGACCGAATTCGGTGTTCATCTGATTTTGTCCCATGGAAAACAAAACAGCGACAGCATCACCAAGGCCGATGTTAGCCACATTTTTCTGTAAATCACCGCAGGCACCGAAACCATAGACAGCCTGCAAGAAGAGGCAAGAAAAATTCGCGAGGCCGCGGTCGCAGCCAAATCGTTGGTCGAAGCCGCCAAGCCCTATAAGTTGGCCGTGGATTCCACCCCGATTTTTGAAAAAGGCAACCTCTCTCCTCTTGGACCGACCTATATCCCCGGCCTCAATTCCTTTGCCTTCAGCCCCTATGAGAAGGACGCCTATTCAGAACCCATGCAAAATGAAGATGGAGTTTATGTCTTCGAGCGCGGGGATACTTTCAAAAAGGGCCGCGACTTTTTACGCGCCAAGGACCGTATTCGCGAACTCTTAGTTCTGGAAGAAAAAGCTGCGGGCGCCAAGCAAAGCCTGGAAAGCCAAGTGGCCGCCATCAAGGCTCAAACCGATTCGGTCCTGGCTCCTCGAATGGGCAAGGCTGTCTTGGATAGCTCGGCCCTAGTCTCTGCGGATAACTGGGTTCCTGGCTTTGGTTATGCCTCCCCCACCTTGTTTACCGTCTTTCAACAGCCCGACCAAGCTTGGGGCAAGATCTTGAATACCCCGCTTTCCGCAGTGATCGCCAAGGTCGTCGAGCGTAAGGTGCCTGCTACCCCAGAAATTGAGCAAAAAGCCAAGGAAAGCGTAGCAGGGCAGGATAGCTACCTCATCAGCAATCTCATGCAAGAATACATGACCTCCCTCCCCAAGACCGTTAAGGTGGTCACCAAGCTGGATGAGGTTTACCGTAATTGAAGCAAGTAATTTCCGGGATTTGGGCTTTGCCGATTCCGGATTGCTTGTAGATTAGTTCTTGAATGAAAAAGCTTGCCTTTTTGATTGCCATCGGACTCATGGTCCTCGGCGTGGAAGACATGGTTCAGAGGACATTAAAGCCTCTGGACACGCCTCCTGTGACTGCCTGGGTAAAGCTCAAAGAACTCTTCCATTAAAATGATGGCTCCTAATTTGGAGCTATCCGCCTTTACCGCTGCGGCGGAAATCCTGTTTTTACTTCGAATAGACTCCTAGGCTAAAGCTCTTTGGGCTTTAACATTCTCTTTAGCTTTTACCCTCCCCTTTGAGTGGTTAATCCCACTACAACCGCCATATACAATCATCCGGGCTTCTTCAGGCTGGGTGTATGCATAAAAACAACAAGGGCAATATCCTTATCGTCGATGATGAGCCTTCGATTTGCAGCGTCATTAGCGATTACTTGCGATTGCAAGGCTTTGATTGCGCCAGCGCTAATGAAGTCGACTCGGCCCTCCGCATACTAGAAGGTGCTGAGGTCGACTGCATCCTATCCGATATTAAAATGCCAGGAAAAACCGGCATTGATCTTCTGCGCATGGTGCGCAGAACCTGGCCAGACACCGCGGTCATACTCTTTACCGGCAATGCCGAAATCCAGACCGCCGTTGCCTCCATGCAGGAAGGCGCCTATGACTTCATACTCAAGCCTATTCAATTGAAACAGGTTGTTCATAGCATCACGAATGCTTTGGAAAAAAAGCGCTTGCAAGAGCAGGTGCGCGATTACCAGCGCAATTTGGAAAAATTGGTGCAGGAACGCACGGCCCAAATTGAAGACGCCATGACTGCCTTGGAAGGCAGTCATATCGACACCATCAATCGACTTTGCTATGCGGCAGAATTTCGCGACGATGAAACCGGTTACCATGTCCTTCGCCTCAGCAAATACTGCGAGCTACTAGCCCGTGGCATGGGCATGGCCGAAGATCAAATTTGGCTTTTGGGGAAGGCCAGCCCCCTGCACGATATCGGAAAAATTGGCATTCCAGATTCGATTTTGCTTAAACCGGCGAAGCTGACCGTCGAAGAATTCGAGGTGATGAAAAAGCACACCACCATTGGCGGTGAAATTTTGCGGAATGCGGACTCGCGTGTTTTACAGGTCGCGGAACAAGTGGCGATGAGCCATCATGAAAAATGGGATGGCAGCGGCTACCCCAATGGCCTTCGAGAAGAAAATATCCCCCTCTTAGGACGCATTACCGCAGTGGCCGACGTCTTTGATGCCTTGACAATGAAACGCTGTTATAAGCCCGCCTTTCCCCTCGCCGAAACCGTGAGAATCATCAATGAGGGAAATGGACGCCACTTCGATCCGCGCATGATCGAAGTGTTTAATCGCCAATTGAATGAGTTCGCGCGTATCCATAGCGAATACGCGGATTAATTCATTCTGAAAATCAGAGCTTTATCAAATCACGATCGGCTCGAAATTTCACGCCGGTGGCCGACTTCGCCTCGACGGTAAGGTGATAGCGACCAGGGGCAACGATTTCTTGCCGGTCAGAACGCCCATCCCAAGTAAAATCAAGGCGATTGGCGCCTGAAAGCATGCGGCTGAAAATGGTTTTCCCAAGCATATCTATCATGCGAATTTGATAAGTCACGCTCCGATGCTGGGCAGGTAAGTCATAGCGGATTCGGGTCACACCCTGGAAGGGATTGGGGTAATTCGCAAGCTTCATGAAAAATATCGAAGCTCCTTGGCCTAAAGCTTCGGGCAGCATATCTTCACCCGCCGCTAGTCGATATTCCTTGCTTGCAGCCGCCTTAGCGGAAATCATAATAGGCTGGCCGTCTAATAGGGGCGTGACCGTTTGGCTCCCGACTTCCACCAGGAAAAGCGGAATATCACCTTCTTGATGATGCACAACCAATTGCAAATCTTGGGCATCCTCGCCCGTGGCTCGCATTTCCAGCGGCCAAATGCGGAGCGAGGATTCACTTTCAGGCAAAATCACTTCCGAAACCGGCACGCCCTGATAATTCAAATCCACTCGGAAATTCTGTCCCGGAGCATTCGGAGCTTGCGAATAAACCGATGGCCGTTTGGATTGACCGATTCGTAGTTCCATGGACGCCGAGGCGTTTTTCGCCTGAATAGAGGCCGACCAGATCACCGAATTCACCGCAGCCTTGGCCAAGGGTTTAGGCGATCGATTGGCATCGACGACAGGAAAAACTAAAACCGAGTTGGCGAGTGGCCGAATAGCCAATCCTTGCCAGGGATAAATAATTGAGTCTGGTTCGACCTTCCTCCATTTTTGTTCTCCAGGAATAAAACGGAAAAGGTCGCCTGGCGCTGGATTCGAAGCCGCCACAATATCTCTCCAACGGATCGGGAAGTTGAAAGGCAAACCAAATTCTGTCCATTTGTTTGCGGGAATGGACAAATTGAATGGCTGATAATCTAAGCTAAGGCCCGATCTGCAATAGGGTGCATAAGGTTTGATTGTTGCCGTCCACAATGCACGCGTCGAATCATAAGGCCACTTGCTTGCCTCAACTCCTTTGAAAACATCGTAAGCTGCAGTCTTTTGCTCATTGCCATTATACCGATAAACCAGCATATCCGCCCCATTCCAACCATTGCTGATTTTGCCGAGCAGAAAATTCAAACTATCCTCATCGCCCAAATCCTCATCCCATGGATAGGAAAAAAGGTGCCACATTCGAGCGGAATGGTCAGTATAAGCCGTTTCACCAGCCCCATTGACTACCGGCGGAACCTTATGCTTGGTAATAAGCATCCCGTCATTGAATCGGGTTCGGATAAAGGTGCTTGAGGCGGAAATCTTTCCACCGTCAAAAACGGTGAATACCACTTCAATACTTCGCGATGCACTACCCCCGCCGTTATCTTCTTCATGAGCATGGGCATTCAAGGGTAGGCTAAAATTCGCACTGGACAAGGCGCCATTGGCATCGATGCTTAGATTCGCAGAATCCAGCTTTGTACCGTCAAGCAATTGCTTAGTGGATAGCCCCGTGGGCAAACTAAAAGGACGAACCGTTAAGGAATCAGACTTGGTTTGAGTGGATTCTGCCAAGGCTGATTTTGTGAAATAAACTTGAAAGCGTTCTTCACTCAGGGTGTCATTCAATCCGCTCAAACCTGAACTCAAAACTCGCGTTTTGGAAAAATAGTCCTTAGCAAGTGGGCTTTTAATGGTACTCCCGTCCGTGAACTTTGAGCCCGCTGGAATGGGTGTTGCCAAGATTAAAGGATTGCTGGTACGAAAATTCGAACCCTGTAAGTTGAGCTTTATAGGAATGGAGGTTTCACCGGTCAGATTCCGATAGTCTAGGGTATCGAGTGCAATAGCGGCCACGATACCGGGCTTAGTCGTCAAATTCAAATGTCCAAATTGATAATCATAGGTGCCTGACCATTCACCATTTATTTCAATACCTATCACATCGCCGGAGGCATTGCTTAGGGTATCCCAACTTGGAACATACTTGGGCAGACCCTGATCGGGAAATGCATATAAATGCTCAGCGGTAATCGGCGCAGTCAAAAATTTCGAGTCGGTAAAAATGATTTTCAGGGTCCAATTCAATTTGCTTTTATTCACACCTAGATTGGAATTATCAATACAGGCTCGAATTCGTGGGGAATTCAGCATAAATTCAAATCCCGTTTTGTGGATTAACTGTCCATTTACGGTTGGAGGACAAATGGTGCCGGAGGATATGGCTTCGTTAAAATTCAATTTGGCAGTAAAGGTTCCCTCCGTATCGGCAAAAACGGCATCGACACCGGGAAATTCGGAACCGGGATTTTTAGCAACGTCTATGGTATCCCCAGAATGGAATTGCCTGACCCCGGTGGTCAACTTGCTTTGATAAACATATCCCGTATTTCGTGTCGACCCAGAACTATTAAAAAAGGCGGCACAGAAGGTATACTCCTTTTGCCCATCAAGACCACGGAAAGAATGGGTGAAGCCAACACCGAATAAGGAATCCAGGGGTTTGGCAATATGTCCCTTGGCATCAGGAGAAGTCGGGGAAGTGCTGGATTTATCGGTGTACCAGACTAATACAGAATCAGCCAAGGTGAGATCCGAGTTGCGACTCGTTATCGTAGCGATGACCGTTGTGGGATCATTGCTTGCTGGCAAGGCCTTGATTTTCAAATACCCGCGGCCATAACTCACATCAAAGGTATCCAATTCAATGGCTCCCACTTCGTGTTTCCCGAATCGATCCTTTCCTAGAAAATCCTGTGCCACTATACTGTCAGAAAGCGTAGAGCTTCCCGCTAAAAGCGAATTACAAGTACGACTCCCGCTACAGTCCAGCTTGCCAAAGGATCCATTGAAAAAGGCATTCAATGAGTCCTGTATTTTGGGTCCGCTTAAATCCTTGGTGGGCAATTTATCCACGTAATCTAGGAGACCACCTTGCTCGCTTAATCCCTGTAGGTTCGGGCTAGAAGCCGTATAAACATTGTTAGAGAGTTTTGGCGATTTTCCCAAAATAGAAGAGTCTAAAGGCGTAGACACACCGCTAAGGAAATTAGAAGAAATAGTAGCTCCGAATGTAGTCGCGGTCGTTTTAAATCCGGTCATGGCCGCGCCGGTAGCAAAGGCCGTCGCATCCTCAATCAAGGTATTATTGACAAAGCGCAATTTATTCGCTGGCGTATTTTCGGCGAATAAGCCGGTGGCAAATCCCCAAATAATATTATTGACCACGTCTACCGAACCCGTCATTTGCCTTAATTGAAGAGCTGAGCCCTTCGCGATGGCATTCCCACTTGCACGAAAAAAATTCCCATCAATACGAATACTATCGGCTGTCGTATCTAGTCTCACCGCAGCCTGAGCTGAACCCGAAGGCATTTCAAATATCAAACCTTTTAAAATCACGTTTTTGCGCTTTATAATAAGAGCTGGTGATGACGAGTCTCCACGAAAAACCGGTCTAGGTTCTTTATAAGAGCCGTTGAAAGGCTCGGCCCGGACCGTAATCGTCGCCTTCGAGGTATCGGATTTGATTGTGATATTTTTAAACGAAGGGGTGTTTGCAGTTCTTGTAATAATGAGTTGTCCGCCTAATTTGGCCATCGATTTGAACGCGGTGTCCAAATTACACCAGGGATTGCTCTGATCTCCCCGTTGAGTATTACAAACAGCATCAAGCGAAACATATTGCGTATTGGAAGAGTTTTGGTTTACCGCAAGTGTACGGGAAAGTAAAGCCTCTCTATTACCCAGAGCTCGACTATTACCCACCTTGCCAATGGGCGTGAAGTAAACTTGAACGTTCACGTTGCCCTTCAGGGAAAGATCTAGGCTAATGTTAATGGGCAAGTTGGTAATGGGTTTGGTTGTAGAATCCAATGGGCTTGAATTATCAGCGTTCCGAGCAATCATTTTGACACTATCAATGACTTCAACGCCTGGGGTAACTCTCACGTTTATTTTGCCAGCAGAAAGGTCGGAATCATTTCCCGTATAGGCAATGGTCAAATCATTTACCGGATATCTAGGAATGCCGACGACGGTGGCGATGGCCTTGGTGCTGACGTGGGCGAAACCAGCGGTATTTTTTTGAACGGCCTTAACATAAACCGTACCGCCCCCGCGTAAGCTATTCGGCACGGAAAAAACCGAATCCGTGAATGGATAAGCTCGGCTTACCAAGGTCACCGTTGCGATTGCGGCTAAGCCAGCACTGTCATCCGTAGATAATTTTGATATTGCATCGGCGAAAGCAAAAAAGACCGTTGCCGGCGGAATTCGCTTCCCGTAATAATTCGAGTCCAGGCGAAAACTGGAAACCTTGATCTTGGTGGTATCGGTCGCCTTCAGGAAAGCCAAAGAACCAAGGCTAGTATCTAAGGGGCTGGGAAGATTATTGTTGGCCACATCTAGATTAATAAAGCAACCTACCTTGACGGCGGATATCCAATTTTGTCCCTGAGGGAATAAGGGCAGAAAGGGTTCGGAATCAAAGTAAAAATGGCTCGATGTGGCTGCTAAGCTTGCAATGGAAGGCGTGTTCGCTGGATAGTTATTGAAAATTTCCGGTAGGGTGCCGAATGTAGCGCCGCTTCGCGCCAAGGTGGGGTCAGTGAGCATTTGACTGATCGGATAACTCTTTTTGCTAATGGCATCGGCATAATTGGAAAAACCCAATGGCATACGGACATTAGCATTGCTATCCGTAGCTCCAGAAATCACGGGAGTGCTTGATCCTGTGGCAAGAAAAGCAGAAACGTTAGGAGTGCCACTTCCATAGGCATTGCGAAAGAAACTGACATTCACGGGGGAAGCTATGGTGTTTTCAAAAAAGATGGGTACTCGATTATCCAGCTTCGTCGCAAATAAATTATTCCAAATTTTCGGTTCAGTAGGAGTTGGGGTAATTGGTTTGAATTCAACGGGGCTATGGGAGTTACGGCTTCCTACAAAGGAATTGGCATATAGGTGAAGACTCGCTTTTGAGAGATACATGCCGGTGGAAACAAATAGGTTGGCTCGCACTTCTAATTTTCCAGAAGCGCCCCCACTGAATATCGCCAGGGTTCGACCCAGCACCGCGCTAGAACTTGCTACGGGGGCACGAAATAAACAACGCTCAATGAGGACCGAGTCATCCGCCACCTTTATCAAGGCGGCTCCCGTGTCTAGAGCCGAACCTACGGGATAGTCCGAATTATCAATTGTCCCAAAATCGCAATTGCGCACTATGCTATTGGCTCCATTCAAGGTCACCGAAGGATTGGCGTTGTTGAGGAACCTCCGCGCGAAGGAAACATATTCCAAGGTCACCGGAGTCGTTGCTAGGAATAGCCCGGTATTCGAGGAACTGTTTTCAGTCAAGGTGATATTGGTATTGGGAACTCCAATACGTGAGGTTTTCAAACTCAATCTGCGGCCAGGGTTTCCGGGACGCGATCCATTAATGGGGTTGGAGAGCCTTAAAGTATCCGCCGTATGAATTAGTTGCACGGCTAGGTTAGTTGTCGCGCATGTGCCATTACTGAGGATCGTATTCAGGCCATTGGTTGCATTAGGATCAAGTACACCGGTCAAGGACGTATAACCCGGCAATGTATCGACTCTAATGGTATCGGAAGCACACTGGGCATTGGCCCCGTGCAGACCTGCGACTGCCCACAATAACACCACACCTAATAAACGCCTCATCCGTATCCTACCCTTACCTGTTAGCCTGACCCATGAGAGTCATGGAGTGAGGTTTTCACAGCCTGGAAATCCCAAGCTCCTACTTGCCAAAATAAGCCGATTTTGGCCAATTAGTACTTGCCAATGTTAGTTTTTTTGATACCTTTTCCACCTCTTGGTGTGTTCGTCTAGTGGTTAGGACGCTGCCCTCTCACGGCGGAAGCAGGGGTTCAACTCCCCTACGCACTACCAGTCTACTGTATCGACTGGTCTTTTACCGCCCATCTCAGAATACATTACTGAAAGTAGCCTGCCACAGGCAGGATTTACCCATACTTTCGCATCCAAAATTTCATTCTCATGCGATGATTTTTGCTTTTCTACCCCTCAGATGCTGTTTCCAAAGGAAATAGAGTGGGATTGAGGTCGATTTTGTCACTAAATGGGTTCGACACTTTTTTCAAACGCTACTTAAATTGACTCTCCTATGATTTCCGCGAGGCGGAATCTCCCACCTTCTTTCCCTCAATAAGGTCCCATGGAAAATTTGTTGGCCATGATCCTGGCAGGCGGCCAAGGCACGCGCTTGCAGCCGCTCACCAGCGAGCGCGCCAAACCGGCGGTCCATTTCGCGGGAAAATACCGCGTCATCGATTTTGTCCTGAACAATTTCGTCAATTCGGGTTTTTATCGCCTGAAGGTCTTGACTCAATTCAAGTCTGATTCCCTCAATCGTCATGTCGCCGCAGCTTGGGACATGAACCGATATTTGGATCAGTATGTCGATTTGGTTCCCGCGCAAATGCGCACGGGAGGCAATTGGTATACGGGCACGGCGGATGCGATATATCAAAACGTCAACCTCATTCGCGACATGCGTCCGGATTTGGTTGCTGTTTTTGGCGGCGATCACATTTACAAGATGAATGTGATGCAAATGGTTCAATACCACATTCAAAAGGCGGCCTTGGCTACCATATCGGCCATTCCCGTGCCTATCGACCAGGCCTCAGCCTTCGGCGTGGTGGAAGTCGATGCCGATGGACGCATGATCGGCTTCGAAGAAAAGCCCAGTCGCCCCAAGGCCATGCCTGGGCGTCCAGGCTGGGCCTTGGCCTCCATGGGCAATTACCTATTCAACAGCAAATTCCTGGTTCGCGAATTGCTTTCGGATAGCAAGCTGGAAAACAGCATGCACGACTTTGGTCGCGACATCTTGCCTTCGATTTACAATCATCACCCGGTTTACGTTTACGACTTCGCCTCGAATATGATTCCCGGTGAAACCGAACGATGCCGTGGGTATTGGCGCGATATCGGGACCTTAGAGGCTCTTTACGAGGCTAATATGGATTGCTGCGCGGTAAGTCCGATTTTCAACCTGTACAACCCCAAATGGCCTTTGCGGACGCTCAATTGGAACTTGCCTCCCGCGAAATTCGTTTTCGGTGAAGGCGATCCCGAAGGTCGTCGGGGCGAAGCCCATGACTCCATCGTTTGTGAAGGCTGCATCCTCTCCGGCGGTCGCATTTCACGAACCATTTTGTCACCCGGCTGCTACATACACAGTCATGCCCAGATCACCGATTCGATTCTTTTCCCCAATGTCGATGTAGGACGTGGAGCCAAATTGCATCGCGTCATCGTCGAAAAAGGCATTCGTATTCCCCCAGGCCTCGAAGTGGGCTTTGATTTGAAAAAAGACAGCGAACGCTTTGTCGTCACCGAAGACGGCATTGTGGTCATTCCCAAGGACACAGTCATCGAATGAATCTTTCCATTTTCCGCGAATATGATATTCGGGGCGTTGTGCCCCGCGATTTGGACGACGATGGCGTCATTCGCATAGCCAAGGCTTTCGGCACCTTATTGCGCTCGCAGGGCAAAAAGCGCATTTCCGTGGGCGGCGACGTTCGCCTTTCCACCGCGTCCATCAAGGCGGCTTTCATCAAGGCCGTGAATGAGACTGGCATCGATGTCATCGACATCGGTTATGTGACCACGCCCTTGTGCTATTTCAGCGCTTTTCATCTTGATGTGGACGGCTTTGCCATGATTACGGCCAGCCATAATCCCGCGAATTACAATGGCTTTAAACTCGGCGTTGGCAAGACCACGATATTCGGTCAAGACATTGTCGCTTTGCGTGATTCCGCTTTGAAAGGCGAATTTGCTACCGGCCATGGCCAATGCGTCGCTCAAGACATTACCGAAGACTATATCGGCTATTTGGCCGAGCGATTTCATTTCAAATCCAGACCGCGCATTGTGCTCGATCCCGCCAATGCCACCGGCGCCCTTTTTGGAAAGCGTCTATTCGAGCGCCTGGGAGCGGAAGTCATCGGTCTCTATGACACCGTCGATGGACGCTTCCCGAATCATCATCCCGACCCAACGGTTGCAGAAAATGTGGTCGAGTTATGCAAAGCCGTGGTAGCCCATAAAGCCCATGTCGGCATTGGCCTCGATGGCGATAGTGATCGCATCGGCGTGGTCAATGAATTGGGACAATTGATCCCTGGGGACTTATTGACCTTGATTTATGCTCGGGACATTTTGGAAAAACAGCCCGGCGCCAAAATCATCTTTGAAGTGAAGTCCACCTTGGCTCTCGATGAAGGCATTCGCGCTGCTGGGGGCGTGCCCATTATGTGGAAAGTCGGTCATAGCCTACTCAAGAAAAAAATGGCCGAAGAAAACGCTCCCTTGGCGGGCGAGGTATCCGGCCATGTCTTTTTCGCCGATCGCTATTTCGGCTATGATGACGCCATCTATGCTGGCTGCCGTATTTTGGAAATCCTCGATCGCACTGGAAAGACGCCCTCGCAATTGCTGGCCGATGTGCCGCGCTATCCCAATACGCCTGAAATACGTTGCGGCTGCAAGGATGATGCGGATAAATTTCGCATTGCTAATCTGGCCGTGGAGCATTTTTCCAAGGTGGCCAAGGCCATCACCATCGACGGCATACGCATTCTCTATCCCGACGGATGGGGCTTGGTACGCGCTTCAAATACCCAACCAAGCCTTGTGACTCGCTTTGAAGGCAAAACCCAGGCTGCCTGCGATCGAATTCAGCACGAAGTGCTGGAGACCTTGAAAACATTCGGTGAAATCGAGATCGGTATCAGCCACTGATACCAGATGGTATTTAAAGATTTGGGAGTTAACTCAAGGCTGCCGCGTCCGCGGCGGCCTTTTCTTTTTGCCCGTCTTCCGATGATTCCGGCTTGCCATTGAGATCCCCCAAGGCCTGAAAATCACGGCCCAAGGCAGCCTGGGGTGAAGCGAAAAAAGTTTCCAAATGGTCTTGAAATTCCGTCAGGCTTTGCGAACGCAAAAGGCTTAGGCGCGCCATGGCGCTACCGCGCTGCAATTTCATCAAGCGCGCCGCCATTTGTTTGGCCTTGCCCAGAAGCCGCATCTCAATATCCATTTCCTCGCGGAGCAAGGCCAAATAGTCAGCGAAGAGTTGCAGTTGTTCTTGTGCCGTTGGCTCGCGAGGAGCGATGCCATCGTATAAATCGGCGATATCGCGAAACATCCAGGGATTGTGCATGGCCCCGCGCCCCACGGCAATGCCGTCCACACCATAACGCTCAAACTTGCCTATGGCGTCGGCGGCTGTGAGCACATCGCCATTGCCAATCACGGGGATGCGGGCCCGGGCCTTGGCCTCGGCGATGAGATTCCAATTGGCGAGGCCACGATAGGCCTGGGCGCGAGTGCGCCCATGAATGACCAAGGCCTGCGCGCCTTCGCCTTCGACAATATCCTGAGTGGCAAATAGGGTGATGAGATTGTCGTCCCATCCTACCCTGACCTTTACTGTGACCGGGATTTTCACCGCGGCCACTACGCTGCGCACGATATTGGCTAGGCGCGGCAAGTCTTTGAGCAAGCCGGAGCCGCCACCTTTGCTCACAACTCTGGGAGCGGGACAACCGCAATTGATTTCGACGAAGTCGGCCCCGGAGGCTTCCACGAATTGAGCACCCAAGGCCATTTTGCGCGGCTCGGATCCAAAGATTTGCACGGTGAAGGGTCGCTCTTCTTCAGGCGAAAAGGCCATTTCCCGGAAAGCCTTCGGATTGCGCCGGGTGAGGCCTTCGACGGATATGAATTCCGAAACTAAAAGCCCGGTGCGATAGCCGGTAAGCCTGGCTATAAGCCGCCGAAAGGGCATATCGGTAACCCCGGACATCGGCGCCAAATAAACATTGGGACCAATGCGCTTACCGCCGACCTCATAGCTTTGCCGCACTTTCGCGGCGCGGCTCAGCAGGCTCGCGGTATCCAAAGGAGATTGGGGCAAAGGCATAGGTGGAGAATTTAAGTGATGGGCAGGGAGAAGTTTGGCAAGGCGAGGCAGGAACACCTCACCCCTAGGCTCAAATCACATCAAGCTCTTAAACAGCCCAAGAAAGACCTGCAAGAAATCCTGCCTTCACTCCCAACCGGGATAAATCGGAAATCGACTACCGAGGACACGGATTTGATCGTGCACGGTGCGCAGTTTTCCGTCATTCTGATGGTTTTGAATGGTGAAATCAATGAGATCCGCGATTTCCTTGGCTTCTGCTTCGCGCATGCCGCGTGTCGTCAAGGCAGGAGTCCCCAAGCGAATGCCACTGGGATCAAGGGCCTTGCGTGTATCGAAGGGGACCGTGCTGCGGCTGCAGGAAATGCCCACCTTGTCCAGCGCCACCTCAGCGGCTTTGCCAGCCAAATCCTTGTTGCGCAAATCCACCACCATGAGGTGATTGTCGGTACCGTCCGTCAAAACCTTATACCCACGCGCCATCAATTCGGCGGCCATGGCCTTGGCATTGAGAATGGTTTGCTTGGCGTATTCGGCGAAGGACGGCAACAACGCCTCCTGAAAACAAACCGCCTTGGCGGCATTCACATGGTCGTGGGGGCCGCCTTGAATACCGGGGAAAATCGAGCGATCGATGTCCTTGGCGAAGGCCGATTTGCACATGATGATGGCGCCGCGCGGGCCACGCAAGGTCTTGTGTGTGGTCGTCGTGACGATGTCGAAAATGGAAACTGGATTTTCGATTTGCTTGCCAGCGATGAGGCCCGCGATATGGGCGATGTCGGCGAAAGTCACCGCACCCACTTCATCGGCAATGCTTTTGAAAGCCTTCCAGTCGATGTCACGCGAATACGCGGAAAAGCCCGCGATAATCATGCGCGGCTTTTCGCGCTTAGCGATGTCACGCACCTTGTCCATGTCAATACGCTGGGTCTTTTCGTCGACTTCGTATTGCACGAATTGATACATCAAACCGGAAAAGTTCACGGGATGGCCATGCGATAAATGGCCGCCATGGTCGAGCTTGAGGCCCAAAACTTTGTCGCCGGGCTTGGCCACGGCCATATAAACCGCGAGATTGGCGGGTGAGCCTGACAAGGGCTGCACATTGACATGCTCAGCACCAAAAAGCTGCTTGGCGCGGGCAATGGCGAGGCTTTCCATTTCGTCGACCACCTCATTGCCGCCATAGTAGCGCTTGCCCACATAGCCTTCGCTGTACTTATTCGTCATCACCGAACCCATGGCTTCCATGACGGCGCGGCTGGTGTAATTCTCGGAAGCGATGAGCTCGATGCCTTCTTCTTGGCGATCGCGTTCCTTGCGGATAATGCCGTCAATTTCGGGATCGATGGCCGAAAGCGTTTGGGATAGGGCATTCAGGGGAAGGTTCATGGCGACAAGGGCTCCTGAGTGAGGCGACTCTGGGTGAAAAGCGAAAATAACAACCGGGCTGGCCTAAGGGATCCGGCCCATTCAACTTTTCCCATCGGCTAGAGCGCGAGGGGCAGCTCTTGCTTTGTCTAGGGAAGCTTTAGGAGAGGCGCAGTGGAGGCCCGCAGGGATTTGGGTGGTTGCGAGGAGCGAAGCGACGCCGCCCCAGAGGCGCCCTCACCCCCATACGTGTTGTAATAGGATTTATGGATGTACTTAGGCTACTTCAAGAACGATAGGAACCATTGATTTTTACATAGTCGTAGCTGAGATCACATGTCCAATAGAGCCAGGAGCCTGATTGCAGACCGAGATCGAGATGCAGGGCCACATCCTTCTGTTGCATGCGCGATTTGAGATCGGCTTCGTCGACCGTGGGAATGACTCCTTTGTCGTAGACGCGGACTCCGCAAAAATCAAGCGTGGTCTTCGCCGTATCAAAAGAGCGGGCCGTCGAACCCGCGGCGGCTAAAACGCGGCCCCAATTGGCGTCATTGCCGAAAAAAGCCGTTTTCACAAGCGGAGAATTCGCGATGGCTTGGGCCATGGCCCGGGCATCCCCTTCCGAGGCTGCGCCGGTGACGGAAATGGTGATGAGCTTGGTGGCGCCTTCGCCGTCTCGCACAATGGCGCGAGCCAAATCTTGCATGAGTCCCGATAGGGCCGCATCAAAAGCCGCCTTGTCGGCCGAATTTAGTTGACTATAGCGCACACCGCTGACGCCATTGGCCAAAAGCAGACAGGTGTCATTGGTGCTCATGTCGCCGTCAACCGAAATACTATTGAAGCTCTTTTCCACGAGGCCGAGAAAGGTTTCGCGATATTGCCCGGGCAATTCGATGTCGGTAGTGATATAGCCGAGCATGGTGGCCATGTCGGGGCGTATCATGCCCGCACCTTTGGCGACGCCGCCGAGCCGCACTTTTTGGCCTGCCAAGTTCAATTCGGCTTGCGCGGTTTTCGCGAAGGTGTCCGTCGTCATGATAGACTGGACGAAAGGCGCGCGCTCGCCCGTATCGGTGGCGAGACGGCCAATGCCAACGCGAAGCTTTTCCATGGGGAGTAACTCGCCGATGACGCCAGTCGAGGAAACCAAGGTCTCGCCATGGCAATCAAAGGCTTCTCGCAGCCATGCCACTTCTTGCAAAACGTCTTCAAAGCCCTTGGGCCCGGTGCAAGCATTGGCATTGCCGCTATTCACCAGCACATGGGAGACCTTGGCCTGAAAGCGTAGGGCCTGGCGGCTGTATTGGACGGGAGCAGCTTGCACTGCATTCTTGGTGAAGGCGCCAAAAGCTTGGGCTGGAGGCTCGGAAATCAGCACACCCAAATCGGGATTGCCGTTTTTCTTAATGCCGCAAGCCAGGCCAAAACCCGTGAAACCGCGCGGAAAAGTGACGTCATTCATAGAGGGTTCCTCGAAGCGCGGGAATAAGTAGCAAAAGCCTCATTCAGGGGATATCTTTGCAAAGCATGCCGAGGGGTTAGGCCCTTTTACATGCCAAGGGGCTCGGCCCTGGGTTCGCGGAATTCTATTTTCCGCTCACACGCCCAAAGAACCGGATTTACCGGACCCTTCTGCGGCAGTCTGCCAGGAAACCTGACCCCAAGGACAGGTTTTTTTTCTGGCGGGTTTTTTATTCGACATCCACCGGAAAAGCCCGGGAGTATTTATGGCCGAAAATCGTTTGCCCATGAGTCAAGGGGCGTATGATCGCCTATTGAAAGAGCTCGAACACCTGAAAAAGGTGGAGCGGCCAGCCATTATCGCCGAAATTTCCGCCGCGCGCGCGCAGGGCGATTTGTCCGAGAATGCCGAGTATCATGCCGCCAAGGAAAAGCAGGGCCAGCTCGAAGACAAGGTCATCGAGGTCGAAGACAAAATCGCGCGTGCCGAAATCCTAAGCCTTTCGGCAGCCGGCAGCAGCCACATTATTTTCGGTGCCGTGGTTTCCGTGAAAAACCTGGGCAATAACAAGATTTTGGAATACACCTTGGTTGGCTCGGAAGAAGTCGATCCCGCCTCGGGACGCATTTCCTCGGCCTCCCCCATAGGCAAAAGCCTCATGGGCAAAAAGCCCGGCGATGTGGTCGAGGTGCAAATCCCCAAGGGTAAGCTGCGTCTCGAAATCCTGAAGTACCACTAAGGATTGGAGAGGCTTTCGCCATGCCTCTTTTCGCCTTCTTAGGCAATGATGAATTGCGCAAATTGGAGGCGCTCGAAGCGGCGGTGACGCGCTTTGAGAACCAAGGCGAAAGCGTTCGTGAATTGCATTTCGGTGAGGAAATGCAGGCCTTAGCGGTGGCCCAATCCTTCAATACCGCCGACCTTTTCGCCCCCCGCAAAGCCCTCATCATCAAGCATTTCGACAAAGCCAATGCGGCTTCCCAGAAGCAGCTGGAAGAGGCTTTTTCCCATGAGAACCCCCAGGTCGGCGTTTTCCTTTCGGCGGAAAAGCTGGATGGCCGCAGTGCCTTTGCCAAGCGCCTAAAAGAGGCGGGCGCGGTTCAGGAATTCAAGCTTCCCTACGAGAATCAAATCCCGCAATGGCTGATGCAAAGGGCCAAGGAGCGATATGGCCGCGGCCTGGGCAATTCCGAGGCGAGGCTTTTGCAGGAACGCATCGGAGGAGATCTCGCCGAACTTGACCATGAATTGGACAAGCTCGATACTTTTTTGCCCAAGGGCGCGCCTATCACCGCTAAGGAAATCGAGGAAATATCGAGTCCGGTGCGGGTTTCCCTGATTTGGGAATTGCAGCGCCTGATGGGCATGAGAAACAAGAGCGCAGCCTTGCTCACCCTACGCAATCTGCTGGATCACGGCGAAGAAGGCTTTCTCATCGCCATGCAACTCTATCGCCATTTCTTGCGCCTCTTGCGCATCCGGCTCATGCTCGATGCCGGAGCGGGCGAAGGCGAAATTGTTTCCGCATTAGGGCTGAATTCTTTCATTCACGTGGTGAAGGAAAAGCAACTAGATCAGGCACGTGCCCATTCTCCTCGCCGTCTCAAAGCCCTGCTTGCGCGTTTGGCGCGTTTGGAATGGGAATTCAAGCAAGGCCGTCATCTTCATCGCTTTGAGGTTGAATTGGCTTTCGCTGGGATGATTTAATATTCCTTCCGAAGGCAGGTATCAAGTGACGGTTACGACACGACGTGTGAAGACGGGATGCGAAGGCCTAGACAAGCTGCTTCGCGGGGGTTTGCTCGAGGGTTCGGCCAATCTCATCGAGGGATCGGCAGGGACGGGTAAAACCACTCTGGCCTTGCAATTCATCATGCAGGGCGTCGCCGAAGGCGAGCACGGCCTCATTTTCACCTTTGAACAATTCCCTGAGCAATATTTCGATTGCGCCGCCGAACTCGGTTGGGATTTGCGCAGTTTGCAAAAAGAGGGCAAGCTCGAAGTCATTTTCACCTCGCCCGAAGCCTTCATGGATGAAATCGAAGAGTCGGAAGGCCGCATCCCTCAGCTCATCGCCGATAAAAAAACCAAGCGCGTCGCCATCGACAGCATGACTCACTTCGAAAGACTGGCCCCAGGCGATATCGGCAAATTGCGCTCTATCGAAACCGAAGTGGTCAATGCCTTGAAGCGCGAAGAATGCACCACGGTTTTGCTCAAGGAAAACGCCAATATTCTGGGAAAATGGGACACCTCGCTCAATAAAATCCCCTTTATCGTGGACACCTATATCCTACTGCGCTATCTCGAATTGCAGTCGGAAATCAAACGCTGCCTGATGATTTTGAAAATGCGCGGCAGTGATCACGACAAAGACATTGTCGAATACCAAATCGAGAATGGCGGATTAAGGTTGGGCGCCAAATTCACAGGCGTCTCCGGTATTTTCCTGGGCAGTGGCATTGCCACCGCGCCTGCCAAGCGCTGAAAGAACCTCTAGCGCAGAACCAAGCGGTTCCCTTTTTAGCCGAATGTTAAAGCCCGCTACCCTGCGGGTTTTTTATTTCTGAGGCTTAGCTGCGACGCTTAAATCGCCGATAGAGGTCAAGCCCTCGGTATAAATACGCAAA
>JAYUVP010000021.1:0-24496 GCA_043753995.1 Fibrobacterota bacterium
ACTCCAAAAACGCGGCCACGGCCTTGTTGTCCTCCCGGTAGGGCATGGAGCTGTCCTGCAGAAATGGACCGAGCTTGGTTCTCGCAGAATAGTCCCAGCCATCCTCGTTGAAATAATTCCCGCCCACGGTGAGCTTGAGATCCCGCCAGGACAGAAGGGTTGTTCCCGAGGCCATCTTCCCGCCGAAGGATCCGCCTCCACCCGAAACCGAGACGGACATCGGCTTCTCGGGCTCGCGGGTTACGATGTTGATAACCCCGGCCATGGCGGCGGAACCGTAAAGCACCGAACCGGGACCCCGAACGATTTCGATGCGTTCAACAAGGTCCACCGGGAAGGCGGTATACATCGTCGAGTTGCTGTAGTAACCGAATCCGTCTCGATAGGGTCGGCCATTGATCAGGATCAGCACGTGATTGTCGCTGTGACTTGTCATCATACCGCGGATGGATGCCTTGGCCTGAACCTGGAAATGAGAGCTAAGGATTTGCGTGCTGGGTGCCCGATTGAGCACTTCCGCCAGGTTGATAGCGTTGAAGTTCTGGATCTCTTGCCGGGTGATGACGGTGACCACGCCCGGGGCTTCGGCCACGTCTTCCTCGGTTTTGGAGGCCACCTCCACCTTGAGGTTGAGCAATTCCTGCAGGGACAATTCCCGCGGGCCGCTTCCTTCTCCCGCCATGCCTAGTGCGACGAAAGTCGAAACAAACCACACCACTGCTGACCAAGTTGAGTTCCCGTGCATGATTTCGTGTTGAATAAAATCACCCCTTTACCTAATGCGCCGGAAGAATGTTCCAGTATTACCCTCACTATTGTCAAGTCGACACTGAAGGTGTCAGGGAGGCACCAAGTCGCCGACCCGGTGCAGTCTTTCCTTGCGGATTTCCCAGCGCAAACGCTTGGCTACGCCCAGGTTAAAGGTGGTCTGCACGCTGATTAGAGATTCGAAGCCAAGTGTGGAGGGATCCGCCTCTTCCTCGAGGACATGCACTACCTGCTGGGCCGCCTGAATTCCGAGCTGGAAATAATCCGGGTAAGCCGAATAGAGTCCTAATTTTGTCTGTTTTCCGGCCAAATGAGCCAGTGGCACGACCAGAGGCACCTTACTCCGACGGAAGCGAGGTATCCAGAACTTTTCTAAGGAGACGGCATTCACCATGGCGTTGTCCGGCAGCATCCACACCACTTCGACGTCGGCATCCCTGAGCTTTTCCCACCCCTTACCACGTCTCTTGATGATTTCCTCCTCGGACAGCGGCTCATCCCCGTCGCAATCGATGCAGTGACCGACAAGCTCCAGCTTTTCCCGGGATAAGAGTCGGCGGGAATCCTCCACGAAGTCAGAGAAAATTCTCCGGTGGAATACGCCGATCCGCGTGAATTCCGTTTCGGAAAGGGTCCGTAACTGAGTGAATACCGCATAGGCTGGAACCTCGAAGCGGACTCCCAAAGTATTTCGCAGGCCTCGAGTCGCGTCTTCGGCCTTGAGAGTCATTAGCACGAATTTTGGCAGGGCCGCGAAGATCGAATCCCGTGCTTGCATCCGTTTCGCGAGGGCCACGGCCCGGAAATCCATCAGCACCAATCCTCGGGGAGCATACTCGGTGCAAAGCTTTACCAGGGAATCCTGGGCATTTCTGGTGTCTGGGTCGAAGGTCTTCCACGTATACCGGACGCCAAGATCCGATTTCATGCCGGACAAGGCCTGCTGAAAGGATTCTCCAGCCGGCAGTATGGCCAGCAGCCGCTCTACCTTTTCCGTGGCGTGACAGCCAAGGGCGAGGATCAGAATCCCCACTAGGACATGCGGGCTTGCCTCGGCTGGGCGCCAGGGGTTCTTCATTCCCATCGCTCCACCCCCAGGATATCCAGCACCTGCTTAGGCTGGCTCAGGAATATCTGTTTCACGCCATCTTCCCCACCCTCCGGAATGACCAGCACTGGAAAATGGTTCATAGGCTTGGACTCCATCACCACGTACAGGCTCAGCTTCGTTTCCCTTTTGATATCCGCCAAATCCGCCGCCTCCACTATGACCGCCTCCACGGCTTCCATGCCCATAAGACTCAATAAGTCTTCCCGCTTGTTGACGCGTTTGAGAGCCGCCGGTTTTAACCCAAAGGCATCCTCAACGAAGCGGGGAATTTTTTCCCGTCCAAGGAAATCCAGGATTCCGACGCGCCGCGAAGCGAGGCCGAGGGACGTGACTGTGGAATCGGCGGAAACCACCAGATACTTCCTGCGAGCGTCTCGCTTCCCTCCATTCAGCTTGATGGAGTAACCCGTCAAGTACGCCGCATAGGCCGAGGTGGTCAAGATCGGGGCCTTTGGGTAGGACGGCAGCATGTCCTCCAGGTCCCGGGTGCTGAGGAACGCAATCACCTTGCGGGGCGATAGAGCGGGACGCAGTGCGGATTCAATACGAGCCGGTGGCTGGCCGCCGGGAAGGCATACCAGGAGCGGCGGCTGTGCGTGCAGGCTGGCCCATAAGAGCAATGGGAGCATCCCCAGAAGGAATTTGGAATCATCCACGATGACCACTTTCCTTTTCATAACGCGTCGTAATCATTCCCCGTCATAGTGAAGCCGATGAAAAGCTGGGTGGAATTCACTACCAGCACACCATGCATGGCGCAGGCTTGATTCGAGCGGATGCCCTCATTTGAGAATAGAGGAGGTGAAATGGCCATGTGGCCGAAATGATCCGCGAATCCTGGGATTCCCAGCACCCGGCCGACGATGACATTGGCCACCTCACCCAAGGCGTCCAGCGCAATATCCTCGCTGCCCGCGCCGGGAACGAGAATGCCCAGATCGGTTTTATCGATGCCCACGGACAAAGTCAAGGAATAGTCGCGGTTCCAGCCCTGGACCAAGCAGCACAGGGGGGACTTATCTGTAAAGGCGGGCATTATCGCAAAACCTCGGGGTGCCAAGGTGGGCAGCTCCAAGACCCCCTCAATGGCTCTGCGGGCGCAAACCTCGAAATTCGGCAAAATCGCCTTCAAGAAAGCCTGGGTAGCGACAGAGTCGTATGTCTCATTCATTACCGGCAATTATACGCTTGGTGTGACGCGGATCCCATGGAAATACGCACCTGAATTACTAATGTGTGACGATTAAAATTTAGAGGCGTGAGGCACTTAACGCTTGCAATAGGCTGAGGTTCACGCCCACTTGAATGCTATAGAGGCGGCGATAGCGATCGAAGGCTCCGGTGCCCAGCCTAATAGGCCCTATGGGCGTCGGATAGGACAAGTTCAATTCCCAATAGCGCTGCCACCGATTCGCCTGCTCTTCGAGTATAGTACCGCCTTCGTGCTTCACCCAGCCATAAGCCAATCGCCCTTGCAAGCCAGCCCAATGCGGTAATGCTTCGGCGCGAAAATGCGTATACCGCAAGGCCTTGGCACCCATGAAAAAATATTGATTGGCAAAGCTGAGGCCATCGACTTCAGGGCCGGTATACCAGTCATAGGCGTCGACGCGATAGTCGGGATAATTGCTCCACACCATATCGACGCATAGACGTGCATAGGGGAACCGCAAGGCCTCGTGCATGGAGATTTGGTATTGCACGGGCTTTACCTGGCCTTCATTCACCAATTGCGCGGTGCGGTAGTGCAAGCTCAGGGTGGGCTGAAACCAAGCGCCTAAGGGTAAGGGTTGGCATCCCAGGCATAGTTCGCTATTGGCTTCGAGCATGGTGCGCAGGCTGTCTAGGAAATCATCTTGCATTTGATATTTCAAATTGCGCATCGAGACCTCATTGCTGATTCGATTCGCGCCATTGGGCCAAAGGTCGAGAAAAAAAGTGGATCGCTTTTCTCGCATGCGAAAATTGATCACGCCGTAGTGATCGAGATCATAGGCATAAGTTGGGTGATAAAGGTCTAGGTAGGTGGGCTGATTCAAATCCCATTGGGCATGGCGCAAGCCCGATCTTAAGGGCACAGGTGCCAAGGGTTGGGCGAAGGCCTGCAAGGCCCAACCGGGCTGCCGGCCCCCCACATCACCCATGACCTCGACCTTGAGGGGAATAAAATACGGCTCGGACCACGATAAGCCTGCCAGCACTTCGGGGCCGCGCGTGGAAAGAGGTTCATGGGTCCAAACCATGCGGGGAGCCGCCCAAATCGAGATTTTCGATTGCTCCTTCGCTGAGAAAACCAATTGATGGCCGCCAGCTTGGGATTCCAACCAAGCCACATCGAGCTGACTATAAAAGCCAGTGGCCATGACGTCATTCATGACTTGCCGACTGGCCTGCCAGGAAAGACCCAAGGACGGTTCGTCGAGCATATTGAGCAAAAGCTCGCGTCCTCCGGAAGCCAGGGGATCGATTATTACCTGGGCCTCGCGCGCGGCTCTAGGCAGGTGGGAAAGCGCGCTGACGGAATCTTGTCCGGGACGGCGCATGAGGCGCAAGAGCACGTCCATATGCTGCAGGGCCGCCTTAAAACCGAGATCGCGCCAAAGGGCGGGAGTATTGGCCTGCAAACCGCCCGCATCGGGTTGAATGTCGATGAATTCCACTTTTTCCTGCTGGGCCAAGGAGTCAAGCACCCGCCTTTTGCCTTCGCGATAGCCATGCTCCAGCGAATCGCGCCATAGTGGCGAAGCGCCGCCGAACATGCGCCGCGGCAAATGCGGTGATAAGCGCAAGGTCACCAATTGATCAAAGGTGAAAGGCAATTGCCGCATATTGAAATCATGCGCGGAAACCTGGGCGCCATCGGTAAAGGGCCGAACCGATGGTCTTTCGCGAGCCACTTGCGGGGGCAATAAACAGGCCTTGAGTAAATCCTGCAAGTCGCCACGATTCAAGGTGCGTAAACCGCCCGCATCTTGATCATAAACCTGCAAGGCCAAGGGTATGCCGGCCTTTTCCAACTCACCTATGGGACCTCCCGGCGCATCGAGAGCCAGGCGTGAAATCAACCAGGACACATGCAAATATTCAGGCGCTTCGGCATGCGGCCCATCCACCCAAAGGGCCTTGTCGCCCTGCAGGGATTGGCTCGACAAGGTCCAGGAAAAAGCAGGGGATTCGGCTTGCTTAAAGTCGGGAGCAAGTTGAGTCTTGCGCGGAGCATTGAAAGGCAATATCCACGCATCTTCGGGTTCACTGAGCAAGGTCGCTTCTAATTGATTGGCCGAATACCCCAAAGCATAGGCGGCGGCAATCAGGGCGGCGCGTGACTCGCCCACCACGGCATCGGGACGCAAGCCATAGGTTTGCAAGGCCGCCATGAGGCCCAAGGCGGCATAGACTTCTTGATCATCCGCCGAGAGGTAAAGCACGGCATGATAATGCGGCAAGGTCTCCAGGGCCTTGCCTTGCAGTGCTGGCCGAGGCAAAGCCTGGGGCCTAGGCAGGGGCGATGGCAAGGTCCGCAAAGTATCGCGGCGAGGCGCGGCTGCCGAATCTTGCTTGGCCTTGGCCACCGCTTCGGGCGAAGAGGTATCCAAGGTCACAAAGGCCATGGTGGGCCTGGCGCTCGTAAGGCAAAGCGTGGCTAGGGTCAAAACCTTCGCAAGCAAGGGGGTGGTCAAGGTCAAAGGCCAGCGCGAAAAGAACATGCCTAGGTATGATACTACTTTCGGCGGCGACTCACTTTTGAAACAAGGCTTCACCCATGGAAGACGAAGCAGTCCCCCTGATTGGCTACATCACGGTGCCGACTTCCGAAGCGGCCCTGACCTTAGGGCGCATCTTGGTCGAGGAAAAACTGGCAGGCTGCATTCATGTCCTGCCGGGTATGACCTCGATTTATGCCTGGCAGGGAAAAATCGAAACCTCCGCGGAATGCCTGCTTTTGGCGAAAACCTCGGCTACGAGAAAAGACGCCTTGCTGGCCAGAGTGAAGGCTTGGCATCCCTATGAATTGCCTTGCATACTCTTTTTACCCATCACCGGCGGGCATGCCCCTTATCTCTCATGGCTTATGCAAGGCTGCCGGCCATGAGTCGCCTCTTTGTCGCCCTGAATTTGCCCGATGCCGCCAAGGACGTTTTGACGCAATTGCCAGGGGATTTGCCCGAAGCGCGTTGGACCGACTCCGACGCCTTTCATCTCACCTTACGCTTTTTCGGGGAGGCTTCTGACCGCGAGGAAAAACGCATCCTGGCCGCCTTAGAAAGGGTGGAAAGCCCGGCCTTTTTATTGAGCCTGTCCGGACTGGGTCTTTTTCCGCTGCGCGGCGACCCCGAGGTCTTGTGGGTGGGCGTCAAGGAAAACCCCCTGCTTTTGCAATTGCGGCATCGCATCGAGGCGGCCTTGGCCGCCGAAGGTTTGAACCGCGACAGTCGAAAATTTCATCCTCATGTGACTCTCGCCCGTTTGGACGAAGGCCCCATCGATAGGCTGGCCCAATATCTCAAGCAGCACGCTTTATTCAAGCTCGATGAAATGCCTATCACCTCTTTCAGTCTTTTCTCCAGCCAATTAACGCCGGGCGGCGCCCATTATACGGAAGAGGCCGTCTATCCCCTATACGGTTTGGTGGATGGCGATGATTTATTGGAGCAAGATGCGGACAGCCAAGAATAGGCGGGTCTAAATAAAATCGCGTTTGCGAAAGGCCAGGCAGGCTATGCCGAGAAAGACGGCGGCGAAGCAAAGCGCATATCCGGTATTCCAAAGCAAATAATGATCGGGTATGGAAAGTCCATAGGTAACGCGTCCGCGAATATTGAAGTTTTCCAAATTGGGAATCAAATAATAAATGGCATGAAGAATGAAATCTTCCACGGGCGTGACGGTGGGAGTACCGGGAAGCCGCTCGCCGAAGCGTTTGATGAAGGAAAGATGATTGATGAGATCGCCGCTCAAATGACCGGCCACATAAATCGCAAAGGTGAATAAAGCGCTTAAAACCGGGGTGGAAAAGCTGGAAAAGAGCAAAGCAGCAGCGGTGATGATAGCCATTTCGAGATAGACCATATAAACTGCCGACAATAGGCTCCAGGTGGGATGGGCCTTGGTTCCGTAAAGCACCAAATAAAGGCAAGCCGTCATGATTAGCACATCGACGGCTAGCACGGCCAAGAGGCCGAGATATTTGCCCACGATGAATTTCCATCGGGGAAATGGACGCGCCAACAAGGTTAGCACCGTTTTGCGCTGTATTTCTTTTTGAATGAGGCCAATGCCGACGAAAACCGCCATGAATAAACCGAATAAACTCATCACGGCCAAGGCGAAATCTTTAATCACGTATTCACGCGCGAATAGCGACCAATCGCCCAGCATCAAGGAAAAAGCCATGAGGCCCAAGGCGAAGAATACCAGGTTATAGAGAATTTTATCGCGCACGGTTTCTCGAAAAGTATTCGAGGCGAGCACCCAGAGAATTTTCATTTCTGCCTCAACACTTCTTGCGCCAGCACATCTTCCAAGGAAGGGCGCAAATGCTCGACGGTTTCCACGGCGAGATTTTGTCCTATGGCCCAACGCAAAGCGCCGTCGCGGGCTAAGGCATCATCGCAATGCAAATGCTTGGGGTTTAGCCAATGGCAACGCTCTAGTGCGGGCGTCGTGGTGGGTGGGTCGGCCAGGGAGATGACATAGGCTTTGCCTTCGTCGGCCAAAACTTCATTCACCGTACCGGTGCGGCGCACTTGTCCGTCCACCATCATGGCTAGGCGTGTGCATATGGCTTCGACATCGCCCAAAACATGGCTGCTATAAAAGACCGTGACGCCTTGGCGATGCAAGCGCAGCAATAGCTCGCGCACCTCTTTCCGTCCCATGGGATCGAGGCCCGACATCGGCTCATCGAGTATGACCAGCTTAGGCGAGGAAAGCAGGGCCTGAGCTAAACCCGTGCGCTGCAACATGCCCTTGCTGAAGGTGCGAAGTTTTCTGCCCATCCATTCGCTTTTGAGACCCGTGAGGCTGGCGACTTCGTCGATGCGCCGTTCTAAATCGGGGCCAGACAATCCGGCCAGGCCGCCATAAAAGCGCAAGAATTCGGCAGCGGTCAAGTAGTCGTAGAAATAGGGCTGTTCAGGTAAAAAGCCGACTTCGCGTCGACCTGCTACGCTGCCCGCGGGATGGCCCATGAGGGTGGCCTCACCCGTATCGGCATGCAATAAACCAAGCAAGATTTTGATGGATGTGGATTTTCCAGCCCCATTGGGGCCGATGAAACCGAAAAGATCGCCCGGCTTGACCTCGAAGGTCGCCCCGCGCAATGCCTCGACCTTGGTGCGGAAAAAGCCGAGACGATAGGTCTTGCGCAAATCCCGAACTTTTATCATGCCTTCCTATCCTTCACGAAGCGCGCCGCCGTTTGATGCGCAACCAATGGGACATGACCCGGCCAATGACGTAGGCGCTGACTCCCACCATTAGGAAATAAAGGCCAAGGGCATTGCCGTTCAGAATGAAATCGTCGTAGCGCAATTTTCCCTCGCGATAAAGCCAAAAGAAAAGGCCACCGGTGAGTATGCAGACAAAGCCCATCACCAAGAGATACCAGGCCACGGTGTCTTGCCAGGTTTTACGCGGCACCAAATCCGAATGCAAATGGATTGGGCCGGCTTCGTTTTCGCTGTTGGGAGTGGTCGTATTCATAGCAAGCAATATACTCGTCGCATTTTATCCTACTCGGTCGCCTCAGGCAAGGGAGAAGGCCGGAATGTCACCCGGATAGGTGCCCTTACCGGGCTAAATCTTCAGCATAGACCTCTCGCCCACCCCAGGTTCGCAAAAGCCAAATGGCTTGCTCCAGACGATTTTTTCCATAGGGCCGGGACAGGCTTTCGGCTCCCGACATAATCAGAGGCACGGTTTGCCGCAAATCCAAATGCCAGCCATTGTTTTCTTTGAGAAAATGAAAAACCGGGACTCGGGGCGCTTCGCGTATTCCCAGAGTGACCTGGTTGCCCCGCAAGACATAGTTACCAAGTTCGGTTTTTAGAAAAGATCGCCTCAAGGGGGAGCCCTCGCTGAGAAATCTTTCCAAGAGAGGTTGCGGCCTATCGTCCAAAGCCGGATTGCGGCGGCGATCGACTCGCAGAATGAGAGCGAAGACAATGTCTTCAAAGGGGAGATCGAGTAATTCTTTCTGGGAATCCATGCGTGAACTGCGGGCCAGGTCTTTCAGCCAATCGCGACTCGAAAGGGATAAGCCTTGCAAGACCTTGTCCCATTGCTGGTTTTGCAAATCGCGCCGCCAATCCAAGAAAAAAACCTCGACGGCGCGAATATTCACGGAGTCCGCGGCGGAGATTTCCGCCACAGTCGCGGGGGCGCAACTCCAGGGTAGGACCGCCAGGGCCATGAGGGCCACTAAGGCCGGTAGAGCCAAGGAAGTTAGGCCAAATAGGCTTGCGCCAAAGGCCCGGCGCGTCATCGTATTAAGCTGAGACGACGCTGATGATAAAGCGCAATGCGCTTTTGAAAGGCCTCGCGCTCCAATTCATCGTCACTGCGAAAACGCTTGCGGGGAGCCAATTTTTCCAATGCCGCCAAGGCTACGGTGTCGAAGGGATTATGCCGGGTGACATATCCTTCGAGCATGTCTAAGGCCTCTTCTACATCGGCGGGATTTTCGCCGAGCCAATCCAAATAGGCACGCAGGGCTTTGCCTGAACTTTCACCATCCAAACCATCTTCCTGCTCCAGGGCATCGGCGGCCACGTCTTTGGCTAAGCCCACATCGTCCAATACCTTGGGCTCGCTGAGGAGAAAGTGGATGAGCGGGCTGGGCAAGGTCTTCGCCTCGGTTTCGTCGGTCAAAACCGTGGCGGCCGAATCCGATTTGCCGATTCGTGCTAGGCAGCCAGCACGCACGATTTGCAAAGTTTGGCTCAAAGCATTTTCCTTGCTGTAGCCAGTCAAGAAGTCGAGTGCTTCGCGGCAATGTCCCGTACTATACAGATTGCGCAAATAGGCCAGCACCTCGGTTTCAGGAAGATTATAGCGCAGGAAAAACCGTCGAGCGCTGCTGTCTTCCTGCACTTGAAATTGACCTCGATTCAAAAGCTGCTCACGTTGCCAAGAGGCGAAGAAAAGTCCGTGCCCGGCGGTTTTTCCCAAATACTTGGCCTGGCCATCGGGATTATCGGCAACCAAACCGGCCAGTAAATACTGCAAGAAGGCTTCACTCTGAGCTTCCACTTGAGGGCCTAGTAGATCGCGGATTTCACCCAGCTTTTCCGGGGGCACCACCACGGCCATGACATTGAAATCCTGGCTCCATTGCCGCTGAAAAACCGTCCAGCGCTGATCGTCCCAAATGTCCACGGTATTCACGTCATAGGTGACCAGAGTCTGCAAGGCGCGATCATAGCCAAAAACCGCCAGCACATGGCCGGGTATGAAGGTCAGCACCGGAAAGTCATGATCGATGAGCTTGAAAATGTCTTCGAGATCGCGAAGAGGCAGGACGATGGACTTAAGCCCACGCCGCTCGGCGAAATGCACGGCATCGGTGATGAAGCTGCCCTGTTCGAGTTGGGTGATTTCGGCGCCGATGACCTTGGCTCCGGTGCGATCGCCCCAATAATTGAGCACAAGGCCCAAGGAATTGGGAACGCAATAGGCGGCCTTGTATTCAGTTCGAGCTTCTATGCCCGGGATGACTTTGCGCACGGCCTTGGCGGTGTCTGGCTGTCCGAGGCGGCCTTGGAATTCATGGGCCATGACCAATAAGTCATTGTTATGGGGATAGCGCACCAGCACGCGCAGAAAAGCTTCGTGTGCCAAATCGAGGCGGCCCTGCTTGCGCCAAAGCAGGCCCATATGAAATTGCAAATAGGTATTGAGGCGATCGGATCGCGACCAGGTCAGTGCGCGGCCATACCAAGGAATAGCCTTTTCGGGTCGCGCGTCTTTCTCATGCTGCATGCCCATGAGCAGGGCATAATAAATGGGCATGCCCGTCGCGAAACTAAGGCCGAGCAAGGCCAAAACCAAGGAAGCCATGCCCCGTAGCCAAGGGAAAAAGGCCGAGGTTCGGGCTATCCAAGCACGATAGGCGGTCGCGGTAAGCAAAGGCAAGGCGACAAAGGTCACGAGGTGATAGAGTATTTGCCGACTGTTTTCCACCGAGCCGGGAAAAACTTGGCGCTCAAGCAATTGCCATGCGGGTATGGCCATGAGGCCGAGATAGGCCTGGCTGGCGAGGAAATAACCCGCGAAGGCGATGAGAAGGAGTTTAAGCAGGCGCACTGGCGTGAAATCATCACCCGACCTGGCTCCGTGCACTCCCGCGAAGATCAGCAATAAAGCGAAATTCTGCCACAAGGCGAGCACTTCGAAAGAAATGCTCTCCAAGGAGGCATTGACGGGATAAAAGCTGCTCCACAAGCTATCGGAAACCCATTGCTCCAAGGCCACCAGAACAAAGCCCAGCGGCAAAACGGCCAAGGCCGCACCCAAACCACGACGCAACCAGGCCGCCTTAGGTGCGGTCGGCAAAGGCAAGCGTGAAGGGGGTTTGATAGCCAGCAGGGCAAGGCCGAAACCGCCATTCCAAACCAGCCAAAACACGGCTACGAAAAGCCAATTCAGCGGCAAGAACCAAGGCATGGCCCAGGGCACAAGGGCATGCAAGACAAGCAGGAGGCGCACCCAGCCTTTGCGCCAACAATCGAGCCAAGGCCATAAAATGAGACTGCCGCCCAAAAACAAAAGGGCATAAACCCATCCGGGCGGCGTCTTGTCTGAGGCCATGGCTGTGGAACTTGGCATTGGCGAATCGGCCATCATCGGGTTCGATTTTCCCATTCGAGCAAATAAGGCTCTTCGGTATTGCCTGGTTCTTGGCATTGTCGCCACTCGGCATGAATGCGGGGTTCGGCTTTATCCTGTTTCAGGCTGCGCTCTAAAAGCCGTCGGCCTTGGCGCTTCTTTCCTTCAGCGCAGGAAATGGCGCCCGCGATCAATTCATGTCGAGGCAAATGTTTAAATCCGGGACATCGCAATAGCGCGGCCTTGGCCCGAGGCCTATCCCCCGCCAAAAAGGCGGCCCAGGCCAAGCGAAACTGAATGTCTTCGTCTCCGAAGGGATGATAGCGCGAAAGGGTGTCGAGGGCGTCCGCCTCTTGTGCATAGGCTCCCCGGCGATGCGCGAGAGCGGCTAAGGTATCGAGATAAAGCGCCTGGCTTGGCTCTAAGCGTCTCAATAAGCGAAAAGCCGTTTCCGCGGAGTCGAGGCGCTCGGTATGAAGCGGTGAGCCCTCTGGCGGGATCAAGGCTATCCAACTCAGCAATAAAAATTGGCCCATGCTTCCGTCGAGGATGCGGGCCGTGACCCGCTTGACCGTAGCACTGTCGAGGGGTACGAGCCTGGCCCATGCCGGCAATCCTGGCTTATGGAAAAGGCCAGAATAATCACCAGGATCGGAATGCTGATGCTGCCAGCGACGTTTCAGATACAAGATGCGGCAGGCCACATAATCATTGGGCCACAAGATTTCGGCCTGGGCATAGGCTTCGGCGGCAGCTTGATCGTTTTCTTGCTCTTGATAGAGTTCGTCGCCCAGCTCGACTAAAAAGGCAGCTCGATCTTCCTCTGGCTTGATCCAGGCGGTGTCCCCCAGAAAAATCGCGACGCCGCCGATATCATGAAGGTTGCGCTCTAATTCGGGTGCAGGCACGCTGCGGCGCACGGGCACCTGGCCCTTGCGCTGGGGCATTTGGCGTTGGTCGCTATCCTTCGGGGCTTCGCCTAGGACATCGAGTTCAGGAGCCCCCCACCAGGGATTATGCTCATAGTGATCGGGATAGCGATAAAGCACATAGGCATCGCGAGTGGCATCATAACCGGCAACCGCGGTCCAAGCCCCGGCAAGATTGACGAAGGGCACCAAGCCCCGTCGCAGGCTTTGCCGCAAGCGTTGGCCATCGGTGAAGGCGGCGCGATGCGGTATGCCGAGGCGATCGAGTACGCTGCGCAAGATGGGCACGCCATTCAAGGTCGGTAAATCCATTTGCAAGGCAGGTGACACGGTCAGTAGGCGCTTCTTGATTTCTAAATCCGACCAGGAGGGCCGCAAATAGCCTACTGCGCTAAGCAGGGCATACCAATCCGCATCGAGATAGGTGGCTGGCCGAATGAGGCGCAAGGGCAATTCCACTCCCGAATCCCTCTCCCCAACACCTTTTTTCGCTTGGCCCGCCAAGGCCTGCAAATAATGCTCGGCCCTTTGCCGCAAAACGCTGGCATAGGGGCGATTGCCCAAGGTGGTTCGCATGCGCGTCCAAAGCTTTTGGGCTGCGGCCGTATCGCCGTTTTGAAAGCGGAAGTCGGCGAGTTCTTCCAAGTCATAAGGCGTGCGAAAAGCTTCGGGGACGCGCGCGGACTTGCATGCGGCCAGCAGGGCATAACCCTGGAGCTTTTGTTCGCGCAGCAAGGTCGACTGCAAAGCGCCGAGGTAATAATTCCAGTCGCCGAGTAAGAAAAGCATGTGGGCAAAAATCAGTCCGGCGGGAACCCCGACAAAGAGTGCCCGCTTGAGCAAGGTCGCCGCCGAAGTGGCCAGAATCAGGTAGTCAATGCCCAGCAAGGCCCCACTGGAAAAGAAAAAGACCTTCACATAAAGGCGAAGTCGCGCTTCAGTCCAGGGGTCAAAAAGCAAAGGTTCGCGAGTGCCGCCCCAAATCCAGCCCAAAAGCCGGGTGTCTATGGTTTCCCAAAGCAAAATCCACAAGCCAATCAAAAACAGAGCGACGAAAAACACTAGGATGGTTCGTACCCGCGCCTGCAAGGGCGAGCGCCAAAGCAGCCAGCCCAAGGCAAGCACCAGAGGAAGGCTGACCAAGGACCATTTTAGGGCATCGACATAAACACTCGCAGGCCACTGAATGGAAAAAGCCCGCAGCTCGGAGAGGCTGCGCAAAAGCGCGGCGAGGTAAGCCAGGGGCGTAATGGCGATAAAGGCCGTGACCCAACTTTGCCACAAGGCGGTGATACCGCGCACCGGCCTGGCGGGTAAACCTGGGGCGGTTACCGGAACAAAGTGAAAAAGCTCTAAACCCTTAACGCGTAGGATGAAATAGGACGAAAGACCCACCCCGACCAGGTAAATGACTACCAATGCCCAGTGCGCTAAAGGCAAAAAGAAAAAGCCAGCATAGGTGGCAACCGTGCCAATCCACATCACCGACAGGGCCCAGGCATAATTGCGTACCGAGCCGCGACGACGCCATTTGGCCAGCAAAGCGAACCAAAGCGCAAACGGACCCAAGACCAAGGCCACCCAAATCAACCAAATGCGCTTTAAAACCAAGGGAATTACGTCGACTCCCATGGCTCGGTCAGGTTCAGATGAATTCAATTGGGGTTCCGGCAAGGTTGGAGCGGAGAAAGGCAACCATAGCCTTCACCTCTTCAAAATGTTACAAATCCCCGAACGGCCTATTCTTGACGATGTGGCAACCCCCGGATATCTTTTTCCCGCCTGTGTATGCGATCGCCTCCGATCTCGTCATGACCCAGCGGGCTTTCAGGACAATTCATCGATGCTAACTCACCTCGCCTTTCCCACCGTAGTTAGTGTCCAGCCGCTATGAAACCATCACTCACCGTACTTGTGCTCAAACGCCTGCTGGATTTATTCCTCGGGTGGATAGGCACCTTGATTTTCGTTTTGACCTATCCCTTGGTCGCCTTTCTGATTCGCATCGAAAGCAAGGGCGCGGCCCTCTATACCCAACAGCGCATCGGTATCAACCGCCGCATGGGGCCTTATCAGATTTTGAAGAAGGTCAAAAACAAGTCAGGCAATTCCGCTCAAGGCCCCGCCTCCTATATCCTGAGCAATAGACAAGTGGATTATGGCGGCGAAATCTTCACGATTTTGAAATACCGCACCATGCGCATCGATGCGGAATCTTTGGGGCCCCAGCTTGCGAAAAAGGGGCTAGACCCGCGGGTGACCAAGGTGGGCAAATGGCTGCGCGCCTTGCATATCGATGAATTGCCTCAATTCGTGAACATTTTACGTGGCGACATGAGCTTTATCGGACCTCGTCCCGAGCGTCCCCATTTCACCTTGCAATATTCCCGCACCATCCCCCATTACTTGGACCGCACACTTTGGATTAAACCCGGTCTCACCGGTCTTGCCCAAGTCATGGTCGGTTATGATGACGGGCATGAAAGCGTGGTACGCAAGGTGCACTATGACCTGGCTTATCGCAGCTCCACTTCTGGGGTACTGTCCTGGATCAAGATGGAAATTGGCTGCCTCGTCAACACCTTCTTTTACCTGTTCGTCAAGCCGCAATTCGAAGGCAATGAGACCCGTGACCTGGTTAGCCTAAAGCGAGCTCGCCTGCTCGAATTCCGTTCCCAGTCGCCAAGCAAGCGCGACCAGACCTTGCCTCGAACGGCTGTGCACTTGCATCAAACCAAAAAAGCCGTCATCGTCGTCGGCCAAAGTCCTGAAGAAATTTGCCATCGCCTAAGCTATCTCGAAATGCCGAAAAACCGAACTCTGGAAGTTCAGTTGGTGCCCGAAGAGAGCTTTGATCTTGAAGATTTGGGCTATCTCATCACCTTGATTCAAAAGGTGAGAGCCGAAGGCGGCCGTGTGGCCATCAAGAATAGCAGCCCACGCGTCATGCGCATCCTGAAGGAAATTCAGCTCGACAATGTGGTCGAATTGCATCGCGCTCAGGACACTCTGAAAAATTTCATGACGGTGGACATGGAATGCTGGTTTCATGCTTACAATCTGAAAGAACAAGTTCCCCCTAGCACCTGGCATTTGCAACCGACGCGGGTGGTGCAGAACACGCGCAAAATTCTCGACCTTTTCCGGGCGCACGACTCCAAGGCCACCTTCTTCGTTTTGGGCTGGGTGGCCGACCATTTCCCTGAAGTGGTGGAAATGATTGACGCCGAGGGGCATGAAATCGGTACGCACGGGTACTATCACAACCTGCTCACCAATATGACGCCGGATCAATTCGAAGAGGACTTGGAAAAGTCGCTCACGGCCATTACCAAGCGGACGCGTCAGCAAATCATTGGTCACCGCGCCAGTAATTTCACCATAGTCGAATCGACCTTATGGGCTCTTGAAATCCTAGCCAAATACGGCATCCAATACGACTCCAGTATTTTCCCCATCAAGCGTGAACGCTATGGCATTGCCCGTTATCCCAATCGCATGCCCCATCGCATGATGTTTGAGGACGGCAGCAGCATGGTGGAAATTCCCTTGTCGACCTTGGGCTTGGGCAATAAGCTCATCCCGATTTCAGGCGGCGGTTATTTGCGCCTCTACCCCACCACGGTGACCGAGCGCTATATCGACTCACGCAATCAACGCGGACTGCCGGCCATGGTTTATTTCCATCCCTGGGAATTGGACAGCCAGCAAAAGCGGCTCAATGTCGGCCTGGTCAAGGGCTTTCAGCACTATGTGAATATCGACAGCACCGAAGACAAATTGAATCGGTTGCTGGAACGGTTTTACTTCTCCTCGATTCGCGAGAATCTCGCCACGAGAAGGGTGAAATCCCTGCTGAAAAAGAATCCCGTGCGCATTGAATTGGTGCGGCAATCCGGCCAATTGGTCGATGCCAACGGCGCCCGGCTCTCCGTGAATGGAACGCCCGCTTTCGAAGTCGCCCCTTAGCCTTTTTGGCTGGGCGACTGCCTCGAGGGCTCCGAAGCCCTTATTGCAAATACATCAAGAGCGCGGAAATATCCGCTGGAGTTACGCCGGAAATGCCCTGGGCCTCGCCCACGGTAAGCGGCTTGATTCTGGCGAGCTTATGCCTCGCCTCATTCGATAAAGCCTTCGCTTCCGCATAATTAAAGCTTTCCGGAATGATCAAATGCGCTAAGCGTGTGCTGCGCGCAATTTCCCTTTCTTGCCGGTCGGAGAAGCCGCGATATTTTTCGTGAGCGGAGAAGGCAACGCTTTCGAAACGATTCAATGGATTGCTTTCCCCAAGGCAGGCCAAAAGGGGATCGAGTTCAATATGCGGCCGCCGAAGCAAGCCTAAGGCCGCCGTCGATTCCGCCAGGGGTGCGCCTTCCACCGAGGCCAACAAGGCTTCGACTTCTTGAGGCTTGGTCTTTCTCTGCTCAAGGTGGGAGCGTAAATCGGCCATGCGTTTTTGCCTGTCTCGCAGGCGCTCCAGCAGGGCATTTTCATTGAGCCCCAGGGCATGGCCCTTTTCCAATAAGCGTTCCTCGGCATTGTCTTGCCGTAAATGCAGGCGATATTCTGAGCGCGAGGTGAACATGCGATAAGGCTCTTCGAGCGGAATGCGTATCAAGTCATCGGTCATGACGCCCAAATAAGACTCGGCGCGATCGAGCAAAAAGGGCTGCGCTTCGCGCACCCATAAGGCGGCATTGATGCCCGCCATCAAGCCCTGCCCCGCCGCTTCTTCATAGCCCGAGGTGCCATTCACCTGGCCCGCGAAATAAAGCCCCGGCATTTCGCGCATGGCATAGGTGCCATGCAATTGGGTGGCGTCGACGGCATCGTATTCGACAGCATAGCCATAACGCAAGACGCGGCAATTCTGTAAGCCAGCCACGGTGCGTAAAGCTCGGTCTTGCACATCGGCGGGCAAACTCGAAGAAAAGCCATTCACATAGATGCGCCCATTGGTCAGGCCTTCGGGCTCAAGAAAAAGATGATGGCTGTTTTTGTCTGCGAAGCGAGTGACCTTGTCTTCGATACTTGGGCAATAGCGCGGACCCACACCATGGATGACGCCGGTATACATGGGGCTGCGATCGAAGCCCTCGCGCAAAATTTCATGCGTGTCGGCATGGGTATGGGTCATCCAACATACCGCATGATTTTTCAGGGGAGTGCGGGTGCGAAAGGAAAACGGAAAGGGAAATTCATCGCCTCTTTGCTCTTCGACTTGGGAATAGTCGATGGAGTCCGCCGCCAGACGCGCGGGCGTCCCGGTTTTCAGGCGACGGGTGCGAATGCCGAGATCTTTCAGATTGCGCGCGAGTTCAGCCGCGGCGGGTTCTCCCACGCGCCCGCCAGGCGTGGCCTGCAAACCGGTATACATGACGGCGCCGAGAAAGGTGCCCGAGGTGATCACCACGGCGCGGGCTTGCAGGGATTGGCCGGCCCCAGTGACCAAATCAAATCCGCCCTCGGAACGGGGCTTCAGGGAATGCAATTCCCCTGCGAGCAGGGAAAGGTCGGGCAATCGCCCCAAGGCGGCCTGCATGAAATCGGCATAGGCCTCCATGTCCATTTGCGCACGTGGGCCCCAAACAGCCGGGCCTTTGGAAGCGTTGAGCATGCGAAATTGGATGCCCGCTTGATCGGCCACTTCGCCCATGAGGCCGCCTAAGGCATCGATATCGCGCACCAATTGGCCTTTGGCGACGCCGCCAATGGCCGGATTGCAAGACATGCGTCCTATGGCCTGCAATTCCATGGTGAGCATGGCGGTTTTCACTCCCAGCTTGGCGCTCGCATGAGCCGCTTCAATGCCGGCATGTCCCCCACCAATGACCACGACGTCGAATTGCATTTTCATCTCCAGAGAGCAGCAAAATATAGGCGGTTGCTTTGCTACCATGACGGCATGGCTAAGCAATATTGGCTCATGAAAACCGAGCCCGAGACATTTTCCATCGACGATTTGCAGAATCGCCCTGAAAAGACCGAAGGTTGGGACGGGGTGCGTAATTATCAAGCGCGCAATTTCATGCGTGACAGCATGCGCTTAGGCGATGGCGTTTTGTTTTATCACAGCAGCACCAAGGCTGTCGGCGTCGCAGGTGAAGCTGCGGTAGCTAGCGCTGCCCTGCCCGACCTCACAGCTCTGAATCCCAAATCGCCTTATTTCGATGCGAAAGCAACGCCTGATAAAAATCCCTGGGTCATGGTCAAGGTGCGCTTTGTGCGCAAATTCGCCAGCATTGTGCCTTTGGAATTGTTGCGGCGAACGCCTGGGCTTGAAGACATGCAGCTCTTACGCAAGGGCATGCGCCTTTCCATTCAGCCTGTTTCGCCCGAAGAATTCAAAATCGTCATGGCTCTCAGCAAGGCCAAGGCCTTGGCTTAGGTCCGACCCACCTAAAACTTCGCAAAGTTCGCCTTTAAGTTCAAAATTTCGTGCTTGCCTTCGTCTCTTCAGCAACCGATAAAACGGAATGACTGGATAGATTAGTGGCATGGACGCCCGAGCTGAAGACGAAATTCGCACCCGCCCCCTAGTAGATAGGTTGGTGGGTATGAATGCGGGAAACGACAGCAATACTGCTGGCGCCGACGCCGATGGCCGCATGCTGCAGCTCATTGGCGAATTCCTCCGTGGTGGCAAGGAAAAGCGCAAAGCCCTGCTGCAAAAGGCTCGCAGTGAAATCGTTGAAGTCGAGGAAGACAACGGCGAAGACCTTTATGAGCCCCAGCGAATCACGCGCAAAATCCATTGGCAATACGATAGCCGAATGAAAAAAGTGCCCATGTTGCGGCGCGATTATATCGGCTAAACTTTTTTTTCATTTCATTTTTTTAGTCAGAAAAAGGACTTGACCTTTTCAAGTCCGGCTCTGCTTTCTCCAATTTCTTCAAAGCGTCACAATTCCCGCGAATTTCTCCGCGAATTTCTCAAGGATTTGCCAGGTATTTGCACAACTTGGTCTGGACTCAGGGTTGCCTTTACCCCTAGGATAAAGGAGCACGGAAGCAAAACAAAACAATACCTATGCAACCTAATCACCCCAAATATTCATCCAAGGCAGGTTACCAAATAGGACTGGTAACCAACGAAAACATGCGGGAAGACGCCCTATCGAAAATGCGAAGCAAATTGGCTACGAGCCCTGCGAATATGGCGGACAGTAAGCCTATTTGGACTCCGTCGTTGAAGCTTAAAGTATTGGCCGGTTCGGGCTATTTCACGGCGGCCATTCTCATTCTTGGACTGGGTTTCATGCTGAATTGGGCTTTGCGCTATGATCGGAACCTCACGGCAACCAAGACAGTCAGCCGTAATGTTCGTCCCTTGCCGAATCCCGCCGAAGCCATGACCGTGGATCAGCGCGCCTTATACTGGGCCTATGCTCTTTACGACTGGAAGCTTTTAGTGAAAACCTATGGGGTACAGCCCAATGCCATGATCCATCAATCGAAGGCCAAAGCGGAGCTCAATCGACTCATGCCGAAAACCTCAGCGACCACGCAAATCATCATCCTTGGTTACCGCAATCAACTCCGGAGAGTTTTATGAAATCGCCCCGGAATGAAGCAGGCTTCACCCTGCTTGAAATTTTGGTCGCCATCATGGTATTCGGACTGCTGACCACTTCGGTCTTTTATTTCCTTGGCCAGCAAAATAGCATGAGCACCAAGGCTGCGGACAGTGAAAAATCCTTGACCTTGGCCAAGCTGGTTCTCGATTCCTTGAAAGTGACACCCTATGACAGCCTGGTGTCAGGTGGCGACACCGTGAACGAGCGTTACTTGCGCAGTTGGTATGTATCGGTAAATCGTGACGAAGCCAATATTCCAACGGGTAGTAGGCAGGTAGACGTAACCATTTCCTGGCCATTGAACGGGACATCCACCCTTTCCATGGCGACCTTGGTAAGTGATGAACGATTCAAGGACACGACGGGAAGCCTATGAATACCCAAAATAAAACCTCAGCCGGCTTCACCACCATTGAATTAATGATTGGTTTTGCCATTGGCGGTATCGTTCTCGCGGGAGTTTATCGCTTATGGACTACGAATTCCTATGAAGGCATGCGCTTGCAGCAGAAAATTGAATTGCGCAACCAAATGGCCTTGTCGACGAAAAAACTGAATCAAAGCATTATCGAAGCGGGGTATGGCTTAGATAAAGTCGTCGGCTTGGCCAAGTACGATGCTGTCGGCACCGACACCCTCATACTTTACCGTAACCCCAGCCAATTGAGGACCACCTTGGTCTCCAATTATCACGGTTCGCAACCCCACCTGACCGTTGCCAACGGATCCATTTTTCAAAATGCGAGATTCGTCGTCATTGCCAAGAATGATACGGGCGAAGTGCGCGCGATTCACAACCTTCAAGGCTCGGTCATCATCCTGGAAGATCATTTCGATTACAACTATTCAGTGGCGGGCACAAGCGTCCTACCTTGCACCCAGGACAAATATTATACCAATCAGGAAACTCAAAACCTGGTAAGGCTTACGGACGGCAGCCCGACTATTGTGGGCCGGAAAATCCATAATTTCCAAGTTTCCTTTCGCGACCGAAACGGCAATCAAACCGAGCTTATCGACGCGGTTCGCTTTGTCAATTATTCCTTGACTGGAATATACACGGCCCAAGCAGGAGCCTTGAGTTCAGTTGTTTTTTCCTCTACCAGCATACCACGAAACTTACTCTAAGACATGATACGCCTAGCGATAATAATGGGAATCAAGTCAGGAGAAAAATCATGAAAAAAATGTCGCTGCAAAATATCCTTTCTCGATTGTCCTCAGCCAAAGCGACTCAATTCGGTGGCGGTCTTTTACCGGTGGTGGCTACCGCGGGCGTGGTCATGATCATGGCGCAGGGCACGGTTTATTACAAAGCTAAAACAAGCGCCCATTTCCTGACCTCCGAGCGCCAAAAGGTGATGGCCCAGCAGGCGGCCGAAGCGGGAATTGAAAACGGCATTTCTGATTTGGGCAGTCGACGCGTCATCGTCACCGACGACATGCGCGAACAAGTGACCGCCCAGGCCGTTCCTGTCGGTAATGGGACCTTTACCACCTACCTCAGCACGGTGGCACGCGGACCCCAGGGCGATACGGTCGATTTCAACTCCACCGGCCAAGTTTCAGGCAATTCGAAGTCCGTTTCGGCCAGGCTCAAGTTGAATGATTACGTCGATTCCGTACGCGTCATACTCTCCGTGGCAGTTCCGGATACGGTACTTACCGTGGTGCCTATCACGGTTTACGACACGGTCATCACCACGACCATTCAAGATCCATTTGCCATTCCGGCCTTGAATACCACTTCGGCCTATGCGGCATGCATGTCTAAGCCTGGTCATCGGTGCGAGATTTGCCATTTAACCTCAAGCAATGTCCATTCTGCCTTTGTCATTTCGGTCGCCAAACCGTCCGTGAACACTCATATCGGCCATCATGGCGACTATGTCACTACGGATGGAACTTGCGACGTTTACAAACCCAAGAGCATCTTCACTGTCACCTCACGGTTAACGACCGATACCCTTCTGACAATCACCTCCCATATCACCTATGACACATCCATGACCCTAGACACCCTGACCCGGGTGAAGGTTTTGGCCTGGCGATGAGCGAAGGAAAACATTATGAAAAACTTTAACCTGAATAAAATTCGCGCCTGTCTTTCATCAAATAGGGTGACCCAATTCGGAGGCGGCCTTTTGCCTGTGGTTGCTACGGTCGGCGTGGTCATGGTCATGACCCAGGGAACGATTTACTACAAGGCTAAAACCAGCTCGAAATTCCTGACCACCGAAAAAAACAAAATGCTGGCCCAGCAAGTGGCCGAAGCCGGCATTGAAAACGGCATTTCCGATTTAGGAAGTCGTCGCCTCATTATTGCTGACGGCATGCGGGAACAAATCACAGCCCAAAACGTCAGCGTCGGCAATGGCACATTCACTACCCGTCTCACTACGGTCGGTCGAGGCCCTCAAAGCGATACGGTCGACTTCAATTCCATCGGCCAGGTGTCAGCGAATGCGAAAGCCGTTTCGGCAAGGCTTAAGTTGACCAATGTCGTCGACACTTCTCGAGTCATCCTGACGTCGTCGGCACCCCTCATCACCTCCAGGGTGGTTCCGCAAACGGTCTACACCACCACCACCACCACCACGGTGCAAAACCCCAATACCATGCCGATTCTGAATACAACCGCGGCCTATACAGCCTGTATGAACGGTGCACCGAATAAATGCAATGTTTGTCATATTCCCGGCGGCAATGTGGGCAATCGCCATGTCATCAATATTGCCAAGGCTGCCATCAATACCCATGTCAGTCATCATGGCGATTATGTCACTACTGACGGGACTTGCGATATTTATCAGCCCCAAACCGTTTCCGTCGTCACTTCAAGTATTGTTTTTCAAACCGTTTACGATACCACTGTAGTCATCACCTACGATACCAACACGGTCATCGACACCTTAACCAGGATCAAGGTTTTGTCGTGGCGCTAAGGCCAAAAGGAAGGACGCAATAAATCAGTTTTAGGGGACGATGGGGATATCCGAAGCCCAATAGTCCCGGTTCTCGTCATTATTGGTAAAAATGCGCAATCGATAGGACCCGCTATCGGCGAATTTTATTTTAGGCCAGGTTGCGCCGGATAATTCAAAGTCAGGCATTTCGACCACCGGAGCCGGCTGCGGCGTATTGTCCAGATTCCAGATATAACCCATCTTGTAGGCTTTATCGGTGGGGACGACAAAGGTTTTGGTTTCGCCTTCAGCAACCGTGCCGACCGTCATCACGGGATTGCTTTGCTGTCCGTCCTGGGCTAGGGATCCCCAAAGCTTGAAGGTTAGCTTGCCGGGATTTTTTTCCTTGTTATTGGTGATTTGCAGTTTCGCGGTGTGATTCGCCGGATCCTTGGTGGTTCCGGTGTCGCCTCCGCTGACCTTGCCTAAATCACAGCCCAAGGGAAGGGTTGCCGACAACAAGAGGCCTAGTCCTACGGTCCCGGACAGGACTAAGCCACCCCAGGTGAGTTTCAAGCTTTTCATAGGCCAATCATAGTCCTTTGAATAATTGGGAATCCATGGATAAGGCGATCTAAAGCCTTAGGCTGGGTGCAAAACCTTTCCCTGCCGGTATAGGCGCTGCACGCGAGGTCCCAAAGAGCAAATGATTTCATAAGGATGGGTTTGCTTGACCCTGGCCCAATCCTCGACGGTAATGAATTCACTGCCGCTTTGGCCAACCATGACCACTTCGTCCCCCACGGCCGCGCGCGGACAACCATTGAGGTTTACGGTGATATAGTCCATGGAAACGCGTCCGATGATAGGACAACGCTTACCGCGTATCAAAACCCAGCCAGAATTACTGGCAGCCAAGGGAAGGCCATCGGCATAACCTGCGGGCACCGTGCCCACCCAGGTGTTTTCAAATAAAGTATGGGTGCAGCCATACCCCACCGAATGGCCTGCCGGCAATCGTCGTCTGGCCAGCAAGGTGGTCTTTAGGGTCAAGGTGGGCTTCAATGCATAGGCTTGTCGACCCTGCAATTCAAAGACGCCATAGAGGTTGATGCCGGTTCGCACCATGTCGAAATAGGCCTCAGGGAAGTTATTGATGGCATCGGAATTGGCCATGTGCAAGAGCGGGAACTCAATGCCTTTTTCGGCAAGGCCCTGCTTCAAGCGGATAAAGGCAGACCATTGATCGCGAGTTTTGCCATGCTCCGGGTGGTCGGCATTGGCCCGTGAACCCAGTTTGAAGCTGGAAGGTCTGTTTTCCCACTTCGCCAATGCCGACCACCCGGAGCATGGCAAAACTCGCGATCAATGGTCTGC
>JAYUVP010000022.1:0-6234 GCA_043753995.1 Fibrobacterota bacterium
CGCACATTTCCGGGCCAATCATAGCGCTGCAAAGCCGATTCATGATCTGCTGTCAGCACGAAATGAGTCGCGTAGCGTTCATTGAAGGCATTGAGGAAAAAACGCGCCAGGGGAAGGATGTCATCAGGCCTGGTACGCAGAGGCGGTAATTCGATAGGAATGATATTGAGGCGATAGTAAAGGTCTTCCCGAAAACGCCCGGCCTTGACTTCTTCTTTTAAATTTCGATTGGTCGCCGCTATCAGGCGAAAATCGACCTTGATCCCACGAGTCGCTCCCACGGGCTCCACGGTTTTTTCCTGCAAGACTCGCAAAAGCTTGACTTGAACATTCAGCGGCAATTCACCGAGTTCATCCAGGAAAATGGTTCCGCCCGCAGCCAAAACGAATTTGCCGGGCTTGCTCGCAATAGCTCCGGTGAATGCGCCCTTTTCATGCCCGAACAATTCACTTTCCACCAAATTTTCCGGTATGGCACCACAATTCACGGCGATGAAGGCCTTATTCGCTCGGTCGCTCAAGGTATGTATGGCCCGTGCCATGACTTCCTTACCCGTCCCGCTTTCACCGGTCAGAAGTACGCTTGAATCGCTGGAGGCGGCTCGCTTGGCCTTTTCCATGCAAGCGCGGAAGACCGCACTTTCACCCACAACTCCCGAGACCAGGGCAGATTCCTGCAAGGCGGGTGGAGGCAAGGCCGGCCATTTCGCGCTACGCCGCTCGCGCAAGAGGCGAGCCACCACTTCGCGTATTTCGCGATTCTCGAATGGCTTGGTTAGGAAGTCGCTCGCCCCATAGCGCAAGGCCCGGACGGCGGTGTCCAAGGAACCATGGGCGGTAATCATCAGAAACCGCAAGGCGGGTTGCTCCGTTTTGATGCGATGAAGAAATTCCAAACCATCCATGCCGGGCATACGCACATCGCAAACCACGACATCGAGATTTTCCTCGCGGACGATTTCGAAAGCCTCTTCAGCCGAGGCAGCCAAAAAGATTTTTTCAGCTAAAGGCTCCAAGGTTGCAGCCAATATCTCACGAATATGTTCTTCATCATCGACCAAAAGCAATCGGCCCTTGACCGGCGACTCATCTCCAGAGCGCGGTAATACGGTCATTCTATTCCCTGCTTTTCTTCGCTCTCGTGATTGCGCACCACCAAGACAAATCGCGAACCCACGGGCATGGGCTCGTAATAAAGGTCGCCACCCAATTCCCGGGCTATTTTTCGGGAGATGGCGAGTCCAAGACCGGTGCCGCGCGCCGAGGTGGTAAAAAAAGGCTCGAAGAGCTGCTTGCGCTTGGCTTCGGGAACCCCTTCCCCCTCATCCTCCACGCGAATTTCAACCACGTCGTCGCGCACCTCGGTATTGATGCGCACCGGTTTGCCCGCTGGCTGGTACCGGCGTGCGTTTTGTACCAGGTTCAAGAGAATTTGGCGCAAGCCTTCCTCGTCGGACAATAGGGATTGGGCTTCTTTATTACTGTCGAATGCGAACGGCGCACCGCCTGCATTCGCAGTCCCCTGAGCGGCACCGATTTCGTTCTGCTCTCGGCAAAATTCGCGCACAAAGGCGACGACATCGAAGGCCGCGGTATGGGTGGCAAAAGGTCGCGAAAAGCGAAGAAATTGTTGAACCGTCTCATTCAATCGAATCGAGTCTTTAAGAATCATTTGTATGAAGCGGGGATTGCCCTTGCCTTCTTCCTGCAATAGCTGGGCGGCGCCATAAATGCCTTCGAGAGGGTTTTTGATTTCATGGGCGACTCCGGCGGCAACGACCGCCCGCTCCTGGGCCCGGTGGGCCATTTCGCTTTCGAATGCGCGCATTTCGACCAATCGCTTCACATTGACGGCGATGACATAGGTCATGAAGCTGAATACACCGAGATAGACGAATTGGTAGATGACATAGTGGGCGTTCACCTTTTCCGAAATAGTCGATTCGATATTGGTGCCGTAGACAATGCCGTAATGAAGGTGAAGGTATAGGAATAGAAATACGTAAAGCGCCATCGCCACCGAACCTGCAAATACCGCCAGGCTGCGCTTGAACCGCAAGGAGGCCAAGCCGATACAAAAGAAATAATTGAAATAGGTTGGAACCTTAAGGCAAAAGGCCGGCCCCGAACCGAATTGATAAACGAAAATCATGGCGGTGATCAAAAACAAATCCACGCCCGTGGTCAGGAATTTGTGCCAGGGGCGATAGGCATGCTTGGTCAGCCAATATTGTACCCCAAGGCCCCACAATAACCAGATGACCCCCACACCGAGATTGCTGAGATTCATCCAAAAATTATTGCCTGGTGCGTGGAGGCAGGTGGAGCTGAGCCAGGCCAGCACGAAGAAAAGTCGAATGAAATTGCTAAGCCTTTCAGCCCTAGCTTCTTCTTGAAACCACAAATCACGGCCACGTTCGGCAGGGTGCATGCGCACCATGCGATGATAGGCGATTGAAAAAAGTTTTAGGGCCGAAAAGCTCATGCCGCGATGCGGCTGGCTTCGTCGAGCTGCACCGAAACCAATTTGGATATGCCTTTGATTTCCTGAGTCACACCATAGAGCATGTCCGAAGCCGCCATGGTGCGCTTATTGTGAGTCACCACGATGAATTGGGTTTGATGGCTGAATCGGCGCAATAAATTCACGAATCGTCCGATATTAGCATCATCGAGCGGTCCGTCGACTTCGTCCATGATGCAATAGGGCGAAGGGCGCACGAGGTACAGGGCGAAAAGCAGGGAAACCGCAGTCAAAGCCCGTTCGCCACCGGAAAGCAAGGACACACCCCGCATTTTTTTACCCGTTGGGCGCGCATTGATTTCAATCTTGGCATCGAGGGGATCGACGCCGTCTTCCAAGGCGAGTTGAGCTTCGCCGCCTTCAAATAAAGTGCTGAACACTTCCTGAAAGTTGCGTTGCACCACCGTGAAAGTTTCAAGAAATTGCTCTCGGGCCACCTTATCGAGTTTTTTGATGGCCTTTTCTAATCCGGTACGGGCTTTTTCGAGATCTTTCCATTGCTTCTCGATCTCTTCCATTTTTTTCTTCTCGACTTCATATTCATCGAGAGCGCCGGTATTGATATTACCCAAATTCTTGATCTTGTCCTTGAGCGACTGTATTTCTTGGGGAGCTTTGGAAGCCTCGTATTCGCAACGCTGAAAGGTCACCTCCTCCGAAGAGAAATCGACTTCATGCAGTTCGAACATGCGCTCGCGAATGCCCTGAAGCGCAGCCTGCATTTGCGCCCCTTTGACGGCCGAACTGTTTTGCTTGGTCGTTAAATCGCGTTGTTCTTCGGCGAGACGGCGCAACTGAATGCGTATTTCTTCCAGTCGACCGGCCTTATGATCATAAATCGCCTTGGCCGCATCGCGCTCCTTTTCCTCAATCGCAAGTCGCTCATGCAAGGCGCCGATCAGGGCTTCCACCTCCTTGAGCCGCTCGCGTAATATTTTGGCCTGCGATTCCCAATCCTCTTTTTGCCCGGCATTCTTAGCCAGCAAGGCTTTTTGCTCGGCCTCGCCGCGATCGAGATATTCCAGGCTGGTGCGCGCCGATCGCAAATTCGATTCAAGACCCGATTTATTGCGTTCGAGGTTGCGCATTTGCTCTTCGAAGCGGGTACGCGCCTCTTCCGATTCGCGCTGCGCCGCCATGGCGTCTTGGAATTGATTCTCCACCACACGGCGCTCTTCTTCGAGCTCGTCCAGGCGAGAAGTCAATTCAGTTTTTTTCTCGGAGGCCATGGCCAATTGCTCGCGTGCAGTTTCCAGGCGAAGGCGGCTGCCAGCATGATCCTTGTCAATGGCTTCCATGTTTTTAGCCAGGAAGCTCAACTTATTTCGATGCTCTTGCACCGTTTTCTCAGCGGGCCTCAAGGTCGATTCCACTTCGGCCATTTGCAACATCAGGGCCACGCGCTCTTTTTCACGTGCTGCCAAGGCCTCCGCGACTTGGGTCGCCCGGGCTTCGACTTCGCGTAATCGTGCGGTAGCTTGCTCCAATTCGGCCTTGCGCTGCATGAGACCGGTGCCTGCCGTGGCGACGCCGCCCAAAACCAGCCCCGAAGCATGCCAGGCCTCACCCGTGTCCGTCCAAAACCAAAAATCCGCGCCAGAGGGCAGGCGAGTGGCCAATGCCTGGGCTTCTTCCACGGAAGCCACACGACCATGCTGGCCCAATACGGCCTCCAAAAGCGGAGCATAGCCTTCCGGGGCTTTCACGGCATCAATGAGCCAGCCTTTAAATCCTGGAGCCGAATGCAAATCAGGACGTACCCGCTTGAAGGTACCCGACGCAGGAACCTGAGCCAAGGCAAACAACAGGGCTTCGCCCTTTTTGGCTTGGCGCAAGGCAGCGAGCAAGGCTTGGCTTTGGCCTTCATCGGCGACCAGCAGCACTTGCATATGGCGGCCTAAGGCACGCTCCAGCAATGGAAGCACGTCGGGTGCGGCTTGCAGGACGTCGGCAAGCAAGGCCGCAATGCGCGAGGCTTCGGTCTTGAGCAAATGCTGCACGCCGGCATCCACGCCTTCGCGGCTTTCCTCCAAGCGACGAAGCAAGGCTTGACGAGCCTGCAAAGCCGCCCGTTCCTGGGCTGCGCCCTGAGCTTCGGTTTTCAGGGATTCAATATCGCGCTGCGCGGCGCCGAGGTCTTCATCCAGCCCTTTGCGGCGAGTCGCTTGCTCTTCAACTTGTCGCTCCAGTCGTGACAATTCGTCGTGAGATCGTTTTTCTTCGTCTTGAAAATTCCGCAAGCGATCGGAAGCCGTTTCAAAGGCGTTTTCAAGTTCGCCTTCTTGCCGAGTCAACAGTTGAATTTCGGCGTCGGTAGCGCCCACTTGCTTGCGTACCGTACCCAATTCCTCTAGGGCCAAAAGCCTTTGCTCGGCCAATTCATCCGCTTTGCGACGTCGATCCTGAAAGGACGCGGCTTGGCGAGCACGCTCTTCAGCCTGCCCATCGCCCATGGATGCCAATTGCCCTACCTCGACGGATAGCCTTTCGATTTCAGCAAACGCGCTTTGGCGGCCCGTGGCGATTTCATCGAGACGCTTCAGGGCTTGCTGGGTCTCGGTTTCAAGGCGGTGGTTGCTTTCATCGATATGCTGCAATCGATCGCCCAATCGCTCGCCTTCATTTTCCTGACGAATGACTTCACCCTGACTCATGCCCACTTTTTGATTGAGTTCAGACAAAGCTCGCTCTTCATCCACGAGCAGCAATTTTTGTTCTTCCAACTCGGTTTCATGAGTGGCGATTTTGGCACCGATAAGTACCAAGGTGTTTTCGGCCTTGGCTTTTTCTGAGGTCAAAACATCACATTGAGAAGCGAATTCCAAGTAGCTGTCATGCTGATAGCTCAATTCGAGGCTGACATATTGCTGTCTTAGCTCTTTCCAACGCTCAGCCTTTTTCGCTTGACGCTCAAACATGGCCACGTTTTGCTGAACATGCCGCAAATTGTCTTCGACACGGGCCAAATCTTGGGCCGTTCTTTCCAATTGCCGCAAAGTCTCTTTTCTTTGTTGCTTGTATTTGGAAATGCCCGAAGCTTCTTCAAACATGGTTCGCCGCTCATCGGCCTTGTCTGAAAGAATACTGTCAATCATCTTGGCTTCGATAAGGCTATAGCTGGCGGCACCCATTCCCGTGTCATAGAACAGGTTATGAATGTCTTTCAAGCGACAAGGCTGATTGTTGATCAGGTATTCCGAATCGCCATTACGAAAGGCACGGCGGGTGATCATGACCTGGCTGTATTCCGAAGGCAAGCGCCCGGAATTGTTATTGATCATCAGGCTGACCTCAGCCAAATTCAACGCGGGTCTATCGGCGGTTCCACTGAAAATGACATCTTCCATCTTGCTTGATCGCAAGGCCTTAGCCCGCTGCTCACCCAATACCCATCGAATGGCATCGATGATATTCGATTTACCGCAGCCATTTGGCCCCACCACCGAAGTGATGCCCTCACCCGGAAAGTTGACCTCTACCCTATTGGCAAAGGACTTGAAACCGAAAATGCGCAGTTTGGATAGATACATGCGAGGCCCTAACCGCAAGATAAAGCGGCTCTTAGAGGGCATAAGGTAATCAAGCACCTAGGCTGGATTTGCCTAACCTCTTGGCCGGAATGGACTCTTTTATCTGCTTTCGTAATGTGGGAAGTCCTTGAGCAGTTATCCCCAAATCATCAACACCTATCCACAGCGAACCCAGCCATG
>JAYUVP010000023.1:0-7014 GCA_043753995.1 Fibrobacterota bacterium
TTTTGGTTTTCCATTGGCAGCCTTGCGGCAGGGATGTGTCGGCCTGGCTTTGAGGTGGGTCTAACCTTGTTTGCAGGGTTGTTTCTTGATTTTTAGTAGGGCCAAGTAAGGTTTGTTGTGATTGGCATCCCGACAAGAAAAGCAAGAAGGTCGGCAAAATAAAGCTTGCCAGTAGGACTCGCTCCGCCCTTTTTGCTATGCGCGACATGCACTGAGGCTATCACCCGGAAATGATCCTTGTCCCGCTCCGCGCGGACATTTATCAGTCAAATTTGAGAGTCATTCCTCTCGTGATAGCATCGAGAACTCGATTTTATGGGAAAAAATCAAGGGGTGGAAAAAATCTCTCCATAAAAGGCTTTTAAGGCTGCGAAAGAACGGCGGGCGGCCTCAGGCTGATAGGCATATCCCGTTTTGGGGTCCAGGGGCGCTTTGGGATTTGTGAATCCGTGCACGGCACCCCCATAAAAAACCATTTGCCAGTCCACCTTGGCCTGTTTCATTTCGTCCATGAAGTTGGCGACTTGTTCTGCAGGCACATAAGGATCGACCGCACCATGCAAAACCAGCACCTTACCCTTAATATTCCCTGCATCTTGGGCATTGGGCGTCTCTAAGCCCCCATGCAAGCTCACCGTCCCCAGCAAGGTCGCGCCGGAACGGGCCAATTCCAATGCACAAGTCCCGCCGAAGCAATAGCCCATGGCAGCGATACGAGATGTGTCCACCCCTTTTTGCGCTTTCAAGATTTGCAGGGCTGCTGTGGCGCGGGCGCGCATAAGTGAGCGATCATTCTTGTAAATCGATGCGGTTTTACCAGCCTCTTCGGGGCCAGTTGGGCGTACGTTTTTGCCATAGACATCCGCCACAAAAACGGCATAGCCCAAGGCGGAAACGGATGCGGCATAGGCTTCAGCGGTTGGAGTGACGCCCATCCAATCGGGGAAAAGCACAATGCCTGGGGCCGGGGCGCGACCTTTGCCAGCAGCGGGGTAAAAGATCCCTTGCAGGGCGGTGCTATCCTGCGAGTAGGCGATGATTTTAGGTGTTTTCCCTCCCGACCAAGCCGCCAAGGCGCAAATTAAGGTGGTCCAGGCCAGTCGCGTAAAAAGTCTATGTGAAGCAGTCATGTGTTTCTCCTTGCAACGAATCAAGCCATAAAATGCACTGCCGTGGGTTAAGCGACCGTAATTGGCTGAGATAAACAGGATTTTCCAGTCCGGCTACCGATGATTTGTGGCTTGGACTTTGCGATGAATCAGTGAGACTTAGACCCTGACATGACATCCAATGGAAAGCGAGACCCTTTGATGGCCACCGATTTTTTGGAATTCCTAGCCACCCATGATAAACCGGTACTGGCCGATTTTTGGGCCGAATGGTGCGCTCCTTGCCGGATGATGGCGCCCCTCTTAAAGGAATTAGCCGCCGATTGGAAAGGAAAAATCACCGTAGTTAAAATCAATACCGAGGAAAAACCACAACTCGCCCAGCGTTTCGGAATCAGCGGCATTCCGACCCTTATTCTCTTCAAAGGCGGTCGCGAGGTGCATCGTTTCAGCGGAGCGATTCCGCTCAGTCGCCTCAAGTCGGAGTTTTCCAACTGGATTTAAGGGGGGGCCGCATCTGATAATCCAGCAATGCATCGCTGCCTTATTTGGATCTTCGTTTCGGTATGGGGTGGACTTTCCCTAGCTTCGGCTCAAACGGCCGACTCATTGAACCGAGTTGCCTTGATGGAAGCCTATAGCGATGGAGAGTTTGAGTCTTTAACTCGACAACTGGAAGAATATCGCACCAAGCATGCTGTAATGCGCAAGTCGGATAGTGCCCTGGTGGCGAAATTCCTCGGTGTCATCTATGCTGCCAATCCAGCCACCCGGGAAAAAGGGAAGTATTGGTTTTACAAGCTATTACAAGTCGATGCGCGTGCCGAATTGGTCGACCTCTTTGTCAGCGAAGAAATACAGGGTGTTTTCGATAGGGTGAGACACGAGCTCATAGCCCGCCGTAATTATCAAGGGGTGAATGACGCGGATTTGAATCATCAAATGCATTCGGCTGAACGTGAAGGCAAGGACACTGTGGTTATGCGAGACACCGTGGTCTTGAAAAATTCCGGCTTGCCCGAAGCCATTCTCGGGCTAGCCTCTTCGCTACAAACTCCAGCGCCGGCTTTTGCCGTCCAGGAAAAAAAGGATGCCCGGGGCTGGACTGGCAATATCAATGCCTTTGGCGGCATGAAATTCATGGATGAGGATGCCTGGAGCCCCGTGCATGAGCAATATGCAGTTGGTGTCTCGACCGATATTCGCAAGGTGTCCTGGCCCGTTAATATCATGGTGAATTACCTGTATTCCCAAACGCCCGCAGTGAAACGGTATGATTCACAAAGCGGTGATTCATCAAGCTATACCAGCAATACCCAAGAATTATTTTTCGGCATTCGAGAATTATTGGACCAACGTTTTTTATCGGTGCGGCCTTTTTTCGGTGGCGGCATTGGCATTATCGCCGTGGAGTTTCAAAAGGAGGGCTATACGGCTCTCAAGCAAACCGGTCCAGGCATTTGGGGCGAGGGCGGGGTGTATTGGGAATTGGAGCAGCATTTCAATTTGGGGGCTCAGGTTTGGTGGAGCTGGGCCAATATCGATTACGGCATTGACAAGGCGAATGCGGGAGGTTTCGGCTTCGCCATCGTTTTGGGTTTTCATTATTAAAGGGTGGCGATAGCCCGCATGTCTGGCATTGTCGTCATCCAGCTCAATCGCTTGGGCGATATACATCAAACCCTGCCAGTTTTAAAAGCTCTTGAAGTCAAGTCTCGGGGACAGGATTTGATTTTTGTTTGTTGTACCGATTTCGCTCAAGTTTTACCCACTGATGCCTTTGATGGATGCACGGTCGCCCTGCCGCGCGAAAAACTGGCCCATTGGGTGAATCGCCTCCGAGCGTGCGAGGCCGGTAAAGTTCATTTGGAAGTATTGCAAGCCGAATTGCCGGAAATCCTGCGTCGTCGCATCGATCTGGTCATCAATCTTACGCATGACGAGCCCTCGGCGGCTTTAAGTTTTCTAATCGATGCGGAAAGCCGATCCGGACGAATTTGGTCGCCCGCGGGTGAAATACGTCTCGCTGGAGACTGGTCGAAATACTTGTTTTCCTTGGTGCAATTCCGGCTGGACAATCTTTTCAATCTTGTCGACGTGCAATTGGGTATCGCCGGGGTTACCCCAGCCACCCGCCTGCCGGCATTAAATCTGACTTCTTCCCAAAGACAAAGGGGTCGCGACATGTTGGATGCCGCGGGTTGGGATGGGCAGGAGAATTGCCTCGCCATACAAATGGGTGCAAGCAATTCCTTACGCGCTATCCATCCGCGCCGATTCGCCGAAGCTGTTGGGGCTCTGCAGACCAAACGGCCAATGCCCATTTGTCTGGTGGGTGCGGCGGGCGAAAGGCATTTGCTCGAACTATTTCAAAAACACTATGCCGGACCGGTCATTGACTTGATCGGCAAGACGGCCATGTCGGAATTGCCCATGGTGTTGACGCATTGTCGCTTATTGCTCAGCAATGATACCGGGACCTTGCATGCCGCCGCATCCGTGGGAACACAAACCTTGGGTCTGTTTTTCGCATCCGCCTATTTTTCCGAAACTGCACCGTATGGCGCCGGCCATGCCGTTTTGCAAGCCGCCTTGCCCTGTTCGCCTTGCAGCGGAGACAAGCCCTGCTCGGTGCAACATTGCCGCCAGGCTTTTTCCCCAGAAGCCATCGCTCAAACAGCACTGTGGCTAATCGACGGCCGCCATGGCCATGCCCCGGGGCCTTTTCCCGCCTTGGAATGCTATGTGAGTGATTTCACGATGGACGGCACCTTACTTTATAGCCCCGCTGCGGGTTGGCCCGTAACACAACGCTATCAACAGGCCATGGCTTGGCGTCGTGCCTTTGCGATTTCCCTGGGTTTGGAAAATCGCCACACTCCCACCTTTCTGTCTTCCTTGCCGACAGAGGCTTTAGCGGATTTGGCTCAAGCTCTAGAAGAGGTATCGGCCCATCTCATGAGGCTTGAATCCCTGGGACCGCAACAAAACCCACGCCTAGACGCCATCGCCAAGGCACAAGAGGCAACTCGCACTGCCATGGAAAATCTTATTGAGGCGCAAAGGCGCTGCGGTCCATGGGGCGGCTATGTGCGCTTCGACTTACTGGGTCCTGAAGGTCATCTGAATGACATCACCTTGGCCGATATGCGCCGTCGGCATTTAAGGCTAGCTGCCCGTACTCGTGAATTATTGCTTTCCTCTGAGGTTTGGCTCGACGATTAATCCCTCTGTTTTTCGCCTCTCCTGGTCATAAGACCGCAAGCGCAAACGCAACCTGCTTGTTACCTTGGGAAGGCTATGGAAATTTCGCCTTTCCCCTTGCTTTTGGGCTTGGTTGCTGGAGCCCTCTTGGCATGGCTAGCGCATTTTAGCCTGCGTAGCAAGGCGCGACGTTGGCAAGGAGCCTTGGCCTTAAGTGAACAGCAAAATGCCTATTTGCAATCGGAAATGGATGGACTAAAAAAGCAAGTCGAGATAGCCCATATCGATTTGACAGCCTTGCGTTCGGAATGGATGCAGGCTTTGCGACTGCAGGGAGCTGCTGAGGCGCGCGTCGAGGAATTAGCGCGATATCAAGCCGGATCGCAGGCTTCCTTGCGCGCCGAATTGCAAGCCATCACTCAACAACTTCTCGATCAGGGCGGTAGGCAATGGGCCAATCAAGGCGAGGAAAGGCTGAGCCTTTTGCTCGCGCCTTTGCAATCTCGCTTACAAGAATTCCAGGCTCGCCTGGAAGACGGACGAAAGCAAGAAGATGTACAAAGGGCTTTACTCAAGCAAGAAGTCGAAAATCTAGCTCGCTCCGGACTTTCACTATCGAATGAAGCGCGCCGTTTGACCACGGCCCTCGCGACGCAAAACAAAAGCCAGGGCATACTAGGCGAAGTCATTTTGGAATCCTTGCTCGCCCAAGCGGGCCTAGAGGCCGGTCGCGATTTCGAATTGCAGGCCAGAGGATTGAGTGAGGCCGGACGCATCTTACAGCCCGATGTACTCTTGCATTTACCTGGCGACCGCGACCTTGTCATCGACTCCAAGCTTTCTCTCACGGCCTTCGAGCGATGGCGCAATTGTGAGGCAAGTGAATCGTCGGAGGCAGAAGGCCATCTGAAGGCCCATGCGCTTTCGGTGCGTCGACACATTCAGGGTTTATCGGAAAAGCGCTATCACGATATGCCCGGGCTGAAAACTCTGGATTTCGTGATTCTTTTCATGCCTTTGGAAGGGGCTTACCAAGCGGCACTGGTTGCCGATCCAGGTCTGCATCAATTGGCCTGGGAGCGCAATCTCTTGGTTTTACCACCCTCTGGCTTGATTGCGACCCTTCGCATGGTGGCAGGCTTGTGGCAAGGGGAATTGCGCCAGCGTCATGGCCAGGAATTGGCGAAGTTGGCGGCGAATTTGCATGACAAATTGGTGGGCTTTACGGAAGAATGGGATCGGTGCCAACGTGCTTTGAATCAAGCCCAGGACGCCCTACAAGGCGCTAAGCGCCGACTGTGGTCTGGGCGAGGTGGGGCAGGAACGATTCTGGAGCGCATGCGGGCCTTGGGCATGTCTCCTAATAAAGAAATGGCTTTGGGTTGGCGCGAAGGGGAAGGGGATGACCGACTTGCCTTGGAAAGCCCGCTCTTATCTTCCCCGATTACCGAGGCCTCGGTTTCAGTCGTCCAAGAGAAAATCTCTTAGGCGAGGTATGCTATTATGGTACTGATACAGTCCAAGCGAAATATTCTGACGGAGAAGACCATGGCTTATAAAACCCTTCCTGGCCTGCTCAAATATGTGGCCAAAAATTTCTCGAATCCCGCCGCTTTGGCCTATAAACAGGACGGGCAATGGAAGAAAATCGCCACCCAAGATGTAGCGAATTTGGTGAAAAACCTTTGCCTAGGTTTGGCCGCCCTGGGTTTGCGCAAAGGCGATCGAGTCGGCCTTGTTGCCGATCCTTCGCCCTTTTGGATGCTATTTGACCTAGGTGTCTTGAGCGCGGGTGGCGTAAGCGTTCCCATGTTTTCCAATATTGCCCCGGAAAATCTCGAATATGAAATCGCCGACTCCGGCATGCGATTTTTATTCGTCGGCGGCAAGGAGCAGCACGATGCATTAAAGCCATGGTTTAATAAGCTGGAAAAAATCATCACCTTGCCTGCGGGACTAGACCAGGACAAGGTGATGTCTTGGGAGCATTTGCTCAAAATGGGGGAGGCCGAAGACAAGCGCGACCCTAATGCCTTCACCCGGCTTTCGGAAACCTTGAATGAAAAAGATTTGGCCACGGTGATTTACACCTCAGGCAGCACGGGTGTTCCCAAGGGTGTGGAATTGACTCACCACAATCTCATATCCCAAGTCGAAAGCTCGCCTTTGCGCTTTCCCATGGATCCCGCCACCGATATTGCCCTTTCTTGTTTGCCCTTGGCCCATGTTTTCGAACGCATGGTCACCTATTTCTATTTCAGCACCGGCACCAGCATTTATTTCGCTGAAGAGGTGAAAAAGGTCGCGGAAAATGCCCGCGAAATCCATCCGACCGTGGTCACCATGGTGCCACGTTTGCTGGAAAAGGCCTATGCCAAAATGATGGCCAATGCCGATGCTGCCACAGGAATAAAGCGGACCCTGGCTTTGGCGGCTTTCGAGCGTGCCCGTACCAAGCCGGTGAATGCCTCTCATACTTGGAAAGACAAGATTTTTGACGCCCTGGTTTATAAAAAATTGCGCGCGGCTTTCGGGGGGCGCATTCGCTATCTCGTTTCTGGCAGTGCCCCTTTGGATGCCAATCTCGCCTCCTTTTTTGTGAATGCCGGCTTGCCTATTTACGAAGGTTATGGGCTGACCGAAAGCTCACCTGTCATCGCCGTCAATTTTCCTGGAAATCGAAAATTGGGCACCGTGGGAA
>JAYUVP010000024.1:0-4267 GCA_043753995.1 Fibrobacterota bacterium
TTTCTTCTTGCCTTTATACCAGGTGAAAAGGCGAATCTCGACTTTCTTATCGGTGTATTCGACCAATTGCTTGGCGAAAAGATCCAGAGGCTGTTGAGCTTCGAAAGTCAATTCGGTGGTGCCGGAGCGGAAGCGCACCAAGGGGAAGGTCATCACCTTTTCCAAGGCCGGATTGGCATGGTCAGGGCAGCCGTCTTCATCTTCGACGCTATTCACGGTTTCAGCCTGGCCGGGGCATTTGTCCTTATCATCGGGAATGCCGTCCTTGTCATTGTCTAGATCCGGGCAGCCGTCTTCATCTTCAAAGCTGTCTTTGTCTTCGATCACATTCGGGCATTTGTCGGCGGCATCCGCAACGCCGTCCTTGTCATTGTCGGCGTCGAGGCAGCCATCATTGTCTTCAAAGCCATCGAAGTCCTCAGCGTCATTGAGGCATTTGTCTTTGGAATCCGGTATGCCGTCCTTGTCATTGTCGGGATCGGGGCAACCATCACCATCTTCGAATCCGTCTTTATCTTCGGGGATGCGATGGCATTTGTCGGAGCCTTTGCACACGGCATTGTATTTGGCACTTAATCCTTTTTCGGCCACCCAAGAATCGCAAACGGCGTCCTTGTCGTCATCGACATCGGGGCAGCCATCATTGTCTTCCAAACCGTCTTGATCTTCGGGGTCTTCGGGGCAGAGATCGTATTTATTGGGAATACCGTCATCGTCCTTATCGGCGGCCATGGCGGGGTAAGCCGCGAACAGGGCCATCAAGGCCAATAGGGGGAGTAGTCGACGGTTGGGCAGCAAAAATGATTTCATGCCAGCATTCTCCTAAAAACAGCCTCAAATGAAAAGGCTATCGCGAGCGAAAATATACACGGCGCCGATAAGCCCAGACCTCGGCGGAAACGCAGGTCAGGCCACCCAAGGCCGCAGCCGCGATATAAACGCCATGCAATTGAAAGCGATGCCAGACCAAGCCGGTGGACAAACCTGCCAAGGCGGCGGGTAAACCCTGGGCCATGGCCGAGGTCAAGGCCTGCAGCACCGGCCTTTCCGCAGGACGAAACCGCCGGTCGAGATAAACCCCGAAGCCAGCCAAGGTAAAGGAAAAATAGAGGCCGTGAAAAATCAGGCCCAGAACAAAAGAAAAGTAGGTGGTAGCAAATCCCATCAAGAGCAGCTTGAGGCCCGTGCCCCATAGCCCCAAAACGATGAGGCGGCGTATATCCATCGTCCGCACCAAGCGCGCGCAAACCGCCATCCAAACCACTTCGCAGGCGGTGGCAATCACCCATGACAAGCTGATATAGGCTTGGCTGACATGAAAGCGATGAATCAAATAATTGCCTTGCACCACGGTCGCCATCACATTGGCGAAATTCATGAGGGCGATGAGGAAAATGAGGACGGTCGTCTCGCCGCGAAATAATCGCCTCCAAGCCACGCCCAAGCGAGGGGCGCTTGGCAGGCGAACCTGACCCAGGTCCTGCTTTCGGCCATGCCATTGGGCGGAAGGAAAAAGCACGGCCACCGAGATCAAAAAGGCTAGGCCGAAACCTGCATAAATCCATGCCAAGGATTCACTGCGGGGAAAGGCCAAACAGATAAGGCAGGCCACCATGAATCCCACGGTTCCCAATCCCCGGATGCGCACAAAAAGCCCATGCCCTTGAGCTCGGGTTTGATGGCGCGTGGTTTCTAAGGTCGCCGCGGTGAGCAAAGGGAAAACGCTGGCCGTGCAAAAGCTCAGGATGGCGAAAAGCACCCACAAATCCCAGAAGCCGCGCGCCCAGGGCAATAGGGCTAAGGCGATGGCCGCACCAAAACTGACCGCAAGCAAGGGTCGATAGGGACCCTGGCTTTTGCGAATCAGGAACATTTGAACTAAAGGCGCCAAAACCGAGGCCGAATAGCCGGTCATCATCAAAAGCCCAATGGAAAGGGCGCTCGAACCTTTCAGCTCGAAGAGGTAGCCGTGAAATTGGTTTGCGGCCACACCCGCAAAGGCGAAAAAGGTGGCTGCGGCAATGCCGATGGCGGCACCGGTTTGGCTTTTTAAAAATCGGGTTCGAGGCATGCAGAATCGATGAAGACTTGGAAAGTTACTCGTTTGCCTTAAAAGACGACGGCTGGCTGGAAATGGGTCCTCGACCCCATCTCCCTAGACTCCATCTTTACCAGCCGAGCGACGCTAGTCGCCCTATATTAAAATCGGCTTCGAAAAGGTGGACCTACATGCGCATTCTCTGCTGCGCCATTCTCGTATTTCTCTTGGATATCGCTATTGGCCAACCCGCAACCATCACCCTGAGGGCAAAACTGCGCGATTTTAAGGACTATTACCCCACCGATCCAACGACTCATCCCGATTTTGAAAACGACAAATATATGGGCTGTGGCGGAGAAAATCTGGGGTATGTGCGCAATACTCTGGCCGTCAATGGCTTGGTAGATACCCTCCAATTTCGCGGCGACAATCGTGACCCCGTTTTGCTCTCACTCAATCACCCCACCTCGGCCACACCCTGTTTCACCAGCCTGGATCGATTCAAGGACTGGTACAATGACAATCCTGCGGTGAATCGCAGCTTTTACACCGATATCGTCCTTACTCGCAATGCGCAAGGCGCTTACTCCTTTCGGGACGACAGTTTCTTGCCCCTCAATACGGGGGCGGGGTGGCAAAAATTCAACCCTACCGATCCCAATCCCTTTGGGCCGGCGCCCCTAGTCAACCCTACCGATATTTGGGGCTTCACCATGGAATTGCATACGGTATTCACCTATACAGCGGGCCAAGGGCAGGTGTTTTCCTTTACGGGAGATGATGATGTTTGGGTTTTCATCAATGATCGCCTAGCCATCGATTTAGGCGGGCTGCATTCCAGTCTCTCCTCCACCATTGACTTGGACCGACAAGCCACGGCCTTGGGCCTCGTCGATGGAGGGAATTATCCCCTCGACTTTTTCTTCGCAGAGCGCCACTCCACCGCCTCGCGTTGCCAAATCACCACCAGCCTGCAACTATTGCAAAAATCTCCGCTTCCCATCCCCGAAGCCACTCCCAAAAGCACCAGTTTTCAAAATACCCTTCAGGTGAGCCTAATAGTTCCCGGCCATCCCGATGCGCAAATTCGCTATACCCTCAATGGCAGCGAACCTACAGCAACGAGCCCGCTCTATGCCGGACCGCTCACCCTAGCCGCCACCACCACCTTGAAGGCCAAGGGATTTAAAGCCGACTTTAACGACTCCCCCACTCTTACTGAAATTTATACGCGGGTCTTATTGCCGCTGCCCACACCCATAGCCGATCCTGCGGGCGGGAATTACAACGATTCGATCCGAGTGAGCCTCAGCGTTGCGGGTCATGCCGATGCCCAAATCCGCTATACCCTGGACGGTAGCGAACCCACACCTACCAGCGCGCTTTATAGTGCATCACTCAAGCTGACCACAACCCTCAACCTCAAAGCCAAAGCCTTTAAAACCGATTTTCTTGCTTCCGCGACATTGAGCGAAACCTATACTCGGATTTTTCTGCCTTTGCCCACTCCCGTGGCGGATAAGCCGGGACAGAATTTCCTGGACTCCGTGCGCATTCGCCTGAGCGTACCGAATCATCCCGACGCGCAAATCCATTATACCGTCGACGGAAGCGAGCCCACGGTGGCAAGCCCGCTTTATACCGGGCCTATTCTTCTTTCGGATAAGGCTACCCTCAAGGCGATAGCCATCCTGCCAGGCTGGCTGAATAGCCCCGCCCTAACTGAGAGCTACGGTTTGATTGTCCCGCCCAATGTCATCTCCTTGAAAATCGAGAGGCCCATCAGCCAAACCACGAGCCTGAATTCCATACTCAGCTTGCCCAACTTGAAAAAGCCCATCGCCTTGGTGTCGGTGCAGGGCGGTATCACTCGCTGCCTGGATTGTCCTATCGGCAGCGAGGGTTGGGTTTTGACTTCGGGGCAATTCCCGGAATGGGTCACCCTCAGCCGCGATCCTTTCCATTACACCTTTCAAATCTTCGACAACTTGGGTGTTTTCGTTTTATCGCAAACGGGCGAGGTTAGTCGCGATATGCTGAATCAAGCACCCAGCGATACCGGCGGCTATAGGGCCTTTCGCTTTCGCTGGATACCCGTGGCGTCGAATGGCCAATTGATCGGTACCGGAGCCTATATCCTACGCGCCGATGTGCTTTCCCAAGGCACAACCATCACCGGTGCCCCGGCAGGAATCCCATCGCGCTCGAATTTGTTCAAGACTTTCG
>JAYUVP010000025.1:0-13030 GCA_043753995.1 Fibrobacterota bacterium
ATCGATTTGGTGGGTACCCTTTGGCATGTCGGTGTTATTGCTATTGGTCTTTGGACTTTTATTCCGCGATGAAAAAGCCATCGAAAGGTAAGGGCTTCACTTTACCCGGCCTTTTCCGCTTCGTCGCCACCTTCTTCAAAAGCATGGGCAATGGCCTGACGAAGAGCGAGGTTTTGTGATTCCCCGCAATGCCAATGTCCGGCGTCGATTAAGAGGATTTGGTCGGCGAAATTCAGGGCTAAATCCAAATCGTGAGTGCTGATTACGGTGGCACAGCCTTGTTCTTGGGCCAATTCGCGCGCCAGGCGAAAGACGAGGGAGCGCCCGGGCCGATCCAGAAAAGCCGTGGGCTCGTCGAGCAAGAGGACCTTGGCGGCTTGGGCCAAGGCGCGGGCCAAGAGCAGCCTTTGCCTTTCTCCGTCGCTGAGTTCAGCGATGGGGCGATGGGCGAAACCTTCCGCCTTCACCCGCCGCAGTGCATTTTCGATGGCGTGGGAATCGGTTTCGCCTAAGCGGCCATGCCAAGGCGTATGCGGTTGGCGGCCCAGGGCCACCAATTCCCAACCCGTGACTCCGGGAGACGATTCGCGAAGGGGTGTCACCCAGGCTAAACTTTGTGCAATTTGTCGCGGTGTCAGACGCAATATGTCTTGACCTTGAAGGTGCAGGCTACCCGCAAGAGGAGGCTGAAGACCGGCCCAGGTTTTGAGCAAGGTGGATTTACCCGCGCCATTGCGACCTAGCAAGGCCGTGATTTTTCCCGGCTGCAGGGAACAGTTCAAAGGCATCATGCGCTTCTGCGAAGTGGCGGTTTTCGAGGCATAGCCAATGACGAGGCCTTCGCATTCGAGCAGGGGAGAGCTCATGGTCGCTCCCTTCGCATAACAACAATCAGAATCACAGGAGCGCCTATCAAGGCGGTCAGGGCATTGATGGGCAAGACGCCACCGCGTCCCGGCCATTGCGTGACGGCATCGCAAAGCAAAAGCAAGGCGCTACCGAGTAGCATGCTGGCGGGCAAGACCAACCCGTGCGCCGTGCGTCGCATCAGACCCCTGGCCAAGTGAGGCACCATGAGGGCGAGAAAGGCGATGGGACCGCAAAATGCCGTGACCACGGCGGTGAGCAAGCTGGCAAGGAGCAGCAAGAAAAAACGCATTGGCCTCAGCTTGACGCCCAAGGCCCGCGCGGCATCTTCGCCTAAGGCTAAGGCATCGAGAGGTTTGGCGAGGGCCAAGGTCGCCAGAAGTAGCACCGAGGTTACGGGTAATAGAAAACCCAGGCGCTCAGGATCCACGGCGGACAAGCTGCCCAGTCCCCAGAAGGTGAAGGCGCGCAAGGCATCGGCTCCGCTCACCCATTGTAAAAGCCCAATACCGGCGGCGATGAGTTGACTGAGTAAAAGACCGGCGATAAGCAAGGTGGCCGACTGGCGCATACGTGCTGCGAGTATCATGATCAAAAACATGACGGCGAGCGATCCGGCTGCGGCCGCGCCTACCGTGCCCCATATTCCGGTGGCCGCGAATAGCCAGGTCGATCCCCAAGCGGTTTGCGCCCCGAGTATGAGCAAGGCGACGCCGAGCGAAGCGCCTGCCGAGACGCCCAATTCCGAAGGGCTGGCCAAGGGATTGCGAAATAAGGCCTGCATCAAGGCCCCGGCCGCAGGCAAGGCCGCTCCTGCTGCGAGGGCGGTGAGCACGCGCGGGAGGCGAAAGTCCAATAAGAGGTTCGCCAAAACCGGATCGGCGGGAAGCTTTCCGAGGCATAGGCGAAAGACATCGGCCCAGGTCACCGGCGCGCTACCGGAAACGAGATCGATACCCAAGGCCAAGAGGAGTAAGGCCGCCGCGAAAAGCAAACGCGGCCAGGCGGGGCGAGGTCTCAAGGATTGGATTTTCACGCGCAGATTCGAATTTTAGCGGGCTGGAATTTTGCGCCAATAGTAAAGCGAGTCGTCGCGCCCGCGCGCCAGCTCCGCCAAATCGGCAAGCAAAAGCTCGGGATGCACCACGGCGCTTTCCCAATAATCATTGCCGCCGCCGGGTATGACGCGCGCCGAGGGAGAATAGACCTGTCCCTGGCGAAAAGCGGCGATGTGGGTATAGCGGCTGTCTTCATGAGCGGCGCTGGCGAGGCTGGTGAAGCTTCCAGGATTGATCCAGAGCTCGGCCTCGCGCGCACGCACGAGTACCGCCTCAGGGGAAAGGGGAAGGCTGCCTTCGGTGGTGTCCTGCGACCAAAGGTAGCTGAGGCCCGCATCGCGGGCCAGTTGGGCCGGATAGCTTCGCCCGCCTGGCACATGCCATAGACCTTGCCATGGCGCGCCGCATAAGGCCGTGCGCTTGCGGGGCAAGGCTTGCAAAGTATCGCGCAAAGCGAGATAAGCCCGCTCCACTTGTTGGAAAAGCGAATCGGCGCGAGCGCTTTCCCCAAGGAAGGCGCCGAAGAATTTCACCCATTCGGCACGTCCCAGGGGATGGCTTTCCATCCACTCGCCGCCTTGAATGGCCGTCAGGCCAAGGCGGGCAAGGCGCGCGGAGCCGTCCAAGCCGGGATCCGCAGAACCAGCATGAAAGACGGCGTCGAGCTTCAAACCGGCGATCTTTTCCAAATCTAGGCTGCTGCCGTCGCCAACTTCCAGAACTTGTCCGCTATCGATGCGGGTGCGTAAATCGGGGTTAAAGAGATATCGCTTGGACGAGACGGCGCGAATGCGATTCGCTTGACTGAGACTGTGCAAAAACGCGGAGTGCACACTAACCAAAGTGGCCACAGTCCGCAAGGGAATGTCGACGTTTACGGTGTCGCCTTTGCCATAAGCACGGTAGCCATGCTCCGAAGTGCTGCCGCGCGGGCGTAGCACATAGGTGACGGCCTCGCCGCGGTTACGCCAGGGCTCCAGCACGGTCAGATGCAAGAGGCCGTCGCGGCAGGAGGCCTTAAAGCGCTTGGCCCAGTGTAGCTGCGGGGCTTGACAGGACGGGTTGGCAGCGGGGGATAGCGAGTCGCTCGACGAGAGGTGAGGGGCGAGAGCTTGCGTCGCCAGTTTCGCTGGCGAGGGCTTTAAATCCGAAGGGTCGGATTTGCGGCAGCCGAATAAGGCCGCCGAGGCGAGCAGGGCTAAAGGGGCTACAAAGGCGCCAACGCAAGGCCTACCGGGCAGGCCCGCGAACCGAATTCCGAACATCTGATTAAGGGCGCCGGCGCCCTAAGGCAAATGAAGGCCGACGGAAACGGCATAAACCCAGGTGTCTTTTTCAAGATCAATCGGGCCCAAGCTTGCGTTATCGACATGATCGTCATAGGTGCCGGAATAGGCGAGGCTGAGATTAACAGCCAGCTTGGGGATAGGCTTCCAATGCGTACCGCCACCCAGGGTATAACCGTCGAGTGCCGGGCTTTCCGCCGAATACGTCGCGGAATTTGCTCCTGCCATGGTGGCCATGCCTCCTAGGCTAAAGCTGAGATAGCCGGGACAGGGGGATATTTCCAAACCAATAGCCGACTCCAGGCCATCTTCGACTTTGTCTTCGGTGCCTGCCCAATCCGCTATGGTTTGCCAATAAAATGTTTCGGCGACATCGATGCGCAAATAGGGATTGACAGTATAACCGACACCTAAGGCCGCGACGGGTGGCAAATCATGCTGAAAGGTTTCGCCCTTGCTCTTGAGCCTGCCACGCAATTGCGCTCCATAGCCAGCCGCCGCTTGGGCATTCATGGCTCGGTCGAGATTCAAATTCGATTTTTGCACTTCCCATTCGAGCTTGGCGATATTCTCATAACGCAATCCAATATCGAGTCCGGCGACGGGCTTCAAATGCACGCCGAAAAGCAAGGTCGGGGCATTGGCTGTTTCTTCATGATCGATCAGGGATTCACCACGGGCTTCGGCTTTAATTTGCGTTGAGGCAAGGATCCAGCGGCCAGCTAGCGATACGGAAACCCAATCCTTGAGTGCATAGGATCCGCCGAAGGTCGCGGCCCAATAAAGCGAGCTCAATTGCAAATCGGGTGCGGTCCCCGGATTGGCTGTGCTTAATGCGGCAACCAAGGGGAAAACCGTTACCGAACCTTTGTCATAGTGCAAATTGCCGCCACCGCCGACCAGAGTCCCCGATGCGAAGGCCGCCCACTTTTCCTTTTGCCATACAGCAAATGCCGTCGGCAAAAAGGGCGAGGTGAGATCGGAAGCGAATTCGAATTTATCGGTTCGATTGACATTGTGCTTGGTCAAGGTCTGATTGTCGATTTCGATATGCAGGCCGGGCGCAATGTAAGCGAGGCCAGCAGGATCATAAGCAGCGGCATCGGGCTGACGTGTGTCGGCATTGCGTGCTAGTTGCCGCAAATAAGCCGCACTGAAATTGCTGCGATTATCAATCACGCCTGACCATATCGTCGGGGCCAAGGACAAAGCGATTGCCGCTGTGGGAAAGATTTTACGGGAGAGCATAGCATTCCTCCTCGCAGCTACCGTCGCATGCACATGACCCGAAACCAGCGGATGAAGGCAAGGCGATCGGCGCCGAGTGCGGTGAAAAGTAATACTCTGCATGTTGCTAGATTAGCCGCCCACATTAAATGTCGTTCGGCGCGGTGAATGCGCTTCGACATATCGTGGAGGCGGCATCATGCTCCGTGTAACGAACCGCATTATTGTGACCAGTCTTGGCGCCATGGCTATGCTATGGCTTTCGGGTTGCTTTGAGGCAACCGATGACAATTACACCCTGCCGCATCGTAAATACGTCGCCATGGGCAATAGCCTCACGGCTGGCTTTCAAAGCAGCGGCTTGTCGGAAGAGTTTCAAGTTTCAAGTTATCCTGCCTTGCTGGCCCAGGCCATGGGTGACTTGGATTTTCAGCAGCCCCTGATTGAAAAGCCCGGCATTGCGAGCTCGCGGGACTCCGCTGGCAATCCGCGAGGGGTATTGACTCTCGATGTCATCAATAAAACCTTGGTCTATGGTAAGGTGACCAAGGACCCCAAGGCCATGCTGCTCAATTCCACCCTGCCGCGTCCCTATGGCAATTTGGGTGTTCCTGGTGCCATGACCGTGGACGTTTTGAATGCGAGCACGGCCACCACGGCATACAGTTATATCGCAATCAAGGAACCGAATCCTTATTTCGATATGGTATTGCGCGGTGGGACTTTGATGAATGGCACCTCCATGCTGGCGCAAACCATTGCCCAGCAGCCCGAAATCATCACCTTGGAAATCGGCAACAATGACGTTTTAGGTGGTGTTACCAATGGCACGGTCATCCTCGGTGCCACGGTCACCCAGCCAGCGGTTTTTCAAGGCTTGATCACTAAAATCGTCGACTCTTTGCTTTCCTCCACCCATGCAAAAATCTTTCTCGGCAATATTCCCAATGTGACCACCATTCCCTATGTCACCGCGATTCCTTCGGTCATGGTGGACGCGGCCTTCAAGGAGGTAATGGATACGGCAGGAAAACCCATGCCTTGGTATTCGGAAGAGGACAGCGTGCAGCAAGTCCTCTTTCCCGCCTTGGCTTTGATTATGGGCAAGGAAGGTTATGGTATACCCGGGCTCAAGAAGATTCCCGCCAAATACACTCTGACAACAAAAGAAGCGAAAGACGCCGATGTGGCAGTCAATGGCTACAATGCCGCTCTTGATGCCTTGGCTAAAGCCCATTCGGATCGCGTGGTATTGGTCGATGTCAATGGCTTATTGAAACAGTTGAAGGAGACGGGAGTCAATGGGCTAGGCTCGAAGCATCCTTTGATTCAGATTTTGACTGAGGGCAAAAATACCTCGGCCTTCAGCTATGACGGCATTCATCCCAATACCAAAGGCTATAAAGAGGTGGCGAAATTATTTCTGGCCGCAATCAATAAAAGCCTGAACACGACCTATACCCTGCCGAATTAAAATCGTTGAGCGGCCCAGGCCACCAGGCCTAGGCTTGCCGTGAAGAGTAAGGTAGCAGCGATGGCTAACTTGGCAATACGCTGCAAGTCTTTCGCCTCGCCTGCCTCGGGATCTTGCGCATCTCCAATCCATAATTCAGTGACCAAGGTCCCGTTTTTCCAAACGGGGCCGATGAGTCTTCTTTGCAATGCCCCTGCGGCGGTAGCCTCGGCCCATCCCGGATTCGGACCGGGAAGCAAATGATGTTGCTGTCTTCCGATGCGCCAAGCCTTGCGGCCCGAAAAGCCGGGCAATAAAAACCCCAGCGCGACGAAGAGCAAAAAGGTGATTCTCGCCGGAAGCCAGCAAAGCCAGTCGTCAAGCCGAGCTCCGAACCAGCCAAAGCGTAAATAGCGCTCATTGCGATAGCCTACCATGCTGTCCATAGTGCTGGCGATTTTGAATAGGATAAGCCCAGGTAGGCCTCCCAGGAAAAGCCAGAACATGGGAGCAAGGACACCGTCCGTCAAATTTTCAGCCACGCTTTCGATGGCTGCGCGACGGCAGGCAGTGGCATCTAAGTGGTCGGTGTCGCGTCCCACCAGCATGCCGACGGCCTTTCGTGCTGAAGCAATATTTCCTTGATTGGCGGCGAGATTCACGCGTGCGGCATGGGCCAGCAAATCACGTAAGGCGAAAAGGCTATAGGCGAGAAAAGCATCGACTATCCAGCGGGGAGAAAAACCTATCGATCCCAGAGGCCATAGCTCCGAAACTTGAAGCTTGTCGCAAATCCAAATGCACAAGCCATAAGGTCCAAGAGTTGCGACGGCGAGCACAAGAAATAAAAGTATGCCGCCGCCATAGCCCTGCGCGCCCAAGGCTCGCAAGCGGTTTTCCGCGGCGGTCAATAGGCGACCCATCAACCGAATGGGATGCCAAGCATAAACCGGATCGCCGAAGAGGGCGTCCAGCATCAATCCAGCCAGAATAATGAAGAAATGATAGGGCAGGCTGGAGAGCCAGGTCGAAATCATGATTGCTTTATCCGAGCGCTTGCTTCGAAGCTATTGCCATTTCGCAGCAAGGCCCAAGGCCAGGGCTTTGAGAATCAAAGGTTTGGTTTGTGTGGCTAAAGGTGCCAATTCGCTGCGCCATTGGATATCCTGCGCATGGCTTTGGGATCCCGCGTCACTAGAAATTGCGGCAATATAGCGAGTCAATAAAATGGCTTGCTCCAGGCGCAATTCGGGCAATAGCGAAGCGGGTAAGGTACCGTAACGTGCGCGTTCTTCTAGGGACCGTAGCGCATAGATTTGCGCCGTCGCGCGGGGATGATGCATTAAGGCCTCGAAATTGCGCTGCAATAATTCGGCGCCTGCAGGCGAAAGCAAGGCGGGTAATTCCTCGCGTAAAACCGTCTCCGTAAGGCCCAGGCTGCGTCCCGCCCAAGCCAGGTTACGAGTAAGCGAAGGTTCCAAGCCATTTTGCCACCGCAAGGTTTCGCGCAAAGCCCTCATCATGGCGCGAGAGGTGATTTCACCGGTCTTGGTGTGATGGCCGCTCCAAGTGATTTCGCTTTCGCCATCGAGAGCGAGTGGCGCGGCAAGGATGAATTGATCGGTTCCTGTTCCGGTGGCTGTCTCTGAGCTTTGCAGGCTGGGCACGGCCAATTCCTGCATGACGGCCGCCTTGGCCTCAGTCATGGAAATCACGGCGCGCATCATGGCTGCGGAACTGAGCGGGCGGCTGAAAAGCATCATGGCATTGATGGTGCCGGGCTCCAAGGCGGGATGCGCCTCCGTGCCTTCGGTCTTGACTTCCTTGGCTTGCGCCGCTACCCATTGACCCTCGCTTTCATGCCAGCGAGCCGGGTCTCCCGCGCGAGCGGCATTGCCCCGCACGCCTCCGGTTAACAGGGCCGTTACCGATAAATCTTCCCAGCTTTCGGTGGCGAGGGCGACATAATCCATAGAAGCCGCCGTGCCCATCAGGGCTGTGCTTTCTGGCGGTAGCCCTGCATCGGAGCAAGCGATGGCGTGATATTCCTGCGGGGAGTATTTATGCAGGGACTCTTCGCGACCGAGATGGCCCGAACCTTCGCAGCTTTGATGATTGGCGAGGTAGGTGAGACCTTCTTGCTGGCCCCCGAGCGCATGCGATGTGGAAAAAACTCGATGCGGGTGAATCAAGTTGGCGATGAGAAAACGTCCTTGGCGTTTCACCACCGCGCAATCGGATTGGAAAAGAGGAGGCGGATGCGGCATCACTGCAAAGATAGGTGGGTCGGAACGGCAACCTCTTTTATGGCTGGGGGAGGGTGGAACTTTTCTGGTGCTACCGGCCACCCTCCCCCTCGGCCGAGCCTCCGCGTTGCACTTGCGGGGTCTCGACCTACCCCCACCTGCCCCGAAGGGGCACCTCCCTTGCGAAAGCCGGAACCGTGGCCAAGCGAAAGCATGGATTGGCCGGAGTACCCGGATTAGCGGGGATACCGGTTAACAGGTAAGATACCCTGGTGGGGCAGGGTTGGTTTCTATCAAATGGGTGGGAGTGATGGATGGGAAAAAGAGGTTTGAATTACCGATGCACTTTTTTCGTTCCCGCTGACTCGCCCGACGCGAGGGGCGTAATCCTCATCAAATGAAAGGCTTCCTGTTCGAACCCGCGTATGGGAGTGTGGATTTCCTCGATCCGTAATTCCGCGCCATGGGCATGGAGCCAAGCGGCGGTTTCCGGATCGCGGCCCGCATCCCGCGTCACCACAAGATCCCCGCCTTCGGAAAAACCCAGCAGGCGGGCGGACAGGTTGAGGGTGGAACCGAAATAATCTAGGCGATCGTTCTGGTTCACGGCGATGCAAGATCCGCAGTGCACTCCGGTTTTCAGGATCAACAGGGGTTGCGATTCCCGTAGGCGACCATGGGATTCCAGTGCCGCGCGGACCGCGGACTGCGGCCTGGGGAACACGGCCATCACTGCGTCGCCGATGGTCTTGACCACGGCCCCGCCTTCTTCCGCGATAACGGATTTGAGGATGTCGAAATGCTCCATCACCAGGCCGAAGGCCTTGGCGTCGCCGGCCTCGCGGTAAAGGCGCGTGGACCCGCGCAGATCCGTGAAGAGGAAAGCCAGGCTGCCTACGGAAATCTCCTCGCCGGGCCGCAGGGCCTCGTCGGCGAAAAGATCCCGGAAGCTTTGCAGGGCGGTGACTTCTGCGGCCGTCGCCGCGTCGTCGGCCCAGGCATTGCGTTCCAATACGAATACCATGGTGCGCCCGGTGGGGTTGGCCAGGGACAGGCGGGGTCGGGTGCTCCAGGAAGCTTCGCCCTGGGGCCAGCCGGCGGAACGGGGTTCGGCATGGGCATGAGCGTCGCCGTCCCCGGAGGCATGGATGTGCCAGGCCCCTTCGAAGGAAGGAGAGCGCAGGCGGTAACGTCCCGGTTCCAGGGAAACGTCCACCGTAACGGCCTGACCTGGTTCCAGGGTCTGGCGCAGATGCACGTGGGGCGTGCGCTGCGGGCTGCCCATGCAATACTCGCCCAGTTCCGGCGATCGGATCGAGCGGTTGGCGGCGAAGGTCACTTCCACGGAACGGTCGAAGGCCGCGCGGAAATCTATTTGGCAAGCATCGCAATGGATGGGGCCCTTGATGTCCTTGAGATGCGTGGCCGTGAACTTGGGGCCGCGGCAGGATGGGCAAAGCAGATCCCAGCGGAAATCGAGTAGGCCGGTGCGGGCCGCCAGCAAGCAGGCTTCCAGGGTCTGGCGGCGTCCAGTGCGCCAGGCGTCGGCCAATACGTAGGGGCGCATGCGGATCATTTCCGTATCGTCACCTTCCTCCAGGAGCAGGCGTATGCGCGCGGCCAAAGCGGTCTCGGCTCCAGCTTGAAGAAGGTCCTGGAACCGCGCGGCCAGGCGGGCCTTGCCGGAGGGGGCGAAGGTGCGTTCGGAAGACGGAATGGACCGAACAGGCGCCGACGCGGGTGCCGGCGCAGTGGCGGCGGACGAAACGGATGCGGACGGGGCGGGGTCACCGGACGAAGCGGCCAGAGCCGCGCGATCATAGGCGCGGAATACGGCCGAGAATTTCCGCTGGATCGCCAACCGGAAAGCCAAGTAAAAGAGGGGAGCCAGCAGGGGGTGGCGTGCTTCCACGCGGGTATCGTAACGCAGGCGTGTCCCCCCGGAAAGCAGGGCATGCAGGTGGATGGAAACCTTCATCTCCTTGAGCGGCCCATTCAGGTAATGGCGCGCCACGCCGACCCGACCCGGGCGCGCCCACTCGAAGGGTTCTTCCCGCCATCTCACCGTGTACCCTAACTTGCGGAAGGCGATCCATCGATCGGGGCCTTCGCCTTTCTCGATCAGTTGCGGGATGCCGGTGTCGCGGTTGAACCGATCGGTATCCGATACCAGGGGCCATAGGGCTTCCGGGGAAGCCGACAGATCCCATTCCCAGGAAAAGCAGAGCATGGGTCCATTGTAACGCGCGGCGCCTTAGGCAGGCATCAGCTAGCACTTAGGAAGCGTTAAATCGCCCCAACAATTTGTGGGGCATGACATGCAGCGCTTTGGCAGTCCAACGTTTTTGGGTTCGGCAATATGGGGTTTCCGTCTGGACCCATTGGAATATCAGGCATATTGTTCTCCCTGGTTTCGGCCAAACCCTAGAAACATTCGAGGCCGTCCTTATCCCGTAACCCGAGCGTACGGAGCTAGTAGCTTTCCCCCCATGTCCTCACTCTCTTTCTCACGCCTGAACCTGCCCGCCCCTCAACTGGAAAACCTGGAAAGCCTGGGGTATAGGGCCATGACTCCTGTCCAAGCGGAAGCCCTTCCCATTGCCTTGGCGGGCCGCGATCTGCTCGCGCAGGCTTCCACCGGCAGTGGCAAGACCGCTACCTTCGCCATTCCTTTGCTGCAAAAGCTCGCTGTACAGGAAACCGCCACCCAAGCGCTCATCCTCTGCCCCACCCGGGAATTGTCACTTCAAATCTCTCAGGAGTTACGCAAGCTGGCGCGCTATCTGGGCAATGTGAAAGTGGTCGCGCTTTACGGCGGTCAGGCCATGGATTTGCAAAAGACCGCGCTTCGCAACGGCGCGCATATCCTGGTGGGAACGCCGGGCCGCATCCTCGATCATCTTGCGAAGGAAACCCTTGCCTTGAGCACCGTGCGCACCTTGGTGCTGGATGAAGCGGATCGCATGCTGGACATGGGTTTTCTGGGAGACATCACGAAAATTATTTCCGGCTTGCCGCGCGAGCGCCAGACCTTGCTTTTCTCCGCCACCTTTCCGGAAGATATCCGCGTCTTGAGCGATCGCTTCCAACGCAGTCCCGCGAATGTGCATATCGAATCCGACCCGTCGGATTCCGGCATCGTTCAAAAGTTCATCGTTTGCGAAAAAGAAAAAAAGCTGGAGGCCATCGCCTCTTTGCTATCGAGCCGGCAACCCGAAAGCGCCCTCGTCTTCTGCAATACCAAGATCGCGGCCCGGGAAGTCTTCCAGCACCTGTACGATCTGGGTTTCGCCGCGGCCGCCTTGCATGGCGATCTGGAACAACGGGACCGGGAGCAAACCCTGATGCGTTTCAGGCATGGCAGTTGTCGTGTATTGGTGGCGACGGATGTGGCTGCGCGCGGGTTGGACATCGAGAATCTGGTGGCGGTGATCAATTTCGAAGTGCCGCATGACATGGAAACTTATGTGCATCGCATCGGCCGTACCGGGCGAGCGGGGAATTCCGGCTATGCGTTCACTTTGGCTCTGCCCACCGAGCAGCATAAGATTATGACCGCGCGCGCCTTTCTAGGTTTCGAAGTGCCCTCCGAGCCCTTGGAATGGGATGATGCAGACGCACGTGAGCCGTTGACTTCGGATCTGGCCACCCTGTGCATTGCAGCGGGCCGCAAGGACAAGCTGCGGGCCGGTGATATCCTCGGTGCCTTGACCGGCGCGGACGGGCTGGAAGGCAAGGCCGTCGGCAAGATCGACGTGATGGATTACCAGGCCTACGTTTCAGTGAATATCAAGTTCGCGAAGAAGGCACTGGCTCGCTTGACCGAGAACAAGATCAAGGGGACACGCTTCAAGGTGCGGCTACTAGGATAGGTGCGATGGCGAAAATCAGGATATTGCTCATCGAGGACAACCGCCTTTTGCGAGAAGGCATCATGGCCATGTTGGAAAAGCGAGGCGATTTCTCCGTCTCGGCCGTATCCGATGGGCGCGAAGCCACCCTCACCAAGGTATGCTCAGCGATGCCGGCCTTGGCGCTACTCGATCTCGGCTTGCGCACGCAGGACAGCGTGGAAGCGGTGGGGACCGTAAAAAAAGTTTTCCCCAGAGTCAGGATAATCGGCATGGGCCTGGTGCCCGATCAATCCGATATCATGGAATTCGTCCAGGCTGGCGCACACGGGTTCATCCTGAAAAGCGCGACGGTGGAGGAAGTATTGGAAACGATACGCGCCGTAGCCCGGGGAGAAACCGTGCTTCCCACCACCATGACCGGATCCTTGTTCTCCCAAGTGGTCGAGCATGCCCTTTCCAAGGGCAAAAGGAATCTCAAGAACGCCACCCGCATGACGAAGCGGGAGAAGGAAGTCATTGGCGGCATCGTGGAAGGCATGAGCAATAAGCAAATCGCCGAGAGGCTCGGCATAGCCACCTTCACGGTCAAAAGCCATGTCTACAACATCATGGAAAAACTGGCCCTGCACAGCCGCCTGCAAATCGCGAGGCATGCCTCGGGAGAGGCCGAGGCTTAAAGGAAAAGGCTTAATCCTTTTTTCATTCCTTTGGACGATTCACTTCTCAATCCGGCGCGCCCTATAATTGGGAATTGATAGTGCCAGCGATCCATGTCGCATGGCCTAGCCTTTCTTATCAATCCCAAATCCCGGAGTTTTCATGAATGCAACCGATACAGTCGGAAATAATACGGCGCAGGCGCTTCTTCGCTTGCGCGCCGCCTTGCTGGCTGCGTCTGTTATGGCCTCTACTGCCCTCGCCGCAACGCAGGCGCCGGTCAACCTGAGGTCCACAGCCGGCTATGCCGTGCTGGCAGGCTCGCTGATTTCCAATATTCCGGGTTCCGCCATCACCGGCAATGTCGGCCTGAGTCCGGCCG
>JAYUVP010000026.1:0-6104 GCA_043753995.1 Fibrobacterota bacterium
AAATTCAGCTCACCTGAATTTCGACAGCAAACCGCGCTTTCCGTTTTGTCGTCCTTTGTCGACCAGGAAGAGGACGTGTTGGCATTCGGCTGTACCGAACTAGGTCCGGCGCCTTCGGAATCACGCTTCCGCCGCTTTCTCGCGCAGGGACATCAAGCGGGCATGAGCTATCTCGAAAGGCAAATCGAAGAACGTCTCGATCCTCGCAAACTCGCACCTTGGGCCGAGAGCCTAATACTTTTCGCTCTCAAGCCTGCCGCGCCTTTGCAGCCGCATCCTCCTCGGCATACCGGGGCGCCCTTACCTCAGACTACCGTGGCAGAATTTACCGGCCCCAAGCGTTATCGCATTGCAGCCTATGCCCAAGGCGAGGACTATCACTTTCGCGCTCGCCGACTTTTGCAAAAGCTTGAAACGATTTTACTCGCGGCTTGCGGACCCGTGAGACTTCGGCCCTTTGTCGACACGTCACCGGTATTCGAGCGCGACTTCGCCGCCGCCGCCGGCCTGGGCTGGCGCGCCAAGAATTGCACCCTTTTGAACCGCGATTTGGGCTCGCATTTTCTGCTCATGGGTTTGCTTATCGACATCGCCTTGCCCTCCTCCGAGCCCGTGCAGGAATTCTGCGGCGGCTGCACGCGTTGCCTTGACGCTTGCCCCACCCAAGCCTTTACGGCACCTGGCGAACTCGATGCTCGCAAATGCATCAGCTACTGGACCATAGAGCATCGCGGCGCCTTGCCCGAGCCCCTCGCCCAAAACTTCGGGGAATGGATATTCGGCTGCGACATTTGCCAAGCCGTCTGTCCTTGGAATCGCAAGCATTTGGCGAAGGAAACGGCGGCCAACCCGGACTTTCAACTCAGCGCCGTCGAATGGCTTGATGTTTTACGCCAGGGCGGTGGTTTTCAATCGCGGTTTAAGCATAGCCCATTATCCCGCGCTGGGCGCAAAGGCCTATTGCGTAATCTGGCCAATGCCGTGGGCAATCAGGGGGATACTTCGGTGTTACCCAAACTCACCGACTTGGCGGGAAAGGAAGAGGATGCGATGTTACGAGAGGCTTGCGAAAATGCGGTGAAAAGATTGGAGAATAAAACAATCACTTAATGGCCTTGGGAAATTTCATTCACCTCGTTTCAATAGACGAAAACATTCAAATCGTTTGACTCTATCGTTTATTTCATTGCAGGTATCAGCATTCCCTTCCTTTCCTGTTCTAAGCGTATCCACCTGTGCGTCCGTTTCTACACTAGATTCAGGAGCCAAAGGAATGCTCTGCCATAGTTTTTCCGATTGACTCATAGCTATGTCCAAGCTGTCATTGTGAAAACCTAAGGACATCAAAAACAATGACGTAAGCCCTCCGGCCAAAACCATGGGGGGGCCAACTGATTCCCTTTCCCTGCATTTCTCATTCCCATCCCATTCCGACTCGCCACACACTTGACCCATCGTTTTTAATTCATTCGACAATATTCCGACAGCAAAGAAGGTGGAAACCACAGCCCCCAAGCCCAAAGTTATTCTTGCGACCACGAGTCTTTCTTCGAAAACTTGCGCGGCTTGCCACTGTTCATTCAATTTCGGATTGTCATGCAAGACTTGGCAAAATTCATTTTCGGCAATCCCCATTTTGCCCTTCGCATAAACGCACACATCGCTTTCATTTCCAAGGCTGGTGCTCACTAAAACCAGAAATACAGAAAGAAATATTCTCTTCCATGACACAAATATCATTTTGCGTCACTCTCTCCCGCTCCGTCACCACTGCCTTCCCCCTCATCTTCCTGTTCTCGCGTTTGCCCGGCCTGCAATCGCGATTTTGCGCTGCCCTGGCCGCCACTGACAAAGGCATATTCGATTTCAAGGGTTGCGTCGGTGACTTGCTGAGGGAAAGGCGGAAACTTTTTAAGCTTTTTAAAAGTCGAGGCCGCCAAAGAATTGAATGAAGCCACCGGGCTTTTGCCTATCCACGTGACCCCCTCAATACTGCCATTCCGCCTTACCTTGACGCTGGCCACGGCACGTAGCGGGCCCTTGTCCGCCAAGGCCTTGGGCACAACCCAATGAGACTCGACCGTGGCTCGCACGCGTTTGGCCCAAGCCTCCAGCGCGCGATTGCGATCGCGCGCCGCCTGAATGGAATCCTCCTTGAGAGCCGCGAGATCTTCACGCAAAGGGGTTGAGCTGGGCCTGACATTCAACGAAAGCCCCTGCTCGTCATAATCTTGTCGCGATAGCTGTATGCCTTGTCGGAAAAAGGCTACAGAGTGAAGCTTTCCGCTGGGATACCAATAAGTCAAAGTGCTTTCTGGCCGTCCCATGATTTCAAAGCCTTGATACCAAAGCTTGCCATCGGTATAAAAAGCCGAATATTCACCATTGCGAAAGCCATCACGATACACGGCTTGGTATTTCACGGCACCATTTTCATGCCACCATTTTTCTTGGCCGATTTTGCGCCCATCTTTATCGCGATCGATGGCATACCGCAACTTACCCGAGGGATAAAAACCCTGCTGCGGCTTAGGGGTAGATGCGCATTTCCAAAACAGGACGGAAAAGGCACACAAAATGAAAACATGGAAAAGGGATTTCATGGCCAGAATTTACAAGCCCTTTCCTCCCCTGCCTTACGATATCGCCGTCAATACCGGCGCATGACTCCGATCACTCGACCCAGTATGGAAAAGTCAGGCATGCTACGATCCACTATGATAGGCCCATAAGCTTCATTGGCGGGTTCAAGACGAATGCGATCACCCTCGGGATGGAAATACTTGACCGTGGTCTCTTCCCCAATGAGGGCGACCACTATTTGGCCGCGCTCGGCATTTTGCTGCTGTCTCGCGAATAGCAAGTCGCCGTGATGAATACCGGCATCTTTCATGCTGTCCCCGTGAACGCGTACGGCAAAAACATTTTGCTGACGCATTAGGAAATCGCGATCGACCACGACCGTGCCTTCCAGATTTTCCACGGCTAAAATAGGCTGGCCAGCAGCAACTCGCCCGACTATGGGGATTTCCACCGTCTTTTCGAGTTCGGACTCGGGAACTTCCAATTCGGGAAGATCAATGCCGCGCGAAACTTTTGGTGAACGGCTGATATAATTCTTCTTGGCCAAGGCTGCGAGTATGCTGCGTACCCCATTGGTCGAGGTGATTTGAAAGCGAGACCCGATTTCCCTCAAGGTGGGCGGGCGATTGCTTTTCTCGATATGCGCGCAAATGAAATCGAAAACCTCTTTTTGCCTGGCCGTCAGAGGCTTACGGTCCTGGGCCCGGATTAAGTCGGTCGGTGTCTCGGTTGACATAGGAACCTCCCAAATTTCCTCAAGAACATACTGCACAAAGGTGTAGGTGTCAAGACGTGCAGTATATTTTGAATTGAACTGCTCCTTTGAACATGCTACCTTATAGGGGTGGTAGTGCTAAAACTCCTGTTGAGCTTGGGTTTTTTGATTTTCGCCGCCTTGGTCCTGTCCCTCATAAGCCGGACCAATAGCTTGCAGCGGCAAGCGTCAAGACTTTTAGAAGTCTTGAAAAAAGCGGAAGAAAACGAAAAGGCCCTCAATTCGGCCATAGTGGCCGCGTCAGCCGCAACAAAGATCACCAAGCCTCAATGATGGCAGCACCCACAAGGCCGGCTGTTTCCCTATGGATGGGGACAGTTCACGGCCAAGGCCTCTCCACCCTATCCTGATTTACAGAGACATGGGAAATTGGCGGGCCTATATCACCCGAAGCCCATCCCCGTTCGGGGTGGGAGGAAGTCAACATCCATGCAAATAATTAACATCGTTTTAATTCTACTCGCGGCCGTTTCGGTCGGCTTGAGCCTCTTCATCTTGGCACGTATCAAACACGTGGTCTACTTGCTCGAACAGCCGGTGGTCAAAAAGATGGGTCCTGAACTCAAGCTGAAAACCGTCAAGGTCGACGAGGCCGATCATTCCCAACGCCATGGCAATCGCCAAGGTCAGCCGGGACAAAACCAAGGCCGTCCGCAATCCGGCCCTCGCCCCACCGAACAAAACGGTGGCAATCGCGAACGCGGACCCCGCCCCGAAGGACAGCCCCCTCGAGAAGGCTCACAAAATCGCAGCGATCGTCCCGAACGCAGCGGCAGCGATCATCGCGGCCCCGATCGCGATCGCGGACCGCGCCATGATCGCGGTGACCGAGACCGTGGACCCCGCAATGACCGTGGCGATCGTGGTGACCGTCCCGAACGTCAACGCCCCCGCCTCGAAGTTTTCAATAGCGAAGGTACGGCCCCTGCAGCCCCCGTCGACCAAGCTCCTCGCTCGGAAGCGGCTCCTGCCCCGGCGAATAATCAAGAACGCCCGGCCTTGTCGCCGCGCCGTCCCTTGCCAGCCTCGGTCGATCGCGAAGAGTCGGCCCCTATCGCCGCAGCGCATACCGAAAGCGCTCAAGACGGCGTCTTCGTCGGCGATGATAGCGACATGCAGCATGGTCGCCGCACTCAAGTCAAAAAGAAGCCCCGCTTCGAAATCAATGAAGAAGAATTGAAAAGCGAAGAAATTAAGGTTCAAGCCTAAGTTTTCGACATTGACCTAGCCCATCGCCAACTCCAATGAGGGAGGATAGGCGATGGCTTCCAGAGGCGGCCCCAAAGGGTCGCTTTTTCATTTCCGCCTTTCCCATTAGCGCAACCGTCTCCCTTTTTCCGCTGGTTCAACGTTTGCTTTGAATGGCTTTATGCCTTTCATTTTCCGCGGCTTGCTTGCCTTTCTCTTGATTCTGTTGGCCTCATGCGGTATGGGCGAGCAAATCACCAGTCCCAAAAATGAGCCTCAGGGCATGGCCATGGTCTCAGCAATGGGCCAATCCGTGAAATTGGGTTCCGAGGATATTTATGCGAAAAAAGACGAAGAGAGTCCAAGACCGACAATTGCGTTCACCTATGACTTTTTTGTCGATTCCACGGAAGTGACTCAAGGCCAATACGAGGCACTGATGGGTCGAAACCCCGTCCAACAGAATCGCTTTGGCAAAGGAAGCGACTTTCCGGTTTATCACGTCACCTTTTACGATGCGGTATTGTTTTGCAATGCCCGCAGTAAAGCCGCCGGTATGGATACGGTTTATCGCTATTCCTCGCACAATCAAGACCGTGACGGCAAGACTTATGCTCTGGATGGCCTGGAAAGTCATATGGAAAAGTGGGGCTATCGCCTTCCCACGGAAGCCGAATGGGAATTTGCAGCTAGGGCAGGAAAACAAACCGCCTTTCCTTGGGGTGATAGATTGGATACCCTTGCAGCCCGGAAATGGGCCTGGTATCGCGACAATGCTCAAGGCCAAGCCCATCTGGTGGGCCAATTAGAGTCTAATGCCTTCGGTCTGAAAGACATGCTTGGCAATGTCATGGAATGGGTGAATGACTGGAAAAATCCCTATTCCAAGCAAACCATCACCAATTTTTTGGGCTCGCGAAATTCCGCGCTTCCCGCTGAAAGGAGCGTCAAAGGCGGAGCCTTTTCCTTTGACCCGCACTATCTCCGTTATAGCGGTCGCTCGGCGAATTACCCCACCCTAAGCAGCAGCGCCACCGAATATGTCGGCTTTCGATGCGCCTTGGGGGCCATTCCACAGGGCCAATATCTCTCCGGCGGAAAGGCAACGAATGCCACGCCAGTTGTGACATTAGCAACCTCCAGCATTCAAGATTTTTTCAAGACCCGGTCAGTCAAATTGTTATTCGTCAATACGACTTCGCGGTCTCGCACACTTTGTGTGGTCGATTATTCCGAATCGCAAGTGCTGGTGAAAGAGTTCCTGGACGACAGCGCCGTTTTTACCCCTGTCATTTCGCCCGATGGCCAATGGGTCGCATACAGCAATCGCGACGAAGGCGATGTCAGGCCGGGTATCTTGAAGATTAGGGCCTTAAAATCCGGCAGCGCCATCTTTCACGTGCCTGGCATCAACGGTGCCATACCGCGTTGGTGGGTGGACACCACCAATCACGCCTATTACTTGGTTTATGCAAATACTGTTCGTAATAATTTGGATCCGGATTGGCCTTCGGATCAAACCTTTCGCATTCGAATTAAGGAAGGCCAAAGCATAGGC
>JAYUVP010000027.1:0-40901 GCA_043753995.1 Fibrobacterota bacterium
ATTTTTGACGTTTTCGCTGTCGCTGTTAGGCTTATGCATCTACTGGCTGCGCGAGCGAAAGCGCGCACACCATTGGCGGCGGCGTCTTGCTCTATCGGCGATCGGTTTCGCGGTCACCGGCAGTATTTTGGTCGTGTTGTTAGTCGAAAAATTCTCCCACACGCTGACCCTGAATGGAATAACTGCGGCCTCCCGAAGCTTCCTGTAAATCGCCGAAAACCAGGGCCGAGCCATTTCCTTTTTTCTGGGAAGCCGCATCTTTCGGGACAATAGAGACGGTACTTCCCTTCACCTTAGAGAATAGCCACTCGGCCAAAAGCGGATTGTGCCAAGCAATCATCCAGCCGCTGCGATGATCGCCGCCCGTCAATTCAGAGTAGAGATATTTCGCGCCTCCCCGTACCGCCCGCGTTACCGAGTCCCAGGGGATATTCGAGCTCTTGGCTACCAAATCCTCACGCTTGGTACCACTGCGAATGGCACTGCTATAGGCCGTTAGGCTGGGAGCCGGTAGAGCCGTTTGGCTGACAATGCGCACGACCTTAATTCCGGCGCCTTCGAGTGCGGTGGCCATGGTGCGCCCGCCCGTTCCATCATTGGCTCCGTGATGATGCCATATAGGTGTTTTGGCGATGTCATTCACCGAAGCGGCATTGCCGCCCGCCGCACAGGGCACGGCGGCAGCGAAATAGCCGGGCTTGCCCCGGAGCAAATTGTAGGTGCCCGCGCCTCCCATAGAGAGGCCGGTGATATAGAGGCGATTGGTATCAATCGAGAATTCCCGCTTCATGGAATCGAGAATATTCAGAATGCCTTGTCCGGCGCTCCCCACGCCGCTAGCTCCGCCCATGCCACCCCAGGTGGAGTCGGTGGGGCATTGCGGCAAAACCACGAAGTGAGGAACCTTGGCTTGGACGGTATCTTCAATCCAGGGATGGGCGAGGTCTTCGTAATCCACTTGGCGACGATTGTCGGTGCCTCTTTCACCTACACCATGCAGGCAGACGACAATCGGATATTTCTTGGTCGCATCATAATTCTTGGGCTTGAACATTCGATAATGCATGTCGATGCTTTGAAGCCGGGTTTTACGGGCTTCCATCAAATCACTTTCGCGCGTCGTTTGCTGGGCAAAAACCGTGGCCGCGAGAGCAAGCATGGAAATGCAAGTCGTCTTGTAAATCTCAAAACCATTCATGGATCAACCCCCATGGGGGTGATTTTAATGCCAGCGACTCATTGGCACAGGCCAAATGTACGCGCAATGCGATTTACTGGACCACCTTATAAGCCTTTGTGCCGATGTGAAGCATATAGACGCCGTTTTTCAAGGAATTGGGAAGGCGATAGGTGCCTCCCGCCACACGAATCATTTCGATCCGTCGGCCATCTAATCCCGAAAGTGTGACATTCTCGCGTGAATCGGAAGCCAGGATCAAATGGTCACCCGTCCACCGATATGCCTTTGCCTTGGTGCCGGGATGTAGTTGGCGAGCCGCCACGGTAGACATTTCTTTTATCCACTTCTCGACCCAATGGATGGCAAGGGTGTCCACTTCAAAGACGCCAAGTGGCGGCATTTGAGTGGGCACAGGATAATAGGCATCCTCATTGTTGGGATTCAGGGCATTTCTTTGTTTCATCCGGAAAAGTATGGTCGATAATTCTGGATGACCGGGAAAAATGGCCATGGTTTGCAAGGCGTCACCCTTCGGCGATTTTATATAGGGCATGCTGTCATAGTGCACGGAGACGACCTTTCGCAAGTCTACCGTCCAGGTAAGAGCATTGTTGGCTGTCTTGATAAAGTCAAAGTTGAAGTCGTGCGGTGCGTGACCTAACGCCCCGATTGGAATCCCGCGAGTACCATGGCAGCCGGAGCAATTCGAGGCGATATAGGCTTTGGCACGTGTATCCAAGGATGTGGTCGTGTCCTCAATGCGCGCCCATTTGGGCATGGCCACGAGTTCCGCTTCGGTGGGTACAGCCTTATCCCAGGTGAAAATATTTTCCTGGAAAAGATTGCGAATCTGATTCAGGTTGGCGTCATGTCCGGTCTTACGATTGATTTGGGCAGCGAAAAACCCTAAAACCGTTCTCCCCTGCATTCCACTAATGTATTGGCGGTGGCAGGTATTGCATCCTCTCACCGAAGGGAAAGCCCATTTTCGAAAGGAAGGTTGTCCCTTGATTCGAAGTTTGAGGGTGGCCGTATCGCCTGCAATGCCAACCAGATTAGCCTCCGAACCATCGCGCTTCCATTTATAGCTGAAGGGATACCAATTATCGTGAGTCACTATTTCCAAGGGTTCGGTGCTAAGCGTATCCCGTGTTTTTTTATTGACCAAGACCCGAGTTTCCCACCAAATGCGCGTGGTGGTGTCGCCGGGCACGGTGTCATGCTTAAAAAGTTTGACAAATACGGCACCCTCGGGATATTCGAAATAATCGTTAGCGGGATCGAATTTAATTTTTGCCGTTCCAGGCTTTAACAAAATCCAGCGAGACATGTGAGCATTGTCGCTCCAAAAGGGAGTATTGACATCATAAGCAACAGCCTCATTGGTGACCGCGTGAGTACTCATGCTGCTATAAAAACCGGTTTTTGAAAACAGCTTGGGCACCTTGGCGGTGTCAGAGGGATCAAAGTGCAGCCAAGCCGAAATGGCCAAGTTGGGGCAAAAAGCGAAGCCCAAGCCGACCCACTTCAAAAAGTGGATTTTGAAAAGTTGCATTGGATTCAACCTATAGATTTTAGTCGCGAGCGTTATGGAATTTACCTGTAAACGAAATATTTTGCTTGCCATGAATTCGATGGGACCCTCTTGTTTGGAGTTGAAAACGGACCTGGCCAACCAAAGGTCTAAGCGAAAAAACAGCAAATTTCGCCACAGAATCAGGAAATCCCTGCGGTAAATACGGCATAAAAGGCGGAAATTTACTCGGCCCGCTTAAGAGATAGACCCTAGATTAGTAAGGGGTCCAGATACACGGTATTCATGGGGAAAAAATGAAAACAATTTCGATGGCGAGTTCCATTTTGGCTGTTTCCGCGGCCTTTTTGGAAATACAAGCCCAAACTTGCACTAAGCCAGCCACCGCGGATTGGCAAAAGGTGACTCTGGTGGATGGCAATTCACCAATGAAATTGGATCAACCGGTGAAAATGTCCATTCTTCCCGATGGTCGAGTCTTTGTCTGCGAAATGTGGTCGGGAAAAATCAAATTATTCACGCCAAATTCGGGGCTCACCGAAGTGGGTTCCATCACCGTTTACAGTGATGCCGTGGAGAATGGATTGCTTGGTATTGCGGTGGATCCAAAGTTTGCCACGAATAATTGGGTCTATGTGATGTACTCCCGCAAGTTGTCGGGAGCCAACTTTAGTGCTGGTGACGGCGGCGTTAGTCCGCATGAACATGTGCTCGCGCGCATGACTTTCGCCAATGGCAAGCTGGGAAATGCCAAGGATATCCTGACTTTTAGGCGACAGTCCAAACGTCACGCCGCAGGCGGGCTTTCTTTCAATATTGCCACGGGGGATCTTTATATCCCCACCGGAGACGATGTCTATCCCTTGGTCGCAACCACCTATTGGGGCGGCCGCAATGAAACCAATGCCTATTTGTGTGACTTGGCCACAGCGGCAAATACCAATGACTTAAGGGGCAAAACATTGCGCATTAAGCCCCTTCCCTTTGCCGATACAGAAACTCCGGCACCGGGTGTAGGTACCACCTATAGCATACCCGAGGGTAATTTATTTCCCGCGAATACCGCCAAGACAAGGCCCGAGATTTACACCATGGGCCATCGCAACCCCTATAAGATCAATGTCGACCCCGTGTCTGGAGTGGGACTTATCGGCGAAGTGGGGCCTGATGCTCCTGGCCCGGATGCGGCGCGTGGTCCCACCGGTTCCGATGAATTCAATTTGGTGACGGGACCGGGCAATTTTGGCTGGCCCTTCGCCATTGCCGATAATCAACCCTATATCGCCCATGATGGCGAGGCCTATACCAAGGGCACGACCTTTGACCTGAAGAATTTGAAGAACAAATCGAAATTCAATACAGGACTCGAGGACTTGCCACCGGCCATTGGGGCCATGGCCTATTACAATGCCTTGAACTCACAAGCGGGTGCTAATAAGCCATTCGCCGGTGGATCCGAGAGTGCCATTTCTGGGCCTTATTATCGCTATGATGCCTCCAAGCCTGCGGTGCGCATGCCTGCTTTTTTTCACGGGAAGTGGATTGTCGGCGATTATGCGCGTGGAAAAGTGTGGTCTCTAGAGATGGATGCAAATAAAGGTCTCAAGCAAGTGGAGCAACTTTGGAATGTCTCCACCGTCATTGATCTTGCCATAGGACCGGAGGGTGACCTTTATGTTTTAACTCTGGGTGGCTCGAATGATGGCACCTTGTACAAAATGCAGTTCAAAGGCACCCATTATGCGGCGACCTCTTGCGAACAATATGTTTTGCCAGCAGCATCCACCAGCATTGGTTCAGCTTTGGCGTCCTCTCCATCGAATGGCCAGCGGAAGCTAGTGAACCTGGCCTCCAGGGCCCCGATTCAAGCCCCTGCAGGTGCCGCACAGGGCGTGTTTTATGATTTGAATGGCCAGCGTCTTTGGGAAGGCCCGGTTCAAGGGAATTACCTAAGTCTGCCTACTGGGCTAGGCAGCAGCCTTGGTTTTCTGCAATTCCGTTGAGCTTCGCTTGCCGAGGCGCCGGCCTTTATAAACGGCTTTTCTGACCCTGAAAAAACACCCACCGGCTTCAAGCCAGTGGGTGTTTTTTCAACCTCATCATTTTGGGCCGGGGCCTTAGCAAACCTTACTTGACCACCTTATACGCTTTGTTTCCGACCCGAAGCATGTAGACGCCACTTCGAAGGGCCGAGGAGATGCGATAAGTATTTCCTGTCACGCGGACCAGTTCAACTTTTCGGCCATCTAGGCCGGTGAGGCTCACTTGGTCGCGAGCATCGGAAGCAAGAATGAGGTTATTTCCCAACCACCGAGGGGCAGAATTCTTAAAGCCAGCATGCCCATTGCGAATGCCCAAGGGCGGCATTTCCGTGATCCACTTTGTTAGCCAGCGTGTCGCCACGGTATCTACTTCATAGATGCCAGATAATTTCGGCATTTGCTCTTCCAAAGGAGTGTAGGCATTCTCATCGGTGGGGGGCAGCCTATTCCGCTGCTTCATGCGGAAAAGTATGGTGGACAATTCGGGACGGCCGGGGAAAATGGCCCTGGTTGGTAGGGTATCTCCATTCGGCAACTTGACATAGGGAATGCTGTCGTAATATTTGGAAATAACCGTTCGCAAATCAATAGTCGAAGTTAAGGCATTATTTTCGATCTTGAAAAAGTCGTAGTTGAAATCATGCGGCGCATGGCCTATCGCGTCGGTTGGAATCCCGCGAGTACCGTGGCAGCCGGAGCAATTCGCGGCTATATAGGCTTTGGCGCGGATATCCAGACTTACGGAGGTGTCTTCAATGCGCGCCCATTTGGGCATGGCTGTGAGTTCGGCTTCGGTGGGTACGGCCTTGTCCCAGGTGAGAATGTTTTTCTGAAAAAGATTGCGTATTTGATTAAGGCCGACATTACCCGCCGTGGGCCGATTGATTTGCTGTGCGAAAAAGCCCAATACCGTTCTTCCTTGGTTTGGGTAGGCGTATTGGCGGTGGCATTCATTGCACCCTCTCACCGAAGGGAATACCCATTTTCGAAAGGCAGGCTGTCCCTTTATCAGAAGATTAATGCTGGTCTCCTCCCCTTTAATTCCAACAAGATTCGCCTCGGAACCATCGCGCTTCCATTTATAGCTAAAGGGATACCATTTATCGTGGGTCACGATTTCCAAGGGGTCGGTGCCAACCGTATCCGTCGTCTTTTTATTAATCAAAACTCGAGTTTCCCACCAAATGCGGGTGGTGGTGTCGCCGGGCACCGTATCATGCTTGAATAGTTTGACAAATACGGCACCCTCGGGATAATCGAAATAGTCCTGAGCGGGATCGAATTTGATTTTAGTCGAGGGCTTCAAAAGCACCCATCGATACTTGTGGGCATTGTCGCTCCACAAAGGTGAATTGACATCAAAGGCCACGGCTTCAGAGGTTACCGTATGCGTGCTCATGCTAGTATAAAAGCCGGTTTGGGAAAACAGCTTAGGAACCTTGGACGTGTCGGCGGGGTCGAAATGCACCCAGGCTGAGAAGGCCATGGCAGGGACCACAGAAAGCCCCAAAAAGGCTCGTTGAATGGCTTTGAGTTTCAATATCTTCATTCGCATCACCTCAGGGTTCAAATTACAAGAGTAAAAGGAATTACCGACCCTAAAAAAACACCCACCGGCTCAAGCCAGTGGGTGTTTTTCGACCTCATGAATAGAGAGCTCTAAAGCACTTACTTGACCACCTTATACGCTTTATTTCCGACCCGAAGCATATAGACGCCACTTCGAAGGGCGGAGGGAATGCGATAAGTATTTCCTGTCACGCGGACTAGTTCGACCTTGCGGCCATCTAGGCCGGTGAGGCTAACTTGGTCGCGAGAATCGGAAGCAAGAATGAGGGTATTTCCCAACCACCGAGGCGCAGAAGATTTAAGGCCCGCATTTCCATTGCGAATGCCCAAGGGCGGCATTTCCGTGATCCACTTAGCTAACCAGCGTGTGGCCACGGTATCTTCTTCAAAGACGCCTAGGGGTGGCATTTGAGCAGACACAGAGTAATAGGCATTCTCATCGGAAGGAGGCAGTCTACTCCTCTGTTTCATACGGAATAGAATGGTGGATAATTCTGGATGACCGGGGAAAATGGCCATGGTTAGCAAGGTGTCGCCAAGCGGTGATTTTACATAGGGCATGCTGTCATAGTGTTGCGAAGGAACCGATCGCAAGTCGACCGCAGCAACGAGCGCATTGTTGGCTGTTTTGAAAAAGTCATAGTTGAATTCATGCGGCGCATGGCCTATCGCCTCGGTTGGAATCCCGCGAGTACCGTGGCAGCCGGAGCAATTCGCGGCAATATAGGCTTTAGCCCGAAGATCCAAACTAACCGAGCTGTCCTCAATGCGCGCCCATTTGGGCATGGCTGCAAGTTCGGCTTCGGTGGGCACGGCCTTGTCCCAGGTGAGAATGTTTTTCTGAAAAAGATTGCGTATTTGATTGAGGCCGACATTGCCCGCCGTGGGTCGATTGATTTGTTGTGCGAAAAAGCCCAATACCGTTCTTCCTTGGTTTGGGTAGGCATATTGACGGTGGCAGTCATTGCATCCTTTGACCGAGGGGAATGCCCATTTTCGAAAAGCAGGCTGTCCCTTTATCAGAAGATTGATGCTGGTCTCCTCCCCTTTAATTCCAACAAGATTCGCCTCGGAACCATCGCGCTTCCATTTATAGCTAAAGGGATACCATTGGTCGTGGGTCACGATTTCCAAGGGTTCGGTACCAACCGTATCCGTCCTCTTTTTATTGATCAAAACTCGGGTTTCCCACCAAATGCGGGTGGTGGTGTCGCCGGGCACGGTGTCATGCTTGAAAAGTTTGACAAATACGGCACCCTCGGGATAATCGAAATAGTCCTGAGCGGGATCGAATTTGATTTTAGTCGAGGGCTTTAAAAGCACCCATCGATACTTGTGGGCATTGTCGCTCCACAAAGGTGAATTGACATCAAAGGCCACGGCTTCAGAGGTTACCGCATGCGTGCTCATGCTGGTATAAAAGCCGGTTTGGGAAAACAGTTTCGGAACCTTGGACGTGTCGGCGGGGTCGAAATGCACCCAGGCCGAGAAGGCCATGGCAGGGACCACAGAAAGCCCCAATAAGGCTCGTTGAATGGCTTTGAGTTTCAACATCTTCATTCGAATCATCCTCAAGGTTCAAATTGCAAGAACACTAATTTTTCAGTGGTATGGGTCGGTAGTCGCAATTGACCCTTCATCACGCGGCCCTGCCAAATCTTAGCACCTTTCAAACTGAAGAGGCTGCCTTGAGTCATGCCAGCGGGGGCTGACACTTGGGAGGTCATCCCCAAACGTACCATGCGCATGCCATTCACCCCATGGGTTTTAAATGACATTGCGGCACTGATAGAGACTCCGGTGCGGGCGGGATGCACATAGGTAGCGGGACAGGTTGCCGTGTCATAGTGGGTGCCCGTGAAAGCCAGTTTGTAAATACTGCCCGTATTCAAATCGCCTTGATAGTCGCCGGTGGCGCTGAAGCCATATTCCAAAACATAGAGCTCGCCATTGGGGCCAATGTCCATATCAATGACTTTACCCGGACTGTATAGGTTGTCGATTTTTTTGACCGTATTGTTGGCATTTAATTCAATAGCAAAAATGCGATTGCGGCTCCAATCACCCACTATCCACTTGCCGTGAAAATAGGCGGGCAGTCGACCCTTGGCCGTATCCTTGGCATTATATCGATAATAAGGCCCTGAAACCGCGGCCGATCCCGCGCCTCTATTGCTGTTTAAAGCCGTAAAGGGTTCGGCCGCATTTTGGCCGCTGCAGTAATAAGCTAAGGCAGGAGTTGCCGGGGGCAAATCCTGTAGGCCAGTATTGAGCTTGGAAAGGTTTTTCAAAGCATTCGCGTCGAATTTCGTGCCGACGGCATAGGCTTCACCGGTAAGGGCCGTGTACATCAAGTTGTTTGCATTCGCGAAAGGCCAGCCGAAATTGGCTGCCTTCAGCACCAGATTGTATTCATCATGGCCAATGGGTCCCTTGGCAGCATCGGTGCTGCGGGCATCTGGCCCGACTTCCCCAATCATACCGACGCCACTGATTGGGTCGACACTGATTCGATAGGCATTGCGATGACCCATGGTATAAATCTCGGGCCGGGTCTTTTCCGTGCCGACGGGAAAGAGATTTCCCGCTGGAATGGTATAGGCTTTTCCGACCCCCATGCCGGGAGTCTCGGTATCGGCAAAGGGAATGGGCTTAATGCGCAAGGTTTTCCCGCGCAAGTCATTGGTATTGCCGGAGCTGCGAAGCGAATTCAAAAAATCGGATTCTTCATTGCGCCCGCCATACATAGTAGAGGGGCTTCCAGGGTAGGTGTCGTCGCCAGTGGTAACAAGCAAGTCGCCCGTGCCTTTGTCAAAGGTCATGCCACCGGCGGCATGGCGTGCGGATTCGCGCGGCATACTGAGCATGTCCTTGGGATTGCTGAGTTTTCCATCGATCACGCTATAGCGCCTTAGCATATGTTCATGCGCCCGAATGCCATTATCACCGGCAGCATGAGTCACATCAGAAATCTTGCGCGAGAAGAAAACGTATATCCACTTATTAGTAGCATAATTGGGATCGGCGGCAATGCCGAGCAAGCCATTTTCAACGCCTGCGCCTTGAGCACTTGAATTGTCGCGATAAACATCGATGGTGCCCACATCGGTAACAACGGAAGTGGCGACATCCAAAAACTTGACCTTGCCCGACCACATTTCAGCAATGAAAATATTGCCATTGGGCAAAATCGACATTTGCGAGGGCCGATTCAATTTGCCCGAGGCTCTGGCCACCAATTCCACCTTGCTGAATTGGTTGGTCGCAGGTAAGGCGCATTGGGCGTGGGCCGAATATGCACAAGCCAGGGCCAAGAAAATCAAGCCCAACTCAAATCTCTTAAGACTTGTCAATTTCGCCTCCACAGAAAACTCTTTGGGAATCATAAACAGAGTTTAATCAGGAATGGCGAAAATTGCAGGGCAAACTGTGGTTTTCTCAGTACAGGAATCGGTCTTCAAATTCCCCCGTAATTCCTTTCCTATTGGTGGTTTATATCGGTTTGCGGCTCTCCATTTGATTTGCAATAAAGGCATGGACTTGCCATTTTGAGTAAACAAATCCTGAGAGACTCTCTAAGCACTCAAAGAAACCACTTTTCGCGAATTATGTCTTTCATTTGACGGTGCGGCTCTGGAGTTGATGGGATTAGCCCCCCATAATGGGTCTAGATCAAACCCATTGCCATATCATCGAGGTCCACGATGGACTATGAAATGAACCTTGAAGCCCAGCATAAACAAAGTCAGGTGCGTAAATTGGCGCATAAGCTGGCCAATAATCGCTCCAAAAAACGAGTGGTGCGCCGCTTACCTCGCGCTTACACAATAGTGCGGAGGCGAGGGAGTCCCTTGAACCAAGTGCGTACATCGCTCAATACCCACAAGGTGGGTGGCTATGCCCTGCTGGTGGGCCTGGCTTTGGCCGCTTTTATTTTGGACTTCAATGATGAGTCATTGGCCAGCTTGCGCGAAACGGTCAATGAATTCGCTACCCTCCCGTCCCAGCTTTTCGGCAAAACCTAAGGTCGCCGAAGCCAGGAAGGGCTTATTCCGTCGCCGATTCGGCTTCAGTAGCTGAATTGCACGCGATAGAGGCCGCTGCCCTGCATGCTAGGGATTTCGATGCGACGAGAGGCCGTGGCGTCCACGGCATGGCTCCACAGCAGCTTGCCTTGCAAATCATAGAGCTTTAAGCCCTTGGCTTCAGCGGGCAGGGAAAGTGCGTGATGGCCATTGGCCCCCAGGGAAAGGAGGGTGGTATGGGCTGCGAGCCTTTGGTTGGCCTTGCGGTTTTCAAGGGCTGTCGGACCCGTGCAGGCCGCACCTTTGTATTCCCAGCGGGCAATCCGGGTGCGATTATCGGTGACCCAATAGGTATTGGCTGAGGCGTATTCCAAGGTATAAAGCAAGCCATCCGGGCCAATCGACACTTGCAAAAGGCTACCGGGTAGGGTTTGCAGGCTTTTCTCCTCGGTCTTTTTTGAGCTGGTCTCGTTATCCAGGGAGATGACATGCAGCCAGCCTAATTTCCAGTCGCCCACAAACCATTTTCCGTCGAAATGCGGAGGCAGCTTTTTCGTGGAGTTGGGGTAAAAGCTATAGCGGTAAACTGGACCCGCGATGGCGGCGGCCTGCTGGTAACCCACGGTAGCGCCTATGGCCGCTGGTAATTTCTGTACGCCAGTATTCTGGGTCGAGGTATTCATGGGTGCATTGGCGTCCTTGCTCAGACGATAGCTGTATTTGGCATACCCTGCGGAACCGGCAAAATAGGGCCAGCCAAAAAATCCAGGCTTTTGGGTCAGGTTGTATTCCTCGGATAGCAGGCCTTCATCGGGCCCGACATCCCCCCAGGTCAATGATCCTTTTAACGGGTCGATGTCTATGGTGTAAGGATTACGCATGCCCATGCCATAAATTTCGGGCTTGATCTTGGTCAATTCATCGGCCGTGTACTGGGAGGCGTAAAAATCCTTGAAGTTCCCGGGGGGCACGGTATAGCTGCCTTCAGGGGTTGGCTTAATACGCAAGATCTTGCCGCGATAATCATTGGTATTGGCCGCATGCGCTTGATCGTTGGCATCGCCACCTGCAAAGCTTTCGTCGACATAGGCCTTGGCATCAGAGGGGTCGGGGGGGTTGCGTGTATTATTGCCCACCGAAATGAGAAGGTTTCCGCTGGCGTCGAATTTCAAATCGCCGCCGGTATGGCAGCAATAGTTCTTGTGATAATCAAAAGACATCAGGACTTTCTCGGAACCGAGATCCAGGTTATTGGAATTCACGGTGAAACGAGAAACCTTCATCACATCCGGGGAAGGCGGTTGATACGTCACATAGAGAAAGTGATTGGTTTCGAAGTTGGGATCGAGGGTCAGGCCGGTGAGGCCCATTTCATCGCTTCCGCTCTGATCTTTTTTCAGGGGCGAGCCGATGGGGAAGACGGAAATCGCGCCAATCTTGGTGATGGAGCCATCGGTTTTCACGACCTTGATGGCGCCGCCGCGTTCCGCAAAATAAACCTCGCCATTTTTGGCCACAGCGAAACGTACAGGTTCGGCCAGGGAATTGTCCTTGGTTTTATTGACTAAGGATACGAGTTCGAAATTTGCGGAGGTTACGGCCTCGCAACCGGGATAGGTAAAGGAGGTTTGCCCGGAAACCTGGGTCGCTATGGCGACTAGGGAGAAGGAAAGGGCTTGGCTCAAACGGGAAAACTCCATATGTAAACCTTTCTAAAATCTCAACGATTTGCCGCCCTGCATTGGTTGAATTCACCGTGGCGTCGGTTCGAATTCAGTCATTGCCTGCGAGGGATTGAGGTTTTGTTTACAGCTTCGGGCGGTATTCGACGGCGATCCAGAAGTGTACCGGCTTTTCCTGGCGAAAGGCCGTCTTCAGAGCACGGAGGCAACGATACAGCCAATACAATCCTGGCAGGGAAGAGATGCGCCGTTGGCGAAGGACAGCATAAAACCGTTTTTTTTCGAGATCGATGATGTGAAGGCGAAGCCCTGGCGTTTGCTCGGCGATGGAGCGCAGCCATCGTCTCACGCGTGTTGCGGTTACATAGGTGATACCCTGTAGCCCGGCTTCGGGGCGGCCGCGCAAGCGCAACCAGAGTCGGGCGAGGGAACGCGGCAAAAGAGGCAGCCAGGGCAGGAGATAATGTCCCTCATAGGTGCCGGAATAATCGGGGCAACGCAAGTGGATGCCGCCTCCGGAGCGCGTCACGCGTAGCCATTCGGCGAGCACGGCGCGCGGGTCGGTGACATGCTCCAAGGTTTGATAGGACAGGATGGCGTCGAAACTTTGATCCCGAAACGGCAGGGCTTCGCCCCAGGCGCGAAGATTGCGCTTGCGCCAATATTCGGGCAAGCTTAATCCCCGAAGCAAGTTCGCGGCAATAATATGCTTGGCGATCGAAGGTTCGACGCCGAACATGTCAAAGCCTTGCGATAGCCCGTGAAAAACCGCCGTGCCATAACCCGAGGCGAGATCGAGCACGCGCCGGGCTTGCGGGGCTTGCTCGCGTAGCCAGGCGAAACGCCAGGCGGCATCGTGGGCGATATCGGCATGGGCCTGGGCGATCTGTTGGGCGAGCGGGGGATTGTCGACGCCGAACTCTTCGCGCCATTCGCGTCCGATTTGATCGGTGATGGACGCCAGCGCGTCGGCAAGGGCTTGCGCGCGCGCGGTCAGTTCATTTGGACTGGAGGGGTCGGCCATGGGTAACGTATATGTCACGTCGGGGAGGTCTCGCTGCCGTTACCGTCGGCCGGAAGTGTTGGCTTGGGGTTGGCACGCAAGGCTGAGCGTAGGCGGGCTAAAATACCATAAAGACCCACTTGATTGAGCGAGCCCTGAAAAGCGATTTCGCGTGTCCCGAAGCGGCTTTTGAAAGAAGCCACGCCGCCCAGCCCGCTGCTACCGGTCAAGTCGAAATGGGCATAGCCGCCCTGCTTGGCATCCGCCATCATGTGATGAAAAAGTGCTTGGGTAACGCCGAAGCGGAAATAAGCCTTGCCTCCGGCGCCATGCCAGGGCACAGCATGAAGCTGATGGTAGAAGGTCAAATAGCCCGCGCCGATTTCCGGGCTGTCGCCCTGGGCGGGCAGGCCTGCTTGGCGCAAGGTCTCGGCGGGCACTTCGGCTAGCCAAAGAGTAATGCCCGAGTGGGTCTCGCTGAGGCGGCGCAAGGCGTCGAAAAGGCTCCAGGGGTATTGTGATGTGGTGGTATCGCCCCAGCGTTCCAGGCTTTCCTGATAAAGCTCGAAATAGCGCCGCCAGTCGGCTTCGCCTTGGGCCGCACGCACCGTAACACCGCTGCGACGGGAAACACGCACGCGTCTCTGTTGTCCCTCTTCCCAATCCCGCATGGGATTATTGGCATCGAGCTTGAGCAAATCGACGGCTTGAATGGCGAAATCCAGCGGACGGCCGATTTGCACGGCATTGGGGCTAAAGGGCGAAGAGGTGAGCAAGACATTGGCACGGCTCAGCGAAGCGGCGATGGCGGCTTTGCCCGCGGGGCTCAGCGTCCCGGCGAAAGCCGGAGCGGAATAGGTGCCGAAAGGCGAGAAATAATGCCAAGCCCCGAAGCGACGCCGGCGCAGGAGGGGGAAAACGGCCGGACCTTCCGGCAGGGAAAAGCTCCAGGGGGCGACTTCGACGCTCGCGTCGCCATGCCCGCGAAAATGCTCGGCTGCTGTGTTTAACCAGGCGGGTGTCTGGTAAAAAGTGCAGGAAGGGTCCTCGGAGCAGAGCCTGGCCCAGAGGTCTTCGGGACAAGGAGAAAAAGGGACGGCCAATACCATGGCCGAAAGGTCGGACCTCAAGCCGGAATTTTCAAGCACTTTCCATTCGCTTTCTTTCGTCTAGCAAGCAATTTTAGAGATGCCCTTGATATTCCTCGTGACTCCAATGACCGGCTTGCCATGACTGCCCGTATTCTGCATTTGCTGAATAGCTATTTGCCGCCCACCGAAACCTTTATTTGGCAATACTTGCGGCAAGCGCGGGATTTTCATCCTCTGATTTTAGCCGACAAATACGAAAACCTCGAACGCTTTCCCCTGCTGGGTGGCGAGGCGCCGCGCTTGGAATTGCCCGTGCTGCGTCCCGCTTGGGCCCGGGCTTGGGCGTCCTTGACCGGTGGCTATGCCCCGGTGAATTATGCCGGACTCGATCAAGCCTTGCGAGGGCGCGAGGTGGTTTTGGCCCATGCCCATCAAGGCTTTCGCGCTTGCGTCACCGAGCCCTTCCTTCGCCAGCGAAAACTTCCCTTCGTGGTCAGCTTTTATGGATCGGACATGAGTCGCCGCGACTTGCTGCGCCGAGCGCGCTCGGGCTATGCCCAAGTTTTTCGCCATGCGGGCGCCTTGCTGGCCGAAGGGCCGAAGGCGCAGAAGCGCTTGCTTGATTTGGGGGCGCCTGAGACCAAGATCCGCTTGATGCGCATAGCCATCGACCTCGGGGATTATGCCTTTCGCGAACGCTCCTGGGATGGACGTCGGCCCCTACGCTTGCTTTTCGCAGGCCGCTTGGTCGAGAAAAAAGGGCTGGCCTTCGGCCTGCAAGCGCTGGCTCGCCTGCAGAAGCGGCAGGGCATGCCGCAAATCGACTTGACCGTGGTCGGCGACGGCCCCTTGCGCGGCGCCTTGCTGGGCCAGGCCAAGGACCTGGGCTTGCAGGACCGAGTGCGTTTCGTCGGCACCTGGACCTTGCCCCAATTGCGCGAGGCCATGGGGGAACAGGATGCCTTGCTGGCTCCCTCCTGCACAGCGGCGAATGGCGATGCTGAAGGAGGAGCGCCAACGGTTTTACTCGAAGCTCAAGCTTGCGGCTTACCTGTGATTTCCACCACCCATGACGATATCCCCTTTATCACCTTGCCCCAGCGCAGTGCTTTTTTAGTGCCGGAAAAAGACCCTGAGGCCTTGAGCCAAGCCCTGGTGACTTGGGTCGAGAAGCATGCGGAGTGGGCCGCCATGGGACGCGCCGGAAGGGATCACGTGGCCGTGCATCATGATGCTAGGCAAGCGATTCACGCCATGGAATCAGTGTATCGCGAGGTCTTAGGAAATTAGAGCCCCGGATCAGCGGGCGACGATGATCCGGCCTTGCTTGGATTGCGATCCCGCTTTGACGCTCCAGAGATAGACGCCCGGCTTCACGGGACGACCCGCGTCATTATTGCCGTCCCAATGCGCTTGAAATCCTACGAGGTCGCGGCTGTGCAAGGTACGCACGACTTGTCCGTCTTGCCCATGGATCCAAACTTCAGCGGAGGGTGGCAATTGGTCGAAGACCACGAAGCGATGCTCTTTTCGGAATGGGTTGGGATAAACCTTGAACGACTCCAAACCGGTTTTCGGCTTGCTGACTCCTCCTTCAAAACGGCTTACTCCGCGATTCGTTACCGCCCAGACCATGCCAGTGATGCCATCTATCGCGACATCGTAGACCACATTGGAAAGCAAGCCGTCTTCTTGTGAAAAGCGCGTGATGCGCGTGTCGCGCGCATAAAATTCGGGGACAATGCGATAAATTCCGTTTTCGCATCCAGCCCAAAGGCCGAGGGCCGGGTCTTGGGCTAGAACATGGCATTCCTTACCGTCGAAAGATTCCAGTTTATTGGGCACAATTTCAGCACCGGCCTGGGTTTCAATGCTGTCGACATAGGCCAGCTTGCCGCCTTGTAATAACCAAAGCCGTTTAAAGGCGTCTCGCTTTACACCCCAGGTATCAAAAACATCGCCGGTGGCTTTGATGGTTTTCCAGAGTTTCAAGGTGGTGGGTCGGGTTTGGTATTGAAAGAGAAAAAGACCAGCATCGCTGCCCACGGCCAGGACACCGTCATCCAAGGTCTCGATGACACGAGGCGAATGACCCTGATTGGCATTGTCGAAACAAGTGAAAGAGTTGTCCTGTAAGTCGAAATAGGCCAATTGATGGCCACTGCTGAATTCATTCATGAACATGCCCAGCCACAATCCGTTTTTGTAGGGATCGCTTAAAGTATGCACGACATAAAAGCTTGGGGCGACGATGGGGAAGAGACAAGAGTCCTTGCCGACATAGGTGGAGACCTGGCCTTCCGGGGTGATTTTGTCCAAGCCCTGACCCCAAGAACCGATAAAGACATTTCCATTGGCATCCATGGTCAAATTGCGAAGCGTGCGCGTGCTGAGTTCTTCGGAAGCGTAGATTGCGAGCGGTAGATAATGAAATCCGTCCGCTTCCAGTTTATTGAGTCCCAGATAAGACTGGGTATAAACCTTGCCTCCATGGGCGGTGATATTGACTGGAGAATGTTCAGGGAAAGCTGTCGGAGCAGGCAATAATTCAAAACTGACGGAATCGCCGTCTTTGTTGGGCGTCGCGCGGAATAAGCCGTAACTTCCACCGATATAGTAGGCGTTTCCGACCTTGCCTGCGGCTTCGAGTAGGCCCTTTTCCTTGGAGTATTGGATGCCATGGATGGTCATCCCTTTTTGCAGGAGAATTTCCACCCGTTTCGGTTCGGTCAATACCGTGCCTTCCCCATAGGTTTCGAGGTGATCCTTTTCCCAAACCAATTGCCCATACTTGCGAACAAAGGGGCCTTCCATCGTATCGGTTTCCGCTTGGGCGCGGCTTTTTGCCGCAAGCTTGAAAAACGGTACCCTGGCCGAGTCTCCTGAAGGCGGCAGAGAATCTTCAGGAACGGCCACACTGTCTCCAGGTGGCTGAATCACGATATCGACGGAGTCGAGAGGCGGGGGAATGGAATCGTCGGGTGGCGGCTCGGTGTCGTCGGGAGGAGGTACGACCGGATCCGGCTCGGTGACCTTCACCGTGTCGATAGGAAATTCATATCGCTTCCAAATGCGAGGGTCGAAAATACTTCCATAAGGTGTGACTGATAGTAAGTCACGCCAATTCACGGCCGCGAAATACACCGCCTGGGGCGTACTGATATAAAGGGTATCGCCATGCCTCAGCACCGCGACGATGCTGTCGCCGACGGCATTGCCGAAGCGATTGAGTGAGGTCAAGGCCGCATGTTTCTTGGTATCGAAAAAGGTGAGGCCTTTGCTGGATCCCAAGACCAAATATTGTCCGCCAGCGGCTGCGGCGCGAGTCCGCATCGTCCATTTTTCGGCAGCATAGCCCTGGCCATAGGCCGTAAAGGCATGGCCGTCAAAGGAATGCACATAACCCTCTTGGGAAATAGCCCACAGGGTTCCGTCTTCAGAATGGATTAAGCTGGCGATCCTGTCATCACGCAAACCCGAAAGGTTGTCATAGGTTTTTTCCTCCTTCGTCCTCGGATCCATGCTGCGTATGCCCCCGGTAGTGCCGATAAAAGCCCGGCCACCGTGTTCGATAATGCTGGTAGCATGATGCAATGGCGAATAGCTTTTCCAATCGCCGATAGCGGCTTGCGAGGCCGAAGCGAGGATGCCAATAAGGAAGGCAGCCAGGGCAAAACCCCATCGGAAGCGAGCGAAAAAAATCGGGGACAGGGCGGGTCTTAAACTGGAGGGCATCATGGGGATGCGGGCAATCTACCAAAAGGCCTGCTTGCCGCCCTCCGGTTCTGGTTTTAGGGCTCCGTGGGCTTCAGGGGTTTTCCAGCCAGGGCCCAGCCCATTCCCTAGCACAAGGGGGCAAGGTCGCCCGATGTCCGCAAACGATTAAAGGCGCCGGAGCCAGGTCCGGGCCTTGCCAAGTCCCCACCCATCCTTTGGCGCCATCGCCGACTTCAGCAGGGGAAAGCAATTTCATGGCATCGCGCGGGCTGCATATCCATTGCAAATCTTTGCCCAGTCGACTTTCCCAGCCTAGGCGCTGTCGCGCCGGAAAGCCGCGGTGATTCGCCACTTGCCAATGCGCCACCACCTTCACGTTTTGTTTTTCCAGAAAGTCGAAAAAGGCCTCGGCTTGCCCATGCCCGCATAAGGCGACCGTCGGTCTTTTTTTGTCCCAACCGGTCAGCGGTAAGTGAAGCTCTCGCCTCCAAGCCTTGCCCTCTTGAAAAGTTTGCCTTCCCGGGTCGCCGGCCTGGGCGGAATGCAAAATCAAATCGCCGGGCCGCAGCAAAGCCATGGTGCCGCGATAGTCTCCCGATGGAAATAAATCGCGCCAGCCGGGATTTTCTCCGGTTTCCAAAAGCGCCAGGCGCTTCACCTTGCCGCTCGGCGTATCGACTAGGCGCGGATCAAATAGGCCGTCATCGCTGAGCAGGAATTGCAAATCGGGAAGGGTCCGCGCCAATTCTTGCCAAGCGCGCAAGCGATGGCGCGTGACGAAAACGCGCGCACCCGGATTCATGTGCTTCATCAATAGCGCTTCGTCAGAAAAATCCGGCCAATGACTTTGAAGCGATACTTCGCGTAAAAGCGGAAGCGATTTCATCGCGAGCCTGGGCAGGACTTGCTCCGGGCTATCATAAAGCAAAACGGCCGTCGATCGATTTCGCGCCAAGGCCATTTCGGCTAAGGCCGCCGTCACCGAGGTTTTGCCCGAGCCTCGCAGCTTGAGGCCGCCCACCACCAGCAGGGGAGGACGTGGATGGCCTTCCGGCGTCTGCCTTGCACGTGTTGATTGTCGCCGCAGCCAGGCCTGATGCAAAACAAGGCATAGTGCATGGAGGGCGCTCAGGGGGTATAGGACAATCACCCGCCATCCGCGTAGAAGGAGCCGACCCAGGTTCTCCATCGGCGGTCCCTCAAACTTCGCCAATACCTTCTCCTCGCTCCTCAAGAAACCCTGCCGGGGTGGATAATCATGCGTAACCGAGCGAGCCAGAACATTTCGCTAAGGTAGCCGCCTGTTTGGAACCGATGGGACCTTGGGCGGCGGAGAAAGGCAGATCCACCATGGGTGTAGAAGAGTTGATGCGCAAGCGGCTAGAGATCTTGCTGGGTGATGAGGAAATGGTGACGTCTTACTTGCGCACCTATGGTCCTCAAATTGACTTGGCCAAGGTGAATTTATTGAAAGAATCGCGCCGCAAGGTGGCGGCCGCTGCCGCCAAGCCCGATGCCGGAGGTTCCGACGATCCAACCTATACCGTGCAGGTGAAATGCCCGATATGCGGCATGGCGGGCATTACCTGCTATGAGTTGAAATCCAAATCCCTGGCGGTGATCACCGATCGCTTTTTCGTTCCTCGCTATGCGCCAGTGAGAGGTTTCCTCAATTTGAATTACAATCTCTATGCCGTCACAGTTTGTCCCAAATGTCTTTTCGCCTCTCCCGACAAAAAGGATTTCATCACCTGGTCCATACAGACCAAGTCGGATGTGAAATCGCAGCTAGGCCCCTTTGTCTTGGAAGAGCTGAAAAATCGCCTCGAAACGCGCAAGAAAATGCTAGAGGGCGTGACCGACTATGCCAAGCATTTCGTCCATCCCCGCACCATCGCTTCGGCTGTCGACAGTTTGCGGCTAGCCATCCATCGCGCCTTGGTCGAGACCACCTTGGACGTGCCGCTGTCCTATTACAAGGCTGCCATGTATCAACTGAAAATAGCGCTCTTCATGCGAGATGCCGGTAAGGACGATGAGTCCGTCGTCAAAGAGGCCTTGCCGCTATTGATGAAGGCTTTTGGCCGCAATGAATCGGCGAATCCTGATTTCGAGTATCAAATGCTGAATGCCCTGGTGGCCATGAACTTGCGCTTGCAGAACTTCGAAGGAGCGCAAAGTTATCTCGGCGTTTTGGAAAAACTGAAAACCGAGCGCTTGAAGGCAGTTCAGGAAGATCCTTCGATCAAGGTAGGCGCGGTAGAGAAGTGGGTCGATGCCACCAAGGATATGTGGACCAATCGTGAGGATCCCGATTTGTGGAAGCATTGAGGGCTCCGGCGCGAATAAGTTTGTCACTCCTTCGGGTGGCGACTTTTCTTGTCGCCGGTTTAGCGGTTTTCGCGCAATCCCAAGGCCTGGACGTCAGCGGTTTTACCAGCCTGGATGGATCGGCAGCGGGGTCCACGTCCATGTCCTGGCTGAGACTTCCCGTGGGCGCGCGCAATGTGGCCATGGGCGGGCACAGCCTCACCACCGACGAAGAAGCCACGGCCCAAATCGACAATCCCGCCATGGTGGCCCAGGCCGCCAATTCGGACTATGCCCTGTCGCATTCGGAAATCCTGGGGGAATTCCGCGTCGAGCGGCTTTCCCTCGCCATGCCCTGGCGCTACGGGGGAAACCTGGGAGTTACGGTAGGGGCCATGTTCACGGGGGCCTTCGAGAATGCCCGCGACATTGACGAAGAATCAACCCAGCCTTCGGCGGGCGATTTGCTCGTGGGTGCTGCCTTCGGTCGCAATTTCCTTGATGGGCGATTGGCTTTAGGCGCGCGTCTCGACCTTTATCGCAGCGCTATCGAAGACGTCTCCGCTTATGGCGGTGGCTTGGGCCTTGGGGCTACCCTGGCTTTAGGTCTAGACTGGCGCCTCGCAATGGCATTACGCAATATCGGGCCTGGCCTCGCCTATGACACGCCTGAGAGCGAATGGCAGGGACAGCCCATGGCCTGGAATCTCGAAATCGGCAAACCTTTATTTCTCGACTCCTGGTCGACGCATCTTGGCTTGGAGCATGAGGCCAATGGCGTCCTGCGTTACTATGCGGGAGGAGAATGGTTTTGGCGCGACCTCTTGCTTTTCCGGCTTGGCTATGAAGGGGCAACCCAAGATCGGGAAATCGACGCCTTAGCCGGCATCTCGGCCGGAATGGGTGTGCGATGGGAGGGCATTACCGTCGACTATGGCTTCAAGCATTTCGGCTATTTGGGCGCCTATCACGCCTTCGGCTTGTCTTATGCCAAGAAATTAAAAGATCGGCGCAATGATGAATTTCTTTTGCGCAAGGCCAAGGCCAGTTATGCCGAAGGGGATTATCATCGCGCATTTAAACTGACTAAGCGCGCCTTGGGATATAACCCCAAGAATTATCAGGCCCAAGCCTTCCTAAGCATAGTCCTTGCCGATTTGGAGCGCCTTGACGAGCGGGCCATCTCTATTCTTTTCACTGCCAATACCCACGGTAATCTCGCGCCGCAATGGGTGGCGGGCAAACCGCTGGGGGGCTTGGCCCGAAGAGCCGCCAAGCTCAAGGAATTGCGCCAATCCTATCCCCACAATGTGCTCATCGACGCCGGGGATTTGCTCACCGCCACCGCCAAGGACGAGACGCGCGGCTTCATGGCGGCGGCGTACGCCCACATGAAATACGATGCCATCGGCGTGGGGCCCTTGGAAATGGCGCGCGGCAATGCCTTGCTGGGAAATGACTTGCCCTTTATCGCCAGCCAAGAGCCATGGTCGAATTTCGGTGGCGGGGTTTCCGCCTCCTATGGCAAAAAACTTCCGAGCGGTGGCAAATTGATTTTGCTTTCCATCAGCCTGGACGCGCAGGCGGCACAAGGGGAGCCTCTCGAAGAAGCCGAAGCCGCCTTGATCCGGCATCTCGATAAGGTCGAGGATCGCGATCTCGTGGTGGTGATGGCCAATGGCACCTTGCAAAGGGCTTATTTGCTGGCGCAAAAAGTGGGTCGCATCGATATCCTCGTGATGTCGGGAGAAGGGTCGCCACTGCAAGTTCCCATGCAGGTCGGCCGCACCTATTTGGTTTGTCCTGGTCGTGACGGTAATTATTTGGGGCAGTTCAGCCTCGTCTTCGACAAAGCCGGCAAGCGCAAAAGCCATAATCATCGACTCATCGCCCTCGATGCCAAGGTTCCCGAAGACGAGGCGGTGGCGCGGCTGCTCAGCGCCGCCATCGTCAATCTCAATAAGACCTTATTCGGCGATGGCGAGCTCGAACTCACGGCCAAGGTTCTGCCCTATGTCGACGATAGCGCCGAGGTGAAGGGTCGATTGCATCTTGTCGATCTCATCACCGGCGCTACCTATGACTTGCCGACCGTGGGCCTGCCTGTGGCCGAGCCCGCCGTGGCCTGGGGCCGCAATCTCATCGCCTTCACCAGCGCCACCGAGGGCGGAGCCCGTGAGCTTTTTGCTTTCACTCCCGGCAAGGACTCGCTGGATACCTTGACCGATCAAGGCGGCGCCATGAGCCAGGAGATATTCGGCTTACGGGGCAAGGCGGTTTTCGCCCTTTACCAAAACGGAGATCAAAGTGATCTGGTACGAATAGATCCTTGGCGTCACGAAATGAATAATTTGACCCAGGGCCGTATGGGGTATGTGCGGAGTTTCGCCCTTTCTCCCCAGCAAGACCAATTGATTTTTGCCGCACGCCTGGGGAATGATGACATCATCACCCTTTCCGGCGCCGACCTTTCTCAACCGATGGAAGTCGCCAAGGTTCCCTATGTCGTAGGCCGCATGGCCTGGAGCCCTGACGGAGAGAGCTTCGCCTTCCTCGAAGGGCAGGAAGGCGACACCACCGGGGAAATTGAAATTTACGATATGCGCTTAAAAGGCCTACGTACCTTGACCGGCGGCAGTTCGGTGCATGAATTGGCTTTTTCTGCGGACAGCAAACAACTTTATTTCACCGCCGGCACCACGGTTTCCGATTTGAATGCCGCCGATTTAGAGACCTTGGCTTTGAAAAAGCTCACCTCCCAATCCTTGACCTTGCGCAGCGAGCGCCATCCCGTAGTGCGCAACTTGGACGGCAGGGAAATGCTGATCTTCCTAGCGGAAGACAAAGAGGGCCGCCGTATCTTGGCCATCGATCCACAAAGCCAAGTCGAGCGCGAAATTCTTTCGCCGCGTCCAGGTCTACGATTGAAATAGGCGAAATAATCCCACGAATTCCGTGATATGGGTGTGGTAAATCCCGCCCTGGATGAATTCGAGGTTCAATCGCATTTTCAAAAACCGCTTCCAACCGTTGGGAGTCATGAAATGCCAGCGGTGGCAGGGGTCGTCGTCGTAACCTAGCGGCAAGGCGATGAGAATATGGGTTCGTTCCGCGGAGACCCGCCGCAATTCGGTTTTCAGTCTGCCTATGGCCACGATATGTTCTAAAACATGGAGGGCGACGATCAAATCAAAACGATGGCTTTTGAAAGGCAAGGCTTCCGCCGAAGCATTGGTGAAATGCAAATCGGAGCGGCGGGAAGGGCGTAATTCCTGGCGGCGAATTTCCATGCCGAAGCCTTCGGCAATCCTTTTGCGTTGGAGAAGATGTTCGAGAAACCAGCCGCTCTCGCAGCCGATTTCCAGGCAAGCCCGGTAATTTCCGGGGAGTAAATCCATCCTCACCTGCAATGAAGCTTGCTGCGAAGCTTCTCTTTCTTCCGAGGCGGGGACGCTTTGCATATAGGCTTGATAGGCTGTTTTTTGTTCTTGATGCAGGCGAATCAATTCCGCAGGGGTGCGCGGTTCGTGACGAGGAAAGCGATTGCGGTATTGGCAAAGAAAGGCGCGCCGACACCAGCGCATTCGATAGCGCAGAGATTCCGCCAAATAGGCCGACAGTTTGCGCATGTCCACCATGATCGCATAGTTTGCGAGCCCGCGGAAGAAAAACCCGCACCGGGCTCTTAGGGAAGCCCCCCGTTACCTAATTTTTGCCGCTTGTCTAACGCCATCGGTTTACCCTCCCGCCAAGCCGCCTTGCGCGTGCTCCTCGATCAAGAACGCTCCGGCGCATTTTTGAAAGAGCTTTTCCCGTCGGCCTTAGCCGGCTTATCAGGCCAGGATCAGGCCTTGGCGCGCGCCTTGGCGCTTGGCGTTTTGCGTCATCGCAGCCTGCTGGATTATCATATCGACCGCTTGGCGCCCAAGGGTGTCTCGCATCCCGGCCTGCGTAGCGTGCTGCGCTTAGGGGCTTTGCAAATCCTGGTCATGAATGGCATACCCGTGCATGCCGCCGTCGACACTTCGGTGGAAATCGCGCGCCTCAAATTCGGCAAGCCCCTGAGTGGCTTCGCCAATGCCCTGCTCAAAAATTTATCGCGCCAGGGTTTGCAATTGCCGCCGGGCCAAGACGCCAAGGCATTGGCCATCGCGTCTTCCCACCCCGAGTGGCTGGTGCGCCGCTGGAGCGCAGCCCTTGGCCCTGAAGCGGCAGCGCTGGCCCTGATTCGAGGTAACCAGGAAGCGCCGACATGGTTGCGCGTCAACCCGCTCAAGGGGACCGTGGCCGAGGCTAAGGCCGCCTTGGCTGAGGCGGGTTTAGCCGCCGAAGAAGATGCTCTCGCCCCGCTTTTTTTGCGCGTCACGGGCGGGGCCGATGTGGTTTTATCGCATCGGCTTTTCGCGGAGGGAGGCCTGAGCTTTCAGGATCCCGCAGCCTATTTCGTCGCCCGTCTTTTGCAGTGGCAGCCTTCGCTCACCGCCCTGGATTTATGCTCGGCACCCGGCGGCAAAGCGGCCTTGTTATTGGAAATGGCCGCCGCCGAGGGCCATGATTTAAATGGCGCGGGCGTGATCTGCGCCGATCAGAGCTGGCGCCGCATGCGCTCGATTCGCGATGCCCGCGATCGTCTCGGTCATCGACGCGGGGGCGGCGAACTTTGGCCCTTGGTGCAGGACGCCCTGAAGCCCGCCCTCAAGCCGACCTTCGATCGCGTGCTTGCCGACGTGCCTTGCTCCAACCTGGGCGTCATCGGCCGTCGTCCCGAGGCGCGATGGCGGGTGCAAGAAAAAGATTTGTCAGACCAAGGCGGGCGCCAGCTCGCCATATTGCGGCATGCCTCCACCCAGGTAGCTCCCGGGGGACGTCTCGTCTATGCGACGTGTAGCCCCGAGCCTGAAGAAACTAGCCAGGTGATCGCGGCCTTTTTGAGGGAAAGCGCCGATTTTTCTCTGGACGATGCGTCCGCGGTTTTGCCAAAGGAATTGCTAAGGCAGGGATGCCTGCACCTTTATCCCGGAGAAACTGACTATGACGGTTTTTTCGCGGCGGCCTTGCAGAGGAAGAAATGAAACGTTTTTACCTCCCTTACCTTACTCTTGGCCTTGGCCTTTCCCTCGTCACCCTCGCGACCCCCATGGCCGAAGTCCTGGACACGGCGCAAGACACCACCCAGCAGGCCGGGCCGGCTTCTTTGCTCGAAACCCTGCTGCCAGCGGAAAGCCCGGCCCTGCGTGAGCGATTGCTTCACCCCGAACGCCTTTTCCTCTGGACGGGCGGCGAAGCCGTGGGTCCCGGCGAAACCTTCACAGCCGAACCCTCCTGGACACGGCGCTTGCTTTGGGCGGGCCAAGTCTACCCCTTCGCCGAGTGGCCGAGTCTTTCTGAAAAACGCGACAAAAATCAAGATGAGAAGGAAGAAATGCCGAGCGTTTTTTCTCTGCAAGGCGGCGGAGAAATGGACGAGCAAGACGGTGGGGCCTGGCGTGGGGACTTAAGCTATTCGGTTTTGCCCCAACTTCGGCTGCGAGGCCTATTATGGCAGAATGAAGTCGCCTCGGCGGAAAGTAGGTCGCGGCGCGCGCAGGCCTTGGCACCAAAGTCGGGAAAGAATGTTTTGTCGTTTTACGGTGATCGACTGCCGAGCCAGGCCTATGCCCTGGGGGAAATGACCTATCGCCAGCGTAGCGGTAGCTTGCATGCTACCTATGCCCAGGGTTGGCGCTGGGGTCTCTCGCCGGTTACGGGGGCCGAATATCCTTGGGAAATCCGGTTGACGCGCCTGAAGGCCGACTATGGCCCGGGACAGGGCATATACCTGCTATTGGCGCAATGGGAAAGCCCGGAAGAGGCCCTGCATTATCAAGGCGAAGGACAAGCCTCGGAAGTGGGCCTTCGTTTTCAGGGTGGCGAGGACGGCTGGTCTTGGTATATGCAATGGGGTTTTGCGCGGAGGAAATTCGAAGCCGGGCCTGCCGGTGGCTTTCCCACTTTCGACGAGGATCGCTTTCCCTTCACCTTGCTGACGCAGAAAAACTTTACTTCCGAGGATTTTCCGGGCTGGGCTTGGCGCACCGAAAGCAAGGTGGCGTCGAGTGACGGCATACTTTCCTTGGAAGGCGAGTCTTCTTTGGGGCGCACGCAAGGACAGCATAGGCCAGACGTCGGCGTGAAGGCTTATTTGTCCTATCGCTCTACGGATTTGCCTGCTTCTCAGGAAATCGCCGCCGATTCTGCGCAAACCGTATTCGGAGATTTTTTCCCCGATCGCACGGCGCGAGGTGGAGCGGCCTTTGGGGAATACGCTTTTGTGCGCGGCCCGGAAACGGCAAAGGCGCGGGCTACTTGGGCGGCAGAATGGGGGCGGCCGGTATTTTCTTCGATGACCTCGCCCTCGCTTTCTTCTGTCGAGCAAGGGGATTATTCCAATGCGGCGAGGGTTGGAAATTATGCCGCCAGTCCCTTTGTCTTGCATAATTTGGCGCTGACGGCGCAAATGGTGAGCACGCGTCTACCCGGCATTCGGCTTGCCTTGAATGGGGGCACCCGCGAGTTCTTTGGTGAGGAGGCCGGCGATCTCGAATACGCGCCTGCGCCTTGGTGGGCCGGAGCCGAAGCGGCTTGGGCCGTGTCTCCAGATTTTAGCCTGACGGGCTTGGCGCAATGGGTGGGTGAAAAGGTCGTACGCCGTTGGCCGAAGGCCGCGGGCACAATCTCCGTCACGCAGGAGTTACGGTCGAAACCTCATGCCGAAATATCGGCTGGCTTGCGACGCACTTTCTTTCAGCAGAAGTTTGGCGCGAACTTGCAATTGCTGAATGCCGTTCAGCCCGAAGCGGTGGAGCATCCCGCCGGCAATGCCCTGGGGCTTCGCATGCTCGCCTCAGTGGATGGTCGCTGGTGAGGGCGCTGGTGCCCTCCGAGCTCCGATGGATTTAGGCCTGAAGCCAGAGATTGCCATCACTCGGTTTTATAGTTCACGATAAAGCATTCAAAGTCGACGGCCATGGAGGCTAGCATGGCCGTGTCGGCCTGGGTTTTCTCCAAGCCGACATGCGCGGCGCGTGCCGAAGCTTGCAAGGTGGTCGCTTCTTGGGCCATGTTCCGGCTGGCTGTCGCCGCATGCGAAAGGCTACTGCTCATCTCGCGGGTCGTCGCGGTTTGTTCCTCCACCGCGCTGGCTATGGAGGCTTGAAAGGCGTGAATGCGATCGATGATTTCCTTCAAGTCCTTCATGGAGATGGACACGCCGGTGGTGCCTTCTTGAATCGAGGTGATTTTGGCGGCGATGGTTTCGGTGGCGGTGGAGGTGTGGCGCGCCAATTCCTTGACCTCGCTGGCGACTACGGCAAAGCCTTTGCCTGAGGCTCCCGCGCGCGCGGCTTCGATAGTGGCATTCAAAGCCAATAAATTGGTTTGTTCGGCGATATTCTGGATCAATTGCAGGACATCGCCAATTTCGCGACTGCTGACATCCAGCCTATTCATGTCCTGATGAGCATGTTGGACTATGCTCACGGCCTCTTTGACCACCGTGGTCGCTTCGACGGTATGACGGCCGATTTCCTGTATGCTGGCCGACATTTGCTCGGTGGCTGCCGCCACGGATTGCACCACGCTATTGAGTTGATCGGCTTCACCGGTCATTCGGTCCATCAATTTTGTCGTGGCGCGAGCGCTATCGTCGGCCTCCAAATTGGCTTCCGTCAGGCTGGCGGAACTGGAGGTGAGGACATTCGAAGTGCGTCGGAGAGCCGTGATTTGATCCCGAAGGCTTTGCACCAAATCCTGTATGCCTGTGGCAAGCCTTCCCACATCATCATTGCCCTCATTGGGAATTTGCACGGTCAAGTCCTTGCTGGCCGCGCATTCCACGGCTTCGCGCAGCCGGGCGGTACGTTGGCTTAGCCGCGAAGTGAATCGGCGATAAGTCGCCAACAATAATCCGAGCAGGCCAAGTACCAGGAAAAAAATCAATCCCACTTTTTGGGCCATGGCCCGCGAGGCGGCCAAGGGCTTTTCGACTTCCAGGTCGACTTCGAGTACGCCGCGCATATCGCCGACTTGCCAATCCCGTTTGGGCGAGTCTGGATGGGAATTGTGGCAGGCAACACAACTTTCTTTCATGCGATCGGCCGCAGCCAGCCGTACTTTCGCGGGCTTCGAGCTTTCATCCAGAAGAGAGAATATGGAATCGGGATGACCTTGTAAAAAGGCAAGGGCAGCCTCGGCAAAAGCGTCGAGGTGACGACCCTTTCGTTCGGGGAAAGGAAAGCGGCTATAAAGCTTCATTTGGGTACCGGATTTCGTACCCTCAAGTTTGGCACTCAAATCATGAATGACGGTCGCAGGCAGGGGAATGGTTCCGGGCTTGTCGAGATAATGCGACGAAGCGGTCAATTTGCCTTCCGCTGCGGGTAATTTGGCAATGACATTTTCGGTGTAGTAGGCGCGCAAATTCCGGTATTGCTGTACCGTGCTATGGGCTGAAGCGACCGAAGCCGCCACGGTATTGGCGCGCGACACGCTCACTATCAGGAATAATGCCGCACCAAGGCCCACCGCGGCCAGGCTGAGCAAAATCCAGGTAGCCAGATTCAGGCGGTTTTCGATACCGAGTCGTGGCTTTGCAAGCTCTGGGGATATTTTCATTCAGGAATGTTAAAGGCCGGCTTGGCCAGATTGTCAAGGTGTAAAAGTATGGGAAGGGAAAAGCGAGAAATTATCGAATCGCTACGGTAGGAACGGGAAGCACGGCCGCGGCCATCCGACGTTCCGCCCAATCGTCGCGCCCGGCTCTTTCCCAAGCGATTCGCGCCTCGGCTAGGGCCTGCTCGCTCTGGTTCGGCCACTGGGCTTGGAATATTTCCGGGCTCCAAGCCGTGCGTGCCAAATACTCGGAAGGCGATTCACGTTTGAACTCCATGGGATTGGTTTCCGGCAGACGCAAGGAAGCGAAGGGTAAGCCGGCATAGGCAGATGGGGCCTTGGGCAGGGCCTGCAGGGCTTCTGCCTTCACAAAACCGATGGCATCCCGCGCTTGCACCAGGACCCAACCTTTTTTAGGTTCACTCAAAATCGCGATGCGATCGCGTGAAAGTAGGACGCCTAGCCTTCCGCCCCGGGTGGAGGGATAAGGCCGCACATTCACCGAGGCCCATTTGACCTTGGCCTTTTTTCCTACCGTAGGCGGAGGCGATCCCTTTTTCCATTGATCCAATAAATCATGCCAAGAAAAAGTGAGCAAATAGGCGGCGATATAGGCTGTGTCGCCTTCCTCGGTCACCACTTGGGCCCATTTTCCCATCATCTTTCGGACGAAGAGGGCTTCATCCAGCAAGCGAGTACCCTTGATTGGAGCAATCAGAGAGGGGCCTTCACGTAAATTAGCGGCATCCACGCGCACCTTGGCCAGACAATGATCAATGGCATTCGGATTGTCGGGAAGTGAGGTATCGCCCAGGTTACTCTCGGGCAAGTTTCCTGGAGTGAGGCTGGCCGTGGCCTCCTCTGTTTGCGATCCCGAGGTTTCGGCCTTCGGTTCTTGCAGGGGAAGGCCTAAGAGTAAAGCCGGAAACCATAAGCTTGAAATCAGAGTGGCGCCGATTCGGCGTTTGTCCCCTATCCCGCTTATTTGCCTCATTTTTACTCCGCCTGGGTTGTCCTTGGATTATACGAGGCCGGAGACGAAGATCGCAAATGTCCTGATTGGAACAAGATTCCAAACAAATTCTGGCTTGACAGGTAATTGACTCGGGACTGACCCTAACTTGACCAGAGAAATATCCACCCTTATTCTCTTCAATATGCCCCAAACTCTCAATCTAAGGGCCAAGGCCAAGGCCGTTGCCGGGCGCCGCTTGGATGCCACGCGCTTTCACACCGTGGTTGTCCTCTTGGTGCTTTATGCTGTAGCCTTAAGTCCGCTTTATCGCCTCATCGGAGATGTGGTCTTTTTTCTTTCCCTGGTGCCCTTGACGGTCGCAGGCGGTTTGTTGGGAACCTTGCCGGCCCTGTTGGTGGCTTTCTTGCTTTCAGGTCTCAACCTTTATCTGTATTGGCAACTCGGTGCCAGTTGGGGGGAATTGGCGGGACGCGGTGGCGCTGCTGTCCTTTTGCATTTGTTGGTGGGCGGAGGCGTCGGTCGTCTCGCGGACTTGCATGCGCGACTCAAGCAGGAATTGGCGGAACGCAATGAAGTCGAGGACCGTCTCGAATTTCTAGCCTATCACGATCCTTTGACGGGTTTGCCTAATCGCCTGCTTTTTCACGATCATCTGGAGCGAGAATTGGCCCATGCTCGCCGCAATCAGCTTCGAGTGGGTGTTTTGGCTCTCAATCTCGAACGATTCCGGTGGGTGAATGATTCCTTTGGCCATGATGTCGGGGACAAGCTTCTATCCGAAGTCGGCCAACGTTTGCAAAAGGCGGTACGGCAAAGCGATACCGTGGCGCGACTGGGCAGCGATACCTTCGTCATCCTTTTACCGAAGCTTCGCACCGGCACGGACATTTCCGCCATCTATGAGAAAATCCAAGTCCAGTTGGCCCTTCCCATGTTTCTCAATGGCCAGGAAATTCACATCAATGGCCGCATGGGAGTAGCGCAATTCCCCGAAGACGGAGACGAGCCGGAAACCCTTTTGCGCAATGCCGATGCCGCCTTGAACCGCGCCAAGCAAAACGCCACCCAAACCTTTCAGGCTTATAATCCCCAGATCAATAGCGCGGCCCGTGAGCGCATGCGTCTCGAAATGGGTATTCGCAAAGCCTTGCAGCAAGAGGAATTATTCCTGCACTATCAGCCCGTCATAGACACGGGCACGGGAGCCATCGTCAGCTTTGAAGCGCTACTGCGCTGGAATCACCCGCAAATCGGCGCCATATCCCCGGATGTTTTCATTCCCATCGCCGAAGATACGGGAGCGATACACGCCATAGGCACCTGGGTCTTTCGTTCGGCCCTGCTTCAGTTGCGGCATTGGCAACAAATGGGATTTTCCGAATTACGCATGGCCGTGAATCTTTCACCCAAGCAATTACGGCGCGAAAACCTTCATCTTGAGTTTGCCACCATCGCCCAGGAAATTGGAATTGCAGGTGAATCCATTGAGCTCGAAGTCACCGAAAGTTCCCTGCTCAAGCAAGAGACCCAAGTGATGGAGAATTTGAAGCGGTTCCGCGAGGCGGGCTATGGCCTAGCCGTCGATGATTTCGGCACGGGTTATAGCTGTCTGGCTTATTTGAAGCGCATGCCCTTCACCTGCCTCAAGGTCGATCGCTCCTTCATTAAACAAGTGAATACCGATCCCGAATACGCAAGCATCACCTATGCCATTATCGCCATCGCCAAGGCATTGCGCATGCGCACCATCGCCGAAGGCGTAGAAACCCAAGAACAATGCACCTATTTGTGGCAATTGCAATGCGATGCCATCCAGGGCTATTTCTTCAATAAGCCCGCTCCTGCTGAAGAATGCACGCGCATGTTGGCGGAAATCACGAACCGCAAGAACTTGTACTCAGCCCAGGTCGCTGCCCTGCACGCCGCCGCTTCAAGCCGTAAGCAGGAATCAGGTGCCGCCGGTTTGGACCTGTTGCCATTGGCCGTGTCCACCGATTGGGCGCCTGCCGCCAAGCCAGCCGAAGAAGAGGATATGCCGCCGGTGCGCCTGCAGAATCCGCATGAGGCTTGAGGGGGGAAGAGGACAGGTCAACTGACTTCCACCTTGCTCCACACTTTCACTTGCTTATTCTCGATTGCATTTAAGAACCTAAGTAAGGGGCTGGCGTCGGATTTGTTGGGTAAGATTTGAGAATTGATTAGGAGGCGGTATGGATCCATTCATCCTGAAGCTGGATAGCCCAGAACGTTGCGAGCAATATGCGCGCAACATTCAGGTGCGTGATCCCAAAAATGCAGAGATTGCCCTTCGGCGTGCAGTTGAACTCCGCGCTGAACAATATCATGCAACATCACCGGCTGAACGAGAGTGCGTGCAAGCAGTGTATGCCTATGAAAGAGCCATGTGGAAACAACGTGGCAAGCCCGTTAAAGCTTCGCGGACATGGCAAATGATCAAGCGGCGTGGCATTATTCCCGCGGTTGAATACATCGTCAATAAGCCGGAGGAGTTTCCCGGGTATACTATCCTAGTCGAGATGGGTATGCGAGATATGGCCTTCGAAGCTGTCGTACTCAGACATCCACAGCATTTCAGTGAACAGGCTATAGCCGCATCCCAATTAAGGCTTGCCCATCCATTACAGTGAAAAGTGGGTAAGGGCTGGGGAAATGAGAATAGGGGTTTAATTTTCCTAGGCTCTTTCATGTTTAAGAAATCCATTATCCGTTGGATGCAAGTAAGGCGCACCATGAAGCCGGTTTTTGGAATATTCGCCTTATCGGCAATGGTCGCTATTCTGGGCTGCATCCCAGATTGCACTTCCGAGGGCTATCAACAGGAAAACCGGGAAATCACGCTTCGTCTGTTCACCTCAATTGATTCCTTCACCATTCGGTATCAAAGAGAGGGCTACGCCATGGTCAAAGTACCCGTGCGCAAGCACCGGAACGATGCGCTGGGAGACACCGTGATTTGCCGGTTCTTCGGGACGGAAGGGCGGTACCGAGATTACCACTTGTTCAGCCGGGTGTCGGTCGATAGCACCGGAATCCGCATCTCCCACGAGCCGATAGGTGCGGACCGGGTGGACTACCGGGATTCCACGGGGAATATCCAGGTTCTGACAAAACAGGCCTGCAGCCCGCTGGAACCTGGTTTCGATGCCGATTCCATCCATATCGAGATGGGTGGCGCGAAACGAATAGTCTTCGACACCCTGACCCTTCGCGATTAGGCCACTCGCTCTAAAGCGTCCCGCCCTTTTTCAGCAATTTCCACCGCAGAATACGGTCGACCATTTGGTGGCTGAGAAAGCGGCTTAGCCGGAAAAACCGCTTGGCCTCTGCCCCCACGGCAATGCGCACGGGGGCTTTTTCGTTTTCCAGGGTGGCCAGTATCACGCGCGCTACGTCTTCGCCATCGGGTATACGCGGGTCCTGATCGCGGCCATAGTCGAGAAAGGGTTTGAGGCGCGCGGCATAGGGACTATTCTCCTTCAGTGCCGGTCGTAGGCGATTGTGGAAATCGCTGCGCACCCAGCCCGGCTCGAAGAGATGCACGCGTATGCCATAGGGAAAAACTTCGTGGCGGAGGGCCAAGGAAAAAGACGATAAGGCTGATTTACTGGCGCAATATTGGGCTTTAAAGGGGAATTGAAGCGAATGCACAATGCTCCCCAATTGAAGTATGGCTCCCTGGCGGCGACTGCGCATGGCCGGCAAGGCGAGTTGGGTGAGCCTTACTGCCGAGAAATAATTGACTTCGAACATCTCTCGCGCATCCGCCAGGGACGTGTCTTCGACGGCACCGAGTTCGCCCAGTCCGGCATTGTTAATGAGGATATCAATGCCGCCCCATTTTTGTTCTGCCTCGTGAAAAAGCCTTTCCACCTGGGGTGGGTCGGCGAGGTCAGCGGGAAGCAAGGCGAAAGGCAAGTCTTCCGGCTTCTCTACGCCTAGCCGAGAAGCGGCGGCCAGGGGATTGCGGCAAGAACCTATCACTTGATAACCGTGCGAAGCCAATAAACGCGCAGTCGCAGCGCCTATACCCGAGCTGGCTCCGGTAATGAGGACACGTCGGAGGGACGTCACGGTGAGGTTTCGCCCGAGGCTTTGTCCATGGCTTCCACATCGTCGGGGAAGTCAGGAATATCGGGTCTTCGCGAAGGGGTGATGATGGGCACCCCGCTGCCCGGCGCCGCCTTTGCCGCAGGCTTGAAGGTTGGCATTCGAGCCTTCGACTTACCCGCGGCCTTGAGTTCGCCCTTGCGCCCAAGTTGGCTTTCCCACGTATCGCGATCGAGATAGCGCACTAATTCGCATAGCCTTTTATCTTCAGGCATGGCGTGACGGCTGATACGGGCCAGCCGCACCTGGTTTTCCTTGCCTTGAAACTGGGCCATGAATTCAAAGGTGTCGTCGTTTTCCCAAATCGCGCCTTGAAAGCTGCGATAACCCGGGCACGAAGCCTCCCCGGTACCGCGGCCCTCGCCTGAGATTTTGGTTTTGATACGTATCATGCGCCCGAAAACGTCGATATGGGTGCCACCGCTGTCGCTGGCCATGGCGAGCACGCCCCAAAGCGAGTCGTGATGAAAAGCCAGGAGATATTCGTGCACCAGGCCATCGTAGAAAAACCGATCCACAAGATTTCCCTGGGCCGTACGCAGGAATGTCTTTTCAGGATAGGCCGCGCGAACCTGTATGGGCGAGGCATGCCACGGCACGCTATAGGTTCCCAGCAAGGCAATGGCTCCGGGGATGATGACGCGATCGTCGCCTTCCAATGGAGAAACCGGCTCATGCTGAATCTTCGGTGTCGGTAAGCTGGCTTTTGCCTTGTCATCTTGGGCTAACCATTGTCGCATCGCTTCCGTGCGCATTTCTTGGATGCCAGGCAAAGTCGCGTCTAGCATGAGCGCGGTGTCCAATTCAATTACGGCCAATCCGAAAAGCCCTCGCTTGACATAGGATTTCGCCAAGGCTAAACGCAGAGGTCCGTTTTTTGGGTATTGACGCACCAGGGGATCGAGAGTTTGAATGGCGAAAAGCGCTTGCATGGCCGAAGCATCGCGTCCTCCCTTGAGGCCCAGATTGGCGCGCAATCGCTTGGCGGTAGCGAGCCCAGGTTGCGCCGTGAGCAAGCTGTCATAAGTACGGCGCGCTTTATTCAGATCGCCCCGAAGCTCCCACCACCAAGCGCGGGCCATTTGCAAGGAGGCATCCAGCCAACGATTTTCTTCGGCGACCGTAATGGCTTGCGCTGCTGAATCCGGATGGCCTTCGGCGAGAAATGCCAGGGCGAGGCCACCATAGGGCGCAGCTTCACAGAGCGGCAAGTCGCGATGTTCGGAAGCCTTGGCATCCGGGCGACGGCGATAAAGTGCGCTATCGCTTTCCATGAGTCCGATAGCGAGACGAAAAGCTCGTTTGGCTTCAGCGGTCTCACCGCGTCCCAAGTACTGATAGCCCAATTGCGCCCAAGCGAAACCGAAATCAGGCGCGAGTTCGGTGGCCTTCCGCAGGGTTTGCCAAGCTTCGGAGGTGTCTCCGAGAGTGGCCGCGAGGCGGCCCGCGGCATAAAGTCCAAAAGGGTGTTTGGCTTGCGCGAGATTTTGCTGTAAAGCTTGGGCGGCGCGGTTATTCGGAAGCTCTCCCAAAAGTGCGGAGTCAGCCATCGCCAAGGCCTCGGCCCACGAGGCCGGAACAAATCCTTCGGCTTCGGGACGCAAGGCCGCCATGGCATTTTCCACACCAAGGGTTTTGGGCTTGCTGGCTTCACCGCTTAAGGCGAAAGCAACTTCTTCCCATAGCACCCGGGTTTTAGGGCTGGCATGCCGCAATTCTGAGGCGGCGGTGAAATCATAACGATGAGCAATGCGGGTGCCCAGCGGCGGACCGAAAGGCGATGGCTTCAGGGCTTCGCCCGACCCCAGTAACCCACGCGTGACGCTCAGCCAGGCTATGGCCAAGATGCCGACGGCGACCGCCACCGTCAGGCCGTTGGAGAGTGGTTTTTGCTGGATACCCATGGCGCTAAGAGTAGCATGCCGAGGAGGCTTGCGTCGCCGGGAAATGCTCCTCCGCCCAACCCATTGCCGAGCGGAGCGGAGGAGGGGAAAGGCTATTGCGCCAAATAAATCATTTGACTACGGGAGAAGGGCCCGGCTTTGAAAACAGCCAGATAAAGTCCCGGCTCAGTCTTCATCTGCCGACGATCGATGGAGTGATTTCCCGCCATCTGCTGCTGATCCACCACCGTTGCCCGCAAGCTTCCATCCAGGTTGAAAAGCTTCAGCGAAACGAATTCCGACTTGGGCAAGGTATAAGCTATCGAACCCGTACTCGAGACTTGAAGGGTCACGCTCTTTCTCGTCGGGCCATTGAGAATGTCCACCTTACCGGGGTCGGCGATCTGGGTTGCATTCCAGAGCTTCGCTAAAAGGGAAAGCTTTCTGGAGTCGGTAGCTCCCCAAGTCCCCCAGCCACCCTTATTCGAAATCGGATCATAAGGCGTCGTGAAAATGCCGTAGGTATCGGCCGATTCTGGGTTGATGGACCAATAGAAGGAATCATAAATGCCTTCTCTCATCAAGTAGTCCACGAAAGCATTTTGCCATCTTTCATCGGTTGTTTTGTCCGTGAGGTAACCGAATTTGCTTTGGTTATTGCCATCGCTTTTGTTCGGCCAATCCATATTGCCACCGAATTCGCCAATAGCCACGGCATAGCCCAAGGTTTTCAAATAGCCGAAATGTTCATGCCATCCTGCGTCGAGAGTCGGTTGAACGAGAGAAATCTTGCATTTCTTTGCGGCAAAAGCGTCACCCTCAAGTTCCGCGCACTCAGGCTGGGAAGGATCGGCAAACATTTTTTGAACATAAACCGCGGGACCATAGGTATGCGGTGAAAAAACCAGTTTGGTTTTAGGCATGGTCGGAGGCAAGGTGCCAGCTTCAAATAAATTCTCGCCCCAATTGGGGTTCGACCTTGGACTTCCATGAGGAGTCGGGGCTGTCGTCGTTGGCGTGCCGTCTTGGGAACCATAAGAACTGCCGATGCCTTGGGCAAAGATCAAGATATTGGGATTCACCGGGCTGATAGCCGCATAAGCTTGATCAATCATGGTGCGCCATTCGCTCCAGCTATAATCCCAGGGCTCGTTGAAAATGTCGATGCCCATGATATTGTCGACGCCGATTTCCTTTCCCAAGCCGGCTAAGGTCTTCAAGTCGGCCAACCACTTGGTATTGTTATAGGCGTGAATGAATTTGACCGTGCTGGGATTGCCGGTCTCGGAGCAAGAATATTCTTCGCGAGTGAATTCATAATTTTGTCGAGCCGCATCCACATAAGGAGGACGAGCATCGAGGCGACCCTTGCGCCAGCCCACGAAATTCGAGCAAGAGTGCAAGTCCAACATCACATATAAACCGGCATCGCTTAAAGCCTTGACCGTCGCCTTGAGTGCCGTATAGGCGCCTTGAATGCGCACCGGCTCGGCATTTTTCAAATTCGGATCCTTGCCTTGGGGATCGGTATCGGTCAAAGTCTGGGGCGAAACGGGAATACGCACGCTATTAAAGCCGAGGTTTTTAATCTCAACGGCATCTTTAGCAAGGGTACGATCGGTGACGCTCCAGAGCATATTCCCGAGATACATCTCCATCGGAGCACCGGCCGGATTTTTGGAATCCGAAGGCGGTTCATGTCTTCCTTCAAGTCCAAACCAAGATCCGCCCTTGATCCGGAAAGCCGTACCATTGAGCGTAATATTGCCTTTGGCGTCTACGGCCCATTCATTTGCGGCCAGGGCAGCGCTACTTGCCAGGAGTGTTAAAAGAGCCGCATGAACAGCTGCTTTTTTGACGGTTTGTTTACTTTTCATGAGCCGCGCTCCAGGTTGAATTCTCAGCATAGCGACCTTTGAAGATCGTTTTGCCTTAGTGCTATAGAAAAACAGTGAAGTTCATCGTTTCAAAAAATGCGATTCGAACTTCGCGAATTTTACTGTATGCCTGGCGCATATAAAACACATCAGAGAACCTTGTACGTTACCGTCATTCCGAATTCCATACCTGAGGTTTTTTGAGATCCGTTTCGAGTGACTTCGGATTGTCCAGGAAAAGTCAAATAGCCTTCCATACCAAGCATTTCCTCTAAAAATCCAAGCCCGAAACCGATACTGAACGCACTATATCCAAACGGTGCATCCGGTTTGGGATCGATCGAGGTTGAACGGACATTCGGCAAAGGAGAAGGAAGAAAAGGGTCGAATTGGAAAGCGTGGTAACCTGGGTGTTTCCTCCCATCCTGGCGCCAAGTCCAACCGGTGCGCAAGGTCAAGCTCATTGCCTCAGGAAAGTCAATGGGGAGGCGATGAACATGATGTTCCAAGCCGAAAGAAAAGCGATGATAGCGTTCTTCCTGGGTGCTATCCGATTTAAAGGTGTGGCCCGCTGTCTCCCATTCCGCTAGTAGGGAGACCATTTCGCGAAAGCTCACCTGCCCACCTAAGCCGAAGTCGGTAATGCTTCGCGTCCACTGAATAGAGTCGATCTTGGCCCCCTTTTTGAGAGGATTTTGATTGCTCTTGATTCCGGCATAGCCTTGCGCTTTCTCCGAGCGTTGCGCAAAGCGAAGCGCGGGCTGCAAACGAAAGTCGCCGGCCTGCAATGGATACATCCATTGGGTCTGGAAAGTCCAATAGCCCGTCCAAATCGTGGGATACAAGACCCCGCTATCATTCGCCGGCCTATATTCGCCGAATTCGCGATCGGTACCCAGCTCCACCACCGTATTGCCCAGGAGCGGCAGGGATTCCGTACCTCCCACGTCAGCCAAGACACCGTAACGGGGAAGTGACATGGCAGCTGTCCTTTCCAAATGGCCCGCCGGGTTTTGCAAGCTATCGAATCGCCCATTGAACCCAGCGAAGAGCCCCATTTCCACTGCGGGATGCAGTCGGCTGCCGAGGTCGAAACGCAAAGAGGGAATGGTGAGTAAGGTGCGCTTGGCCTCCCCGGAATATTCGATGTCGCCAATACGGACATGAGCACTGAAGCCTACTCGGAATAGACCGGAAGCCGGTCCCGCGGCCATGTCGATGCCGAAAAGGTTGGAGTGATTCTCCACGCTGTCGCCGCGTTTCTGATGATAGGCTTCGGATTCGCGCAAGTAATAAAGATTGGCACCAAAAACCCCGGGCTGAAAAAACCCCAATTGGGGGATGGCCAGATCGCTATGATCGATGGCGAGTGAATCTCCCGAAGTCGCTCGATGTGATTTCACATAGCCCAAGCCCAGGCTCACCCTTTCCTTATGGGTTTCCAACAATCCCATGGGCGATCCACCCTGATCAAACAGATTGTAAACACGTGCATCCGTGAACCGTGGCTCACCTAAAGCAAGATTGCGTGGTGTGTAAATTCCGGCGGAAGAGCGACTCGCTGGCTGGGCATCTGGAAAGACCTGGGCTTTAGCTGGCACTATGGCCAAGGCCGCGGCCGCAAGAATAGACTGATATAGCTTGGTCAAAAACACATCCCTCCCATGCAACGCCAAAGCGTCCCCAGGAAATTTGTGTGTATATGGTGGAGTTGGGTGCGGTAAAACTATTGGCAATAAAGTGCCCGAGCGACATGAATTTATTGCAAAAACACAATAATTCGGCGGGGGTGGCTCCGCCTCCCCCGACCTCGGCCCGCCATTCCCTGGAGCCCGGTCGGCCTCGGTCTCCCCTCCGGCGAGGCTGTGGAATGGGTCTCAAAACCTAGGTAACACCAGTGTTTCCGGGGCTGAATGGATAAGGATATCTTTTCTGAAAGTTGGTAAACGCAGAAAGAACGACGTGCATCAAAGTGAGTTCCCCCATTTCATCAAAGTATGTGATGCGCTTTCGTTCAGAAAGTGTTATGAGGCGCTACGTTGTTTCTTAAAGGCTGGTAAAAGTCCTCATCGCGTATGCTAAAACTGATGATTCCCAATCGAGTCCTTCGAATAGGCTTATTGCTATTGCCTTTGGTATGGGGCTATCCGCTCCTGGATCCCTTTCATGCCTATCGCTGGGTAACTCTGGCTTTGATTTCTTTCGTCATGCTTTTAGGAATAGCTTTGCCAACGAAATTGGGCTGGGTTTTATCCAAAACCGAAATCCTGATAATGGGGCTGGCAACCCTCGTCATGGCATTGAGTTGGATATCCACCGGGCTAGCCCTGGATTTATCCGAAAGTCTTTGGCAGTCCGTTCAAACCACGACATGGCTGCTGTTCTTGTTGTGCCTCCTTCTCGCAGCGCCTTCAAAACCTGCCTTTTGGGTTTCGGTTAGGAGAATTGCGATTTGCGTCGCGATGATAGGATCTTTGGTGGTCAGCGCCGAGATTTCCGGCTTGTGGCAATCGCCATTTGATTCGAGTTGGGGGCCGGTGGGAATGCACGGCAACCGCAATTTATTGGTGACCTTTCAAGTTTTGTTGGCTCCCTGGATCGTATGGGCCTGTTTTGATGAAGTGGGATCCTGGCGAGTCTTGGGCGGCATAAGCTGGTTGTTTTTCAGCTTCCATCTGGCTCATTGCCAAAGTCGCGGCGCTTGGCTGGCCATGGCGGCCGGAATTGTCTGGAGCTTCCTAGGCATAGCCGGCAAGGGTTGGGGTTCGTTCCAGCGTTCTATGCCAAAGGCGATACCCTCCCTGACGTCGCGAGCGAAGTCATTCGCAGTTGTCGTCTTCCTGGCCTTAAGCCTAGTGGCTGTTTTTGCGATTGAAAATGCAACTCGAAAGGAAAGTCATGAGACTCCCTTCTCCCAACGGCTGATTTCAATCACCCATTTGGAGAATGCCAGTATTCACGAACGCTTGGTGCTTTGGGAAAAAACGCTTTCCTTGATTCGCCAACACCCGTTCTTGGGAGTTGGAGCTGGCCAATGGAAAATCGTCCTGCCCTCCCAGGGCATGAACGGCCTCCCCACCACGGATATGTCGGTCATGCAAACGCGCCCGCATAATGACTGGCTTTGGGTTGCCTCCGAGGTGGGAGTCGTGGGGGGCTTGGCTTGGTTCGCGATTCCCTGCCTTGCCCTGGGGATTGCCGGCTGGCGGCTCCGGTCTCTTCCGCTCAGCCCTTT
>JAYUVP010000028.1:0-10932 GCA_043753995.1 Fibrobacterota bacterium
ACTTCCGACAAGACAGGCACTGGCGCAGGTTTATGGAGTGGGCTCCCGCTGCGTTGGTAGAATACTTCGCGACCTTTCTGAACAAGACATCTTGGTAAGGCGCGGACGCCATTATTTTCCAGCACCATCAACCGGTGGACACGGGGCTACCCATGTGCTGGTTGTCGTACGCTGCGATGCACGCGGCATCCTTCTTATGGATACCGAAAGAGAAGTTGATTTTCTTAAGGCGGTTCGCCGCGAGCTTGCGGAAAGAGGCCTTGAATTCCTTTCCCTGGGTTATTGCGGTGAAGGGTCCGGATGTTTTCTGAATCGGAGCGGCATTGAAATCGATCTTGCACAGCTGCGCGAGCCATTGCTGGGTGTCATCGTCTCGACTTGGTTAGTTACCGACCCGCTTCGTTTGACCCATCGACTGGCAAAGCTTCGCCTGCCCATTTCGGCGTGGTGGGAGCACCCTTCTCGCCTATTTCCGCGCGGCAATTTTCCATTTGGATTTGCAGGCTTCAACCTTTCGTTTGGAGAATCTGCGGGAACTGCCATGGGCAGATATCTCGCAAACCTCGGACGGCTCAAAGTCGCCTATATCTCCCCCTATCATGGCAATGAATGGTCGCGGGCTCGGTTGCGAGGACTGCGACAACATATCCTTGCCTGCGGAGGAAGCATCCGGGAGTTTTTGGATTCGGATGTTCACAGTCCTTGGGAACTACTTCACCTGGGTGGACCTGAGATGCTGCAACGCAAGCTACTGCAAATGCTGAAGAACTCGGGCTTAACAGAAACCCAGACTTGGATTTTCGCCAATGACAGCGCCGCCGCAGCCATGCACCAAATCCTCCGGGATCGAAAGGACCTGCGTCCCATGCTCGCCGGTTTCGACAATACCTCAGACAGTGAGCGCCTTGGCTTCGACTCCTTCGAGTTTCATAATGATGGAATGGTCAGGCTAATGCTCCACCACTTGACCCATCCCAAGGCAGAGATTTTTTCCCGCAGGGAACTCCATGAAATGGTGGGCAGAATAGTGGTGCGTTCCACTACTGAGAACTGGTTACAAACGGGCTAAACGCGAAAACAAATGAATATCTTTGTTCCTGTATCCATTTCCCGATCTGTGAATAAAAAAGGTGAGTAAATGATAAAGCTTTCACATGCTTTAATGCCTGTGGCCTCGATGCTGCTATTGACGACACTATTCACTTCGGTTCACGCCGAAACGACATCGAGCGATGCCAGTGAAAGCGATGAAACGATATCCGATGAAGCCGCCCAACCGCAAGTCAAATGGTTTCGTATTGCCGCCAAAGCAGGTAGCCCTGATTTCGCGGGATTTCAACTGGAGGGCATAGTACCAGGCATTGGCGAATGGCTCGGTATTTGGACGGGGTTCACGTATTTGCCCATTGGTAGCAGTCAATCCACCACGGATGGCCAAGTGAGCGAAACCAGTTCCGGTGGGCTCACCCATTTTGGAATCGGTGCGAATTTGTATTTGCCAGGTGAGGCAAAGGGTTTATTCGCTTCCATAGGATACGATCGGGTTTCTGCATTCCACGACGTCTCCTCTGGCACGAGTAACCAAACTAGTTGGGTGAATCCGACTCAAATGACGTCTCTGCAATTGGGCTATCGCTATGTAGGGCGTATTTTCACCTTTTCCTTTGCGGGTGGATATGGGTTCAATTTTGGTTACTCGCGCCCGGACGTAGCGGACGATGACGACATTCTGTTTAGAAAAGGCGATTGGGTTTTATTCAATGGCTCCTTCGGCATTGCCCTTCCATTTACCCGCAGTCCCAAGCGGGCGCATCGGCGCCGCTGAATCATTCTACGGCGTTAGCGCAAGTGATCTATCTCTCCCGAATCACACCCCAGATTTGGTCCAGCTTCCCGGATACCGGTGTCGTCTCTCCGACCCGTATCTTGTATTGCAGCCGAACGATATAGGCACCCGTGGCCACCCTTTGCTTTTGTAGGGTGATGAAATTCCAACCGATGAACAAGTAGCCGCGTTTGGCTCGACAATCGCCGCCATACAAATCGTCTAGGCAGGAAATCACTCGCTTTTGCGATGCGACCGGAACTCCCAGATTCGTGAAATATTGGACCTGATATTCAAGGCTTACCTTGGCGGGATCGATGGCCGTGAAATTCTCAGCCTGGGTATAGTCGCCCAAATCCACCTTGACCAAATGCCCCAATCTTCCGGTGCTTTTGACCACCTCTTCGACCGGAACATTGGACAGCACATGCGTCACAGTGAAGACTTCGGTATAGGTCGCAATTAAATCTGGATCTGCATGCTTCAAGGTTACGGTTTTGATTTCGGCGCTCTTCACTCCGGTGATGAGGCGTAAACGGGAATTGGAGCCGGGCGAATTCCCAGCCACATCGGCAAGACGACCGGGCCCATTCATTATTCGGATCACATTTCCAGATCGAGGAGCCTCGGAAGAACCAGTGGGAAAGATAAGACCGACCAGGTCGCGGGATGCATTCCACACCGCGGCGACCGGATCGTATTGGAGGTCGACGCCGTTTTGAGTCAGGCGGTACACGAACAAATCCTTCGCCCCAAGGGTATTGGGCGCCACGGTTTCGCTGAATTGTAGACGAAGGGTATCGAAGGCCTGGCCCCGAACCATCACCGCCGAAAGCAGCACGGGCGCGATTCCGTCAATCAAGGGAATGGATTGAGTTGAGTCTTTGCCGCGACCCGCATAGGTGGAGACATACACACCAATACCCGACGTAACTATTTGCGTTGATAACTTGCCGGTATAGGTGAAGGCCGTGCCTACCGCGCCGGGGGCCAGCTTGTCGAAAGGAACCCCCACAGGATCGGCAGTTGCTGGCCAACGGAAAGACACGGCCTTGGGCGGCAGGGCCGAGATATCGCGATCGTAAACCGCTACGATTTTGTCGACCATGCCATCTGCATCGTCGTCAAAGGCGGTTGCGGAAGTGGCGGTGGGCAAGTCCAAGGGCGGCAACTTGAAGGTCAACTTCACCGATTGGGTGGAAATGGGGATGACGACGGAGAGGATACCGGTCACATCGGTGATGGCCCCATTGCCTCCAGTCACCCACAGAGTATCGAGGCCATTGGCTTCGGTGGATAATTCCACTTTACCTTTCAAAGGCTGAGTCTTCGCTTTGTCGGAATACACTTCCAAGGAGGCGGGAATATCGACCGTGTATTTAGCGGATCCCGTGGGAGGGTTGTCCAAATAGCGATTGGCGGCGACCACCGGCACCAAGGACCCCGCAGGCGCTTCGACGACAAAGGGTGGCTCAAATTGGACTTGGTTGCGCGCCGGAATGGTAAATCGCACTTCATCCTGAAGCTTGGAATTGGCCTGTTCATAATAAACGATTCGATACGTGCCGGCGGGCAAGGTCGTAATCTTCGAAGTATCCACGGTCACCTTCGGCGATTGAATGGTGATGCCGCCCAAGGACAAGCCTTCACCGAGATCTTGGACCTTGACACCGCCCCCGGTGAAAAGGGTGAAGACCAATTTATCCGGATCGACTTCCTTGAGTGAATCGGCAGAGCTGCCGCAGGAGCCCGTTCCACCCACGCGCTTGAGGATGCGGTAGCCGGTGGTGCCATCGGGATTTTGAACTTCCACGTGATCGAGGGCGCGCTGCTGCTTGAAGAAAATGGAGGTCTTGATGCGCAATGAAGAGCCGCAGGGTTGCCGTTCGCAGTAAAAGAAATCCCAGGTGTATTCCTTGTTTTCAATCAAGCCCAAGGTATCGAGATTGACGCTATCGGGTTTCGCTTCGTGAATTCCCCCCAAATCGATCACCAGCTTGTTATTGATAAAGACCCAGACATCGTCGTCGCCACGAAAGGAAAAGGTCTGCCCCTTGGTATAGATGAACTTGGCATGGGACTCCATGCAGAAATTCATATTGTGCGGAGGTTGATCGGTTTTGTATTGACCTAACGGATCGACATAGCACGATTTCGTGGTATTCTCATTGTGCTTGTTGAAATCATCGATGGGCCAAAAGCCCCGGTTCGGCGTGCGATAGGAGTCGAATTCCCACATCCCGTCTCCGGTTTTGCCCATGGGAATATCGACACAGGTTTCATAACTGCGTTTGGCCGGGTCAGCATTGGTTTCATCGGTTTTCCACCAGGATTCGAAATCGTTGAAAATATTGGTGCCGCCAGCCATGCCAGGCACCGAAGAACGAACCGGACGTCTATCGGTGATACGCAGGTTTTTTTCCACGGCACCTTTGATCAAGGCATTGCCGAGGGGAGAGGAAAAATCGAAATCCAGATTGTTCAGGCTGAAATCGCGGACGGTGGCGGCCATCTGGTATTCGCATAGCCCGATTTTGCCAGGCCAATCTTTGGACCAGGCATTGGCATCTTTATCCAGCCACAAGGTATTGCCCTTGGCCGCGAACTCGGCGGCGAGATTGTAGGGATCGGTGGAGCTATATCCGCCGCGACCAAAGGTTTCCGCTCCGGAAACCTCGGCGAAATAGAATTGGTCTTCTTCGGGTTTGATCAAAAAAGCCGTGAACCAACCGCAAATGGAATCGATGGTGAGCATGTTCTTTTTTCCGCCCGCATAGACCAAGGTCGGTGCCGTGGTGGGCCACGGATTCAGCACATTCACGATTTTCGGTGGTGCAGTCAATATTGCCGGAGCGGACGTGCGGGGCAAGGATGGATCGAGAATAATCCACAATTCGGAGCCGCCTTTGAAATCGTCGGCGGTATAGGACCCCGTTCCACCCAATCCCGTACGCCCCAAGGCCCAACTTCCTTGTCCATAATTACTGCGGATATTGAAATCCTTGAGCCAATCGCCGGGTACAATGGTTGAGGTTATGGTCAAACTCACCCAATTGCCGGAATCGGCTTTCATGCGGTAACCCGTACCGCTCAAATCGGTAAAGACTGAATCTCCGGGAACCGGGTTGTAGACATGGATGGTTTTTCCAGTCAAGGGACTACCCGCTTGGCCATGAATGGTCACGGCGGCCATCAAGCCAAGCATGAGCAGGTAACCGAAAACATTGCGTGCAATTGCCATCCTATTTTCCCGCGAATTCACCGTAAGATTATTCGATTCGTCACATTTCTCCCCGTCAAATCGCGCAACTCCAAATCATCGGATCCTCGCAGGATCAGGCCATGACCGCCTTTCAACAAGGTTGGCTTGCCTGATTGCATCCAGTTGGATTTGTTGGCTTTTCGAAACGAGGCGATGGCAGACGTCGAGGCCATGATGGAGACATTGTCTAGTTGCACCGTGGTGCCAGCGGCACTGGGGCCGCCGATATCGAAGGAGAGCTTACCCGACTCGGTGGAGTCGGAGACGAAGGTGTAAGTGTATTTCGTGCTCGTGGTTGTGAGACTCACCGACTTGTCGATGGCTCCTAGATTAGCATAGACCTTGATGCTGCGGGCCGCGCTGGCCGAAGCGTCGAAAGACAGAGTGTAGCTCGTGCCCTTTACGAAAGGCACGGCGGTCTGAAAGATCTGCACATTCCAAGTGTCGGTGCCACCATTTGTCACGGCAAAGGAGAAGATGCCGTTTTGCACCGAGGGTGTTCCCGCGGCCGCTCCGTCTTGGCTCCAAGCTGAAGGCGTCCATCCGGTGGTGCTATTGGAGAAATCGCCATTGGTGATCAGGTTGGATGCCGAGAGGAATATGGCCTGAACCGTGCGCGGAGCATCCATGGTCACGGAAAGAGCTGGGGTTTTGCCAGAACCATCGCGGGCCCAGCCGCCGAAGGTCCAGCCATCGGAAGGCACGGCGGTGAGATTCACCACGGTTCCACGAGGAATGAGGGCCGTGCGAATCGAACGATTGACCGAGCCCTGGCCGACCACCTCGATTTGAAGCGTCACAAGGTCGGAAGTGGGCAAGGTGACCTGGGCATCGGTAGAGACCAAGAAGTGGGTCGCCGAAGTGGCTGGAAGGATGTAGTCGAATCCCGAGGCGGTGACGCTGGTAGGAGCGGTCAGTTTGGTGATCACCGAATCTTGAGAGAAGCCGTAAGCCAACGCGGATTGCCATGCCTTACCGGAAAGCGCGAAAGTCATGGGTTGAGCCGTCGCCGACTTGTTGATCGCGACCACGTGCAGGAGCTTCGGATTCTTTGAATCAAGACTCGCATAGGTGGAAAAGACCGCGCTGTCGGGATTGTCGGTCTTCACATAGGTATCGCCGAAGCCATTTCCCTTGCCGTCGAAATTACGGTAAAGACGGAAAGCCGCCGCCAAGTAGCCCGAGAATGTCGTGTGGACATTGGCCGCCTCGAGGTTGAGCTTGCCGAATACGCCAAGCACGTCAGCTTGCGCCAGCGCTCCGGACCAATGGTTTTCGCCGCCATAGTTGTATTCCGTCAGGGCCAAGCGCGTGCCGGGCCAGACCGTGTCGATGGACTTCAAAGTGCGATTGAGAATTTGCACCGGCTTGTTTCCGGTCATCGCGGAGGGAATCCAACTGTTTTCGAGGTAGGTGGTGTCCCATAACCCGCGCGGGGCTTGCAGGCGCGCTTCGATGTCTTTGGCCGTGCCGCCATTCTTCAGGCTGCCATCATTGATACGCGCATCGCCTTTGTCTTCGGGATACCAGTGAATGGCCAGCACGTCGATCAAACGCTTGCCGGCCGCGTCGGAACGCGCCTTCATCTCACCCAGAAAGGCCGCAATGGCCCAGTTGTACTTGGAGGAATAGGATCCCCAGTCGGAGCATTCGGGTATGGAGCTCGCGGTTCCGGAATGGCACTTCCACATTTCCATGGCGCCAAAGCTTTCAAAGCCCATCACCTTGGCCGAAGGGTCGACGGCCTTGACCGCCTTCGCAGCGGCCTCGCTTTTATCCAGCAATTCCTTGAAGGTGAGGCTTTGAGGACGGATGCGCGCATGGGTGCCTCCCCAAAGCGCCGGTTCATTGTCGAGCGCGTAATAGGGCACGCCGCCCTGGTCGGCCCGGCCGAACTTCGACACCAGATAGTTCACCTCTTCGTCCATGTAGACGAAGGAATCTGTCGTGACGGGCGTGAGACTGAAGGGGCTTCCTTTGGCGAAAACCACCTTTTTCCAGCGGCTGGAAGGCGCTATTTGTTCCGGGGTCACGGGGCCGCTACCGTCGGCGGCGACATAGCCCGCCAACTGGAGTTGCACGATGGGTTTGCGCCCCAATCCCAGGTTGCGGTCTGCAAATTGTCCCACCGAGCCGCCGCTGCCCGTGGGTGTGGGAAGGGGATTCTGAGTCAACCAGTTGTCGCTATTGTGCTGCCAATCCGATCCGGCGCTGGAGAAATTGTTTTCCCAGTTGTATGCGGTCATGCGATTGCCGCCCATGCGATCGGAGCCCAGCATGGCAGAATCGGCTGCCAAATAGGTTTCCTTGCTGGTAGACAAGGCGTTGATGCCATAAATGGCTGGGCTGATGGTATGGCCCGGGCTCTCAGCGTGGATCTTGATCGTGGTTGCAGCGGATGCCGATGTGGCCATGGCGGCCAGGGAGAGCATGGCGAGGGGGACGGTTGTCTTCAAAAGGTTCTCCCGGAATTGCATTTGTCTCCTCAATTTGGGGGAAGCCCGGGACACGCACAGGGAGAATTCGCGATCAAGCGTTTAGTGGATAGTCCAAGAGGGAGCGGCCATGGGGGTCATAGTCGATGGCACGAATGGGCTCTGGCATCTGAATTCCGATCTTTATGAAAAAGCAAAAGAATTGGAATCATGAAGAAACGGGGAAAGGAGCCGCCGTCCTTGGCGGTTTCACCTCACCTGAGGCGCCGAGATCACACGCCCTTGCAAATCAAATTCCTTTGCGGCGGGACCCCCCCCGATTTCAGGGGATAATCGCAACCAGGGGGCCTTCCCGATGATCGGTGTCCTCGGCCCCGCCAGCATCGATGCGCGCCATCGCAAGGATGCACCAGCAATAGCCACCGTGCCCTGGGTGCCCGTTGGCGCAAAGAAAGCGCCGGTATGCGTCACTTTTCCTCCACCTGTACGGATTGTAACGATATGTCGTAAATCATTGAGGCCGGTGGAATCTTCCCAAAGGCCGGCATTGGCGAGGCGAATGGAATATTCAGGTCGATTGCGCAGGCGGGGCATGGGATCGGGCAAGTTCAAAAATATCCGATACTTCCCCGCCGCCATGCCGATAGGTATCCCGCCAGTGACCTCTAGGCGAATGGAATCACCAGCGGAGGAATTACCCGTAGGATCGCCCGGCACCCAATGGCGAGGATCTTGAGCCAGCGGAAGCACATACCGAATGCGGCCATTGTCATCACGCAAGATCAATTCCAGATTCCGGGGATTGAAAGCCTTCCCCCAGCCCTCATTGGCAAGGGTCAGTGAAACCCGCAAGCCTTCTCCGGTTCCCACGCTGTCTTGTATTTCGGCATGGCGCAAGACAAAGCGATAACCCAGGTTTTTTTGAACATCCCGAAAGCAACCCTCCTGCTTCCATCCGTCCAAAACAGCGGGATGATAGCCCATATTGAGCAAGTCCCAACGCATCCGTTTCAAATCCCGCAGCATGGACGCGCACTGCGAATACGGACCCGGATTGCAGGTTTCCCCTTCTTGCGGAACATATCGGTTGTCGAGACTCAGAAAGGTTTTCTCGGTTTCAATGGCATTGGCCGTATAGGTTCCGAAATCGTCTTGCGAAGCACCCAGGCAATCATTGTGCGCTCCCACGCGCGCCCGGTGGGTTCCGGTGAATCCTTCATCGGGACTAAGGGGCTTATCGCCCCCCAAGGCGGCCCGTTTGAAGAAGTTGCAGCGTACCGCGACCATGCGTTCGCCGGGCAGGATGGAAAGAAGTTTCAGCAAAACGGTTTTGCGACCTTGATCCGTATCCAACCCGTTTTTCGAGCTATGCCATTCTCCCCATGCACCGATGAAACCCGCTTCGAGCATGAGAATGATGTCGGCATGAGCATGCAGCAAAGGCTTCAATTGATCGGCATGCGACAAGACGCGTTCGAGGGTAGCATCCGGCTGATCCATGCTTGAGCTGTATGCGAAGCGCACGATGACCTTGAGTCCGGCATCGCGTACCGAATTGAAATACTTGTCCAATTGTCCCAGATAGGCGGCGGGTATTTCCCCATTGCGATAGGCATCCAAAGCGAAGTAAGTTCGAATCACGCTGACTTGGTGCAGCCTTCGAATATCCTTGAGACTTTCTCCCGCCACACCTTCTTGGGGAGAAAACAAGCCCCGCTCGGGGTTGAGAAAGTCTTGATCCGCTGGTGCGTAAGCCCGCAAGGTCGAGGTGGAGGCCTCAGCCTTGCTTGGCTGAAATAAACTGGTGCCTAAGAATAGAAGCACCGTGAGAGCGGTGATTCGGGCACGACTGCAACCCTGTTCGCTAAAGAGCATGGTGGCGTCCTAGGTTATATACCCCATTATTGTACAGGTTGATTTGATGCGTATGAAGTCAAAGGAACGGATTTAAAGCCCAATATTCCCAAAAGAGGCACCCGTCGCAGGATAGTTTGAAAATAAATCCTGGATCATTTGACCAAAATCGACTTCGGCTTACGTGCACACCCGCTTTAGCCGCGTTATGCCATCACGTTTGAAAGCCATGCCCACGGACCCTTCGGATACGCTCCCGCCAGGAAACGTATCATGTATGTTACGGTAACATATGAGTTAAGATATCTTTCCGGTTAACTCGTAGCCCAAGTCGATATCTTCGGTTTATCTACTTTCCCGGGGAATATGGGTTACTATCCCCAGGCTGGCTTGTGAGGTCAATCATCATTTTACCGAATATTGCTTATAAAACTCGCGGCCTATTCAATATCGCAAAGATCGCTCATAGCATGACGTATGCGCTACTGCTTTTTGCGCTGGCATGGTTCGGCGGTTGGCTTGGGCATGCCTGTACTGATTACAATACCATGCACCCTTACGATATCCCAATTCGCGCCGCCGATTCCGTGGTCATGCGGGAAATCCTAGATTCCAACGGCTTATCATTGGTATCCGTGAACTCGGTATGCAATAGTTTTAATGGCTTTGTGTCGGAAATAAACCTTTCCCGCAAAGCGCTGAGTTCCTTCCATTTTCCAGACATCGCGAGAAAATTGACTTATTTGCGACGCGCCGATTTGAGTCGGAATAATTTGTCGGAAGTTCCCGGGAAGGTCTGGGCCTTGCCTGCGCTACGTGAATTAATTCTGGATAGCAACCAGCTGTCGGTTCTCACGGATACCCTTTTTTCTGCCGGCGAAAAACTAGCGGAGGGGCTCACCTTACTTTCTATCAGCCATAACAGGCTCGAAAGTGTCCCCCACAAATCCGGAACCTGCGTGGCTTGAGACAAATCAACCTGAACTCGAACTACCTAAGGATTTTGCCACATGAAATCGACAGTCTCCCCCAACTGGAAAAAAACAATGCGCGGGCCGGACAATTTGGGGTGGACATTGACTTCAACCGAATATGCAATCCCGATTCTGAGTTGGAGAACTTGCTAGACCGCCACGCAAGATTGGATTGGCACAAAACGCAGCTATGCGAGGGGATGTAGAACTGATTCCGGGCATTGAATTGTTCTCTGTTTCTCTCGTTAGGCTACGCGCTGGCTGGGGTGGCGTCTCGCATCCTCGTCCAGGAGGGGATAGAGCAGCCGCACTTGAGGATGCCAAAAGGACATGCCCGGTGCTTCTTCTTGGAAATGAAAAAGTTCACGGCGGCGGCCGAGGGGGCGAGCCGCCAATCATCAGGGTCGTTGTTTTCCGTAGTAATACAGATCGTCTAAGCGGAATTCAGCCGCTTGGAAGACGATGAATTGCAGAAAGCGCACTCGTTTGGAATCGACGGCCCAGCTTCGTCCCGCGTCAATCGGCGCGAGAGATGAGGCATGCACGACATGACGGGTCCAGACCGAGTCTGGCGTGAGGACA
>JAYUVP010000029.1:0-14404 GCA_043753995.1 Fibrobacterota bacterium
ACCGTGCTATTTTATTGCCTATGAAAAATACAGTGTTTCGGTTTTCTCCGGGCGGCCTTGAGATATAATATGCATTTTCCTGAATTTCCCCTCGTTTAACACAGGGGATCCGAATTGAACATGGCGCAAGATCGACGGCTATTGGAGCTGGATGCTTTACGTGGCCTCGCGGCAATGTTTGTTGTTTTATTCCATTTTACCATGGGTCGGCCTCAAGCGGGGCTTGGATTTAACCTGGGTCTAACTGGGGTGGACCTGTTTTTTATTATCAGTGGATTTGTGATTTTTATGACCATTTCGAAGGTTTCCACAACACGAGAATTTCTAGTGGGTCGAGCGGCGCGACTTTACCCCGCCTATTGGTTTTGTGTAACATTTACATTTTTTCTAATTTGTTTTACAAAAAATATTTATCACAATGAGCCTGGAATCACAACGGATCTGTTGTGGCAATATTTGATCAATCTTACCATGATCCAACAATTGTTGGGTGTGGAACACTTGGATGGTCCGTATTGGACTTTAACAATTGAGCTATTGTTTTACGCTTTTGTTGCGATAATTTATCGCATGAAAGGTATTCCCCATTTTTTAGTTATTGGTAGCCTATTTCTTCTACTCATCCTTTGCTACCAGGCTATTCTTAAATTTCAATGGCCCTGGGGTTACGGTGTTTTGCATGGCCGATTCCCTCTTGTGAATCATTTCCCGCTTTTTTTTGCAGGAACTATTTTTTACACCATTTACCTCAATCAAAAAATCCGGTTTCGAGCTGGATTGTATGCACTTCTTGGGTTATGCCTCATTGTACAGGCGTCTTTGTTTGACAAGGCCGGAAGAGCTCAGCATATCACTCCTAGCCAATATTTCTGGATGCTTTTGCTTTTCTTTATTCTGTTTTCATTATTTGTTCACCGAAAACTTGGTTTCATTGTTTGTAAGCCAACTGTATTTTTGGGGGCTATCTCCTACCCGCTTTACTTAGTTCATCAGTTTCTTGGGGTAAGCATTATTTTGCCGGGGCTAATAAAAGTTCTCGGCATCAGTTATTGGATTTCCGTTTCTATTGCTCTTGTCGTTGTGCTTTTGATTGCCACCTTCGTTACTTATACGATTGAGGCTCCGGGAAGGCGACTCATCAGAAAGGCTTTTGCGTGAGGGCGCATCCAATCAAAAGGCTTTAGCAAAGCGAACCATCGGTTTTTCAACGAAACGCCACGAAATCTCTCCTGCGCATATCGATATTCCGAGCCCACACAAAGCCACCGAAAAAAGGCTAACCTGTTCTCCAAAGCCAAATTTTAATATGACTTTGTTTACAACGATGAGTATCGGAAAGTGCCACAAATATATTCCGAACGAGATTCGGCCAATATACCGCAAGATTCGAATATTTAGTGCTGTCCCAAAAAAATTGGACACTGGGCAAAATGCAAGGAATACTGATATGAAAAAGGGAAACCATGGAAAATAATATGGGATCGAGTTCAGGAAAAACATTTCGGCTAGGTTTAAATCAATTCCTCCACCAAATAAAAATTTCAAAGTATTTGGAAACAGGGAAAGCAATATCCCAAAAACGGAAGCTGCACAAATAAGATCCGCTTTTATGGATTTGGCAGTTGATGCTTCCTGTGAGCCGCGAATCCATTCTAAATAGATGCCCCGAGCAATGACTCCCATTAGAAAAATCGGAATCATCGCCGAAGCCCCTTTTTGGAAAAACCAAAGCGAGCTATTGCGTTCAAGTTTAGTCATACCGGTATCAAAGTCATACGTGGCGCTCATTTGCAATAAGAGCGATTGCAGAAGCACGAAGAGCATGCAAATGACCAGAATGGCTGTGATTGATTTCGGTATGGAGCGAAGGCGTTTTGCTAAAACCATTACCGGTAGAAGTATGAGATAGCATACCCATTCCATGGGAACCGACCATAGCGGTTCATTGTTTTCCCATAGCATGAAATAAGGTGGGAATATCCAATTCATAAACGTTAAGCCTAAAACTTCTCGGATCAGCCATTCCTTGTGATTGGATGCGAAGGCCGCAGTCAAGACTAAGCATATCGCGAAACCTGGCCAGATGCGTGCCCATCTTCTGATGATATAGGTTTTCCAATTCGGCAATGGACTTGCAAATTTCACCGAGTTCCAGAAGGGTCCAGCCAATAAAAAACCACTTAGAAGCAAAAAAACGGCAACACCCGCCGAACCCTTATAGGCGAAAAACCGAATGAGGTTTGAGTCCGAACCCATGTGGCTAAGACAGACATGGTGACCGAATACCCATAGGCAAGCCAGGGCTCTGATTCCATCTAATCCCCTGATGTCGTCGGTTTTCATCGCATCTTCGAATTTGTAATTGTCACCGGCTTTTAACCGATTTCAATCCAGGTGGCTAGACCAAGGCCCCGATGAAATGGTGATGCAATAATTGCATCGATACCATGGACACCACGGCCATGTCGTCGCGCTCGCTCATGCGCCCTTCACCCGCAGCTACCTTGGTGGCCTTGGCTAATAGTTTTTCCGCCGTGGTTGGCTCGAAATAACCGGCCTTGCGTATGGCTTCGGGGCTGAGCACCTGGGCTGCTACATGATTGCGGCCCGATAAGAAACATTGGCTAATGGGCGCGCGATAAGGTTGCTTGGGCCGATTCACGATTTCGGGCGGGAGCATGTCTTGGTAGGCCCGCTTCAAAATGTTTTTCTCGTCGAGAATGCGGATCTTGTGTTTGGGCGGTATGGTGGCCGCGAATTCGATGAGGCGATGATCCAAGAAGGGCACGCGCCCTTCAACCGAATTGCCCATCATCATGCGATCGCCTTGAGACGAAAGCAAATAGCCCGACATGAAGAGGGACATTTCCAAATATTGCGCGCGGCATAGCGGATGCCAGCTTTTCATTTCGGGGTCGAGATATTTTTCCAAGTCGCCATAAAGCGATTCTTCCGAGCCCATGCTGGCGCGGAAATCGGCGGTGAATAGCGACTTCAATTGCGCGGTATTGGCCCAACGAATGGAATGCGAGTAATAAGGATTGCCGGTGTCGCTCAAATCCTTTTTGAAAAAAGCCGTCCAAAAGGCCGAGGCCATGCCGCCGCGATGGGCTTCGGGATGCAAGGAGCCGAGCAAGAGCGGACGCCATTTTGATTCGGGCTGGCGTGCCCAGAAGCGTCGCACCTTGTCTTCGCGGAAAATGCTGTAGCCGCCAAAAATCTCGTCGGAACCTTCGCCCGTGAGCACCACCTTGATGCCCGTTTCGCGCACGAGCTTGGCGAGGCTGAGCAGAGGCGCCGGGGCGGTGCGTATCATCGGCTTTTCCGAGAGGCGAATCACATCGCTGAAGGCTGCGCCGATATCATTGTAGTCGACCTCGATGCTGCGATGATCGGTACCCAAGAAGTCGACCATTTGCTGCTGATAACCGCGCTCGTCGAAATTCGGATCTTTGAAAGCGACCGAAAAAGTGATGAGGTCGTGATTGTGGAATTTCTTCACCAAGGCAGAAATGATGGACGAGTCGAGACCGCCGCTCAAATAAGCCGCCACCGGTACGTCAGCGCGTAATTGCAAGGTGGTGGCATCGTGCATCAAATCACGGACGTCGGAAGCCCAGGCCTCGGCAGGACGGTCGGCATATTCTCCCGCACGGGGAAAACGGTGTTTCCAATAGGGATATTCTTTGCGACCCTCCGGACCCAAGACGAGCATGTGTCCGGGAGGCAATTCCTTGACGCCTTGAAATACGGTGTCGGGAGGCACATTGGCCCAGAAGGTGAATACCTGGCTAATGCCATGGGGATCGATGGCAGCCTTCATTCCCGGATAGGGGAATAAAGCCTTCATTTCCGAGGCGAAGAGCAAGGCTCCGTCCGGTGCTTGGGCATGGAAAAGCGGGCGTATGCCCACGCGATCGCGGCCTAGAATCAAGCGTTTGGTTTTGTCATCCCAAATGGCGATGGCGAATTGGCCGTTCAGGTGGGTGAATACATCCAAACCCCAAGCCGCATAGCCATGCAATATGGTTTCGGTATCGCTATGCGATGCGAAGCGATAGCCCAACCCTTCGAGCTCTTGCCGCAATTCGATGTAATTGAAGATTTCGCCATTGAAAATCGTCACCACCGACCGATCGGCATTGAACATGGGCTGGGTGCCGCCGCTCAAATCGATAATAGATAGTCGCCTATGGCCAAAGCCCAGGCCGCTTTGATGATGATAACCTTCGCCGTCAGGCCCGCGATAAGCGAGCGCCCGAGTCATGCTTTGCAAGACTTCGAGCGGCGCTGTTTTGCCCTGGGGATGAAAAAAACCTGCGATGCCGCACATGATCGGTTAGCAGGTCTGAGACTTAGTGCAGGATTTCAGGTATGGCTTCGATCAACTGAGGTCCCAAGTGCAAGTAGCGTGTGGTGGCGCGCTTGGTGTCTATGTCCTTGAAGACGAGTTTAATGGGGTCTACCGGCACGCCAAGGGTTTGGGCCACGACTTCTGGCGCTATGCCATGATTCTTGGCATAAAGGCACAAATCCATTTTGTCATAAGGCAACGAGAAATAAAACTCGTCTTGGCCTTGAGGAAGGGAATAGGTGTCCGTAGTCGGAGGGCGGCGGCGAATTTTTTCAGGCACGCCGAGGAATTCGGCTAGTTGATAAACCTGGGTCTTGTACAAATGGGCAATGGGTTTCAAATCAGCCGCGCCATCGCCGAGCTTGACGAAAAAACCTTGATCGTATTCGAGGCGATTGGGCGTTCCCGTCACGGCAAAATTCAAGCGATCCGCGTGATAGTATTCCATCATTTTGCGAATGCGCTGTTTGAAATTGGTGGCGGCCACAATGCCGAGATAAGCATCTAGAGGCAAGCGCTTTTTAATGGTTTCGCCGCTCGGGGTCTGCGCGATTATGGAATAAAAATTGATGCCCTTGGTTTCCAAGAAATTGGGGAGCACGATCTTCATTTTCCAGCCCGCGCCGTATTCAGGAATGGCCTTTCGCACGGAATCATCCAGGCGGCTATAGCAGCCGACGGCGTCAAGCATGGGTGTAAGGATTTCCGCCTTGGAATCGATGCCGAAGTGATTGGAAATGCTCTGGCTTAGCGAGAGGGTTTCCGACCCGGAATCTCGTTCGGGCATATGCAGGCCAAAGACTCGATCTTTACCGACGGCATGAACGGCCAGAGCGCAGGTCACGGAGCTATCAATACCGCCGGAAAGGGCGACGATATAGCCGCGACGCTTGAAGCGGATCAAATTTTCTTGCATGACAGCCGCGATTTTCGCGACTTCTTTAGCGCAATCGATATCAAGAACTTTGGCGGAGAAGGCATTGGTTGACATGGTAATCCTAGCCGTTCAGTTTCTTGACCACAAAGGCGGTCAGGTTATCGACCGAGTCGAAGTTCGCGGGAAGCAATTCTTGATCTTCGACTTCGATATTCCAAGTCTCTTGCAAGAAGTTCACGAATTCGAGCACGCCGGTGGAGTCGACCATGCCGGAGTCGAGAAAGGAGTCGCTGTCCTTCACATTGGCGCCTGATCCGCCAAGGAGAAAATTTTGAACCAGGAATCCCCGGATTTTGCCTCTAACTTCCACTTCATTTGCCGACATGACCTTCTCCCTTGATTACGAATTCCACGACTTGAGAATGCACCAAAATAGTTCCTTGCTGCGACATTTGGATTTTCAAACAAGGGTTATGGTAACTCCTGGCAGGGTTGAAATCCTGTAAACATCTTCAAAGGGAAGGCGAACTGGGCGTCCCTCTTTGCGCCAAGATTTCACGAAAGTGTCCTTCCAGACCTTCGGCGACCGCATCCCAGGTATGCTTGGCGGCATAGGCCACCAGGTCTTGGGCGACCCAAGGCGTGGCGAAAGCCTGCTGCATCCATCGGGAAAAGGTCGCTGCATTCCGCTCGTCAGCCATGAGGCCTAAGTCGGGTCGGCAAAGGATTTCAGGTACGCCCCAAGTGCGGGTGGCCAAGACGGGCGTGCCGCAGGCGAGGGCTTCAAGGACGACATTGGGCCAGCCTTCCTTTTCGCTGGCCAGGCAGAAGAGGTCGGCTGCAGAATAATATCGGTAGAGTTCCTGGTTGAGTACGGCCCCCACAAAGCGCACGGAATCGGTGATACCCAAGGAGGCCGCTTGGGCGCGCAATTGCGGCTCGACATTGCCTTCCTCGCCGCCTTTGCCGACAATAACCAAGGTCGTGTCGCGATAGCCCTTTTGATGCAATTCGGCCAAGGCTTGGATGAGGATGTCCACCCCTTTGCGGGCCACTAAGTGGCTGACGGAAAGCAAAATCTTGCCGGTGGCAGGTAGCCCCAAGGCTTGCCGGGCTTCGGGTTTGGGCAGAGGGAAAAACCGGCTGGCGTCGACGCCATTGGCCGAACGAAAGCCGGTAGACGCGGGAGCCCCCAGTTTGACAGCGCCATCTACCAAGGCTTGAGCCACGCCGAAATAGCGGTCGGCGTTTTGCAGGGCATAAACGATTTGCCGCCTTCGGACAGGATACTGTGGCAAGTCATTGATGTCATGGCCTCGCAAAGTGACGCATAGCGGCAATCCCAGCCACCGCTTCAAGAGGGCACCGGAAAACCCTTCGGGAAAGGCGAGATGACAGTCGATCAAGTCGAAGGACTTCATTTTGTTTACGGCGCGTAGCCAGCGATAGACTCGGAATGCCAAGGTCCATCCTTCCAACGGTTTGGCGACGAAGGGCATCGAAAAGAATTTTGGGAAGAAGGTGGGATAGGCATTGCTTTCCGTTGTGAGCGGAATCGCATGTCGATTGCGATATCGGCCAATGAAATTTTCGCCAGGAAACCAGGGCACGGGCGAGACCACGGTCAAGTCCACTCGCTTTGCAAGTGCGTCCAGCCTTTGCTTGACGAATTGTGCATGCACCGGCATGCGAGGATTGGGGAACATGGTGGAGATGGAAAGAACGCGCAGCCGTGAGGTCATGTTTAGGTCGGTCGCCGATGGGGATAAGGGTTCGGCGCTATATTTTAGCTTATGCCTTCCCCTCATGCCGGGCTTGGTCAATGCCTGTTCATTGTTTTCTCGGATGATTGGGGCCGGCATCCATCTAGCTGTCAACATCTTTTCCGTCGTATTTGCCCCTATTCCGAAGTGGTTTGGGTGAATACCGTCGGTTTGAGAACGCCGAAGTTAAGCCTTTACGACATCAAGCGCGCTTGGGAAATCCTGGGCGGTTGGCTCGGTCTCGGCAAAAGAAAACCCGCAGCCGTGAAGGATGAGCCCGAAAAGACCAAGGCCGATCCCGAAGTATTGCGGCCCTTCATGTTACCCTGGTATCAATTTTCCTGGGTGGAAAACCTCAATCATGCCCTCATCGCGCGCGCTGTGCGCCGACGTGTGATTCAATCACCAGGGAAAAAGCCACTCCTGGTCAGTACCCTGCCCATTATCCCCGAACTTTTCCGCCAAGATTACTGGTATAAGCGAGTGTATTACTGCGTCGATGATTTCACCACTTGGCCCGGCGTCTCGGGGGAGGTCATGAAAAGGCTTGAGGCCCGGACCTTGGCGCATTGCGATGTTTTAATCGCCACGTCTTCGGCTCTGCAAGAAAGCCGCGGCAAGGCCGTGACTACGTCCAACCTTTTGACCCATGGTGTTGACATCAACCATTTCGCTAAAGCCCGGGAAGCCGTCCCCGCGCCTGAAATCAAAGCCTTACCCAGTCCCGTGGTTGGGCTTTTCGGATCCTTTGATCCGCGAATCGACGGCGACTTACTCAAACGCGTGGCCCTGGCCGTGGCGCCTGGCAGTGTTGTTGTGCTCGGCCCGGTGGATCGCAGCCTGAACGAGTTTCAAGGCGTCGCCAACCTGCATTTCCTCGGCGCAAAGCCTTATGCCGATTTGCCGGCTTTCGTCGCTGGCATGGCGGCTTTGATTCTGCCTTATCGCATCGATGCCTCGACCCACAATATCAATCCGCTCAAACTCAAGGAATATCTCGCCACGGGTTTGCCGGTCATCGCGACTCCCCTGCCGGAAATTCTTCGCTTGGGAGGAGATACCGTGGTGGCCCAAAGCGAGGATTTCGTGAGCGCGGTATTGAAGGCCCTGGCGTCCCCGCGTCCCGATTGGGCGAAACGTCAGGCTTTCTTATCCCGTGAAACTTGGGACGCGAAGGCTGAAACTTTTTGCCATTTCCTGCTCGACCACGCGGATAATACCGTGGTGCCGGCATCGCATCCCTTGCGCGGAGGAGTTTGAAATGTGCGGTTTAGCAGGCATTATCGCCGCGGGCGGTGGAATTTCCGAAAGCGATCGCAAGCTTTGCCGCGCCATGACGCGCGCCATTGCCCATCGCGGCCCGGACGCAGAAGGCTTTTTCGATGCGCCGGGCTTGGCTTTCGGGCATAGGCGCCTCAGTATTATCGACTTGGCTTCGGGGCAACAACCCATGATCAGCGCGGACGGTCGCTATGCCGTGGTATTCAATGGCGAGATTTACAACTACTTGGATTTACGGCGCGAGCTAGAATCCCGTGGCGCGCAATTCCGGACCAAAAGCGATACTGAAGTTTTGCTGCACGGCTATGCCGCCTGGGGCGAAGCCTTGCCTAATAAGCTGCGCGGCATGTTCGCTTTCGTCGTGCAAGACCTACAAACCCGACATTCCTTGTCGGCGCGGGATCCCATCGGCAAAAAGCCCTTTTATTTTCGCCGAGTAGGCGATCGGTTGATTTTCGCCAGTGAATTCCAGGCCTTGCTCTGTGATGAAACTTTGGCCCGCGATATCGATGACGAGGCCTTGAATCTTTATTTGGCCCTCGGCTATGTGCCAGCGCCTTTGACCTTATATCGCGGCATCTCCAAGCTGGAAGCCGGCGAAGCCCTGTCGCTCACGCCCGAAGGTTTTCGCCGCTGGAAATATTGGCAGCCTTTGGCGAATCGCAAGTCGGCGCCCCGCCCCGAAGCCTGGGTGGACACCTTGGAGCAGCACTTGCTCGGCGCGGTGTCGCGGCGCCTCATGAGCGAGGTTCCTCTCGGGGCCATGCTCTCCGGCGGCATAGACAGCAATTTGGTGGTGGCCGAAATGGCGCGCACTTCGAGCAGCCAGGTGCGAACCTTTACCGCCGGTTTTGATTCTCGTAGCGCCTTGCCTGGCATACAAGACGAGCGCGCCATCGCCGCTTCGGCTGCGGCGCATTATGGCACCGATCACCGTGCCATCGATTTGCCCTCCACGGCCTTTGACGAGCTCAAGCAACTCGCCGGGAATCTCGGCGAGCCGCTGGCCGATCCCTCCATATTGCCGACCTATCTCATTTGCCGCGAGGCCAAGCGTCATGTCACCGTGGCCTTGACCGGCGACGGCGGAGACGAGCCCTTCGGCGGATATTCTTTCCGTTATTTACCGCATCTGCGCGAGCAGAGCTTGCGCGGAAAAGCTCCCGAAAGTCTTTTGCGGGCTGTCGCCAGGCCCTTGTCCCACCTTTGGCCCACGGGGGAAGGCGTTCCGCGCTCGCTGCGCTTGCAAACCGTTTGGCGTAACCTGGCGGTTTCCCCGCTGCAAGCTTTTTTGCTTGATCAAATGCCGCGCTGGCCCGAAAATCAGTCCAATCCCCGCTTGCAAAGCGGCATGTTGGCGGCCCTTTCCCGCATGGAAATTCTCGCCGCCGAGGCCGCCGCCGGCGGCTTGGACGAAATGAATCAGAAGCTGTGGATAGACACTCGCCTCTACATGTGCGAAAACGTCCTGGTCAAGGCGGACCGCATGAGCATGGCCGCGGGCTTGGAATTGCGCGCCCCTTTGCTCGACCAAGACTTGGTGGAATTCGCTTTTTCCCTGCCCCTGGAAGCCAAAATCCGTGCAGGGGAATGCAAATGGCTGCTGCGCAAATTAGCGGCGAACCGGGTTTGGCCGGAATTATTCAAGCAGCCGAAAACCGGCTTTTCCATACCCATAGACACTTATTTGCGAGGCGCATGGCGCCAGGGGGCTGAAGCGGTTTTGCTGAAGCCTGAGCCCTTGGAGGCTTTAGGGTTCACCCTTTCGGCGGTACAAAAGCTTTGGAATGAATTTCAATCTGGAGTCACCCGCCATACCATGCCGCTTTGGACGCTTTTGCAATTCTCTTTATGGTGGCATGGCGTGCATTGCCGACCCTCCAAGGACTTTTCGGTTTGAACATTCTTTATTTGTCCCAACGGTTGCCCTATCCTCCCGATCGCGGCGACCGGATTCCAGTTTATCATCATATTCGACAGCTCGGTTTGCGGCATCGCGTGCATGTGGCCTCCCTGATTTCTGGCCCGGACGAAGCGGATTCGGTCAAGGCCCTGCAAGCCATGACGGCCTCAGTAACCGTGGCTACCCAAAGCCGCTTGTCCTCCCTCTTGGGCATGGTGGGCGCCTTGCTTCGCGGCCTTTCCCTGAGCATCGGATATTTTCGCAATGGCCGACTGGGAGGCGAAATCCATCGCATGATGCGATCGGGTGAAATCGATGCCGTGGTGATTTTCTCTTCGTCCATGGCGCCCTATGTCGATGGCTTTTCCGACCGCATTCGCATCATGAATTTTTGCGATGTCGATTCGCGTAAGTGGGCTGATTTGGCGGCCACGGTTCCCTTTCCCCGCTCCTGGATTTATCGCCGCGAGGCCAAAACCTTAGCCCGCTATGAGCGATCGGTGGCCAAGCGCTTTTCGGCTTGCTGCTTTGTCACCGAAGGGGAAGCCGCCCTTTTTCGCACGGTCATGCCCGAGGCTCGCCCTGAAGTGGTTCCCAATGGCGTCGACCATGAGAAATTCGGGACCGTGAAGCGGGCGCCGGAAGGCCTTAAATTCGCGCTCGTGGGCGTCATGGACTATGAGCCCAATGTCGAGGCCGCGATTTTTTTCGCTCGCGAGGTTTTCCCTCGATTGCGCCAGCGATGGCCTGAAGCTGAATTCCAAGTGGTGGGTGCTCGTCCTTCGCCCGAAGTGAAAGCCCTGGCGGCCTTGCCCGGCGTGACGGTGACTGGCTATGTGGACGATGTGCGTGATTATTTGGCCACGGCGACTCTGGTTGTCATTCCACTGGCCGTGGCGCGTGGCATACAGAATAAGGTGCTTGAAGCGCTGGCTGCCGCGGTGCCGGTCATCGTCTCCAAGCCCGTGGCGGAGAGCCTGGGCAGCCATTTGCGCGAATGCCTTTATGTTGCGGATCGCACGGCCCAGGGCTTTTATGCTGGCGTGGAAACCGCCCTCGCCGAGGCCGCCGAAACACGCCAGGCCAAGGCCGAAAAGGCCCAGGCCATTTTGCGCCAGGAAGCCACCTGGGAAGCCAGCGCCGCGAAGCTTGAAGCCATGATTTTAGGCGCGAAGCGTCGCGCTACACAAAAACAGGATTAAAGACCCCTGAGGCCTAAGCCCAAGGGTCGCGGCGTTCACGCCACGCCTGCCAGAGATAAAGCGGCAGCTTCAGTCCCGCACTCCGAATCGTCCCCTTGATGCGTGCCAGAACCACGGTTTTCTGCGGAGTCACGACAAGACGTGGGCGGTAGGGCCCTTGCGGCTCGCTGAGGCCGAGATTCCATTTGGGACCTTCGCCGGTCCAGGCTTGCAGCACGGCAAAGCAATGCAAGGTAATCGCCAGGTTACGGGTGCAAAAGCGATCTTTCGCCTTCAGCAAGTCTTGGCTGGCGGCGTCCAGGAAGCGCTTGGCGGCCTGGGAAAAGCCCGCCGCCTCGTCAGCTGGGGCAAAGCGCGCGGCGAGGGCGAAAACGGCGGCCTTGCGTAAATCCTGGGCGGCCCAGGTTGAGGTGGGAAATTCCAATTCTTCGGGCTTACTCAGGTAGGGATATTCGTTTTTCGCCATCCAGCGGGCATAGCGCAATAGCACGGCCCTGGCGCGCTCCCAAGCCGGGGTGATGCGGCCACCTTGGTGCAGGACTTCGAGATAGCGACCCACCATTTGCAAATACACCACATAGGACCAGCGATTTTCCCGGTGAAGCAAGCCCATGTTTTCGACATCGTCCTCGGGAGATGAAACGACTTCTTGCACGCGTTCGGCCTTGGCCAGCCAGGTCTCGTCGCCATCGGCCAAATAGGCATCGAGCAAGGTATTGAGGCTATAGCCGGAACCGCGTCCGGGGCCTTGCCAATCGAGATCGCGCGTGCCCGTGGCGAGGCCCGTGGGACCTCCTGCTAGCCATTTCAAAGGCGTGCGGCGCCCGTCTTGCATGGCCGTCACCCAGCGCGCCAATTGCAAAACGGCATCGCGAGAGGCCGTGTCGCCGGTCAGCCAATAATGCAGCAAAAGCCCCGAAGAATAATTGTGCTCATTCGCGGGACCGCCACCGAAGCCGGCCGGCAGGGGTTTGCCTTCGAAAGCCAGGCGCGAATAAGTGCGATGCGTCGCTAGGCCAGCATGGGCATAATGCGCGGTATGCCAGAAATAGCCGCCATTGTAGGCCGCTTTGTCTTGCTGAGTGTGATAAAGGTCATGATGACGCACATGTTCGGCCAACCGCAGGCCCAATTCGTCGAGTCCGGCGTCTCCCCTGGACAAACCCCCAGCGAGCAGCCCATACATCATGTCGTATTGATTATTGTAATGGGAAACCATGGGCCATTGGCCCTGATAATGCTCGGCTTCGTGATCGGCGGCCACCTCGCCGAAATTGCGCCAACCGTATTCATCCCAGCTTTCGCGCCGCGCTTGCAAAGCGCTTTTGCCCTCCAGCACCGCTCCGCCCAAGGCGGGAGGCAAGGTTTCGGCAGCTTGCAAAGAGAAAAAAGGCAAGGCTCGGCTAGCGGCGACCGTGGGGCCATCGGGCAGGGCATAAACTCCCGCTCGCGCGCCGGAAAGCAATTCCGGCATTTTATCCCACTCCGCAACGGAGTCCTGGGCCGCTATCCAAAACACGGCGCGGGTGCGCTCACCGCCTTGCAATTCATAGCGTTGGGCATCTTGCAAAGGCCAGGGCTCATAACGGATTTCATTTTGCTGCACTTCGAGGGACGAAGGAAAACGCTCCCAAAAATCTTCCGGCTGTATTTCCCATTTCCCGCCGTCTTCCCAGCGCATCACGGGATTGGCCCTGCGACCATCCAGGGTGTTTTGCTTCATGCCTTTTTCCAGCTTATAACCCTCGAAACGCACCGTGCTGTTTGAGTCGGCCCCGCGATGGGCTAAAGCCGACAAGGGGAGCACGGATTCCAGCCCGGAGGAGCCCTGCAGCAAGGAGGCTTGCTCTCCCAATTTGTGCCAGTCATGGCCGGGTTCGGCTTGTAACCAAGCTTGTCCGTTGCGTGGCCAGCGAAAGCCCAGGGCATGAAGATGCAGGGATCCTGCATCGCCCAAATCCCAGAGGCCGCCAGGGTGTTTGGCCGCCGAGGGATTCCACAAATTCACTTCGATGCGTAGCAGCGGCGTTTCGGGAAAGGAGGTAGCCTGCACGGTACCCCGTAAGCGGGAATGGCCGCCTTGGGCATCGGCGGCGAAGCAACCTTCCCAAATCAAGTCGGCGCGCTGTGCATTCGCCTCTAAGCGCACGGCATGGGGAAGAAAGGCGCTTTCGACGCCTAGGTTGAAGCGAATGAAAAGCCAGGGTTGATTTTGCGCCTCGCCTTCCTTTTGCAGGCATAGGCCTCGACGCCAATCCCATGCGATTTTTTGCTGGCCAAAGGTTACGCCGCCTTTTTTTTCGGCTTGATTCAACCAAGCCGTAGCGGGCCTAGCTGTGACGCTTGGCTCCGCCGGATGCATTTGCACGGCGACTAGGGCTCGCCCCCATTCTGCTGCGGCGATGCCATCGATTTGCGCCCATTGCCAACTTTGATCGGGCCAAAGGCGCAAGGGCTTGGCCGCCACGACGCTTTCACTGCCGTCGGCAGCGCGGATTTTCCAAAGCGGCGATCCGAAAACCTGGCCGCGCGGCAAGGGTAGGCCACAGCGAAAGGGATGCATGCCGCTCCAGGGCAAGGCACGCAGGGTTTGCAAGGAGAGGTGACCAACGGTTTGCCAAGGACTCATGAGCGGCAGATTTTCTGTGTTTTAGGCGGAAGGATGACGGCGATCACGTAAGACGCGCGCAGGCTGTCCCACGGCGATGGCATAAGCGGGGATTTCCTGCACGACGGTAGAGGCGGCGCCAATCACGCCATGATCGCCAATGTGGTTCCCGACAACGGCTTGATTGCCTATCCAGCAGTCGTCGCCGATGCGCACTTCGAGGTATTCTCCGCCCTGGTCGCGAATGGGAATGTCGAGGGAATCGAATCGATGTTGGTTGAAGCCCGAGAGGATATGCACCCCCGTACCGATGAGGCAGTCTTTGCCGATAGAGCAAAGGCCGAGATTGACGAAAGGCCCGATATAGCTGCCTGCGCCGATCGAAATGCCGGGATTGGACAAGGTGACCATGAAAC
>JAYUVP010000030.1:0-2305 GCA_043753995.1 Fibrobacterota bacterium
GTTTTAAGCATCGTACCAAGCGCCACCGGCTCCGATACTGTCAAACTCAAAGCCAGGACAGAACGGAATCCCGCCTGGATCAGTTGGACCGGCAAAGGCTGGAAGGGCTTCACTCATCAGGGAGAGGAATATTCGTACAAGGTGCCCGGCTATGGGCTGAATTCCATTATCGATCTGTTGCCCGTGAATGGTATCTGGGGCGTGAGATCCCCTCCGAAGATAATCGAAATCGAAGCCGCGGATCCGGATGGCCGGACTTCCAGGGCGAAGATCGCGGTCTATCCCGATCACAGCGCAACCATTAAGGGGCGGTTCGGGGAAAAGCACGAAGAGGGAGAAAATGGAGAGGCGAAACAGCGCCTATTCGCTTCTTTATTCAAAATGGCTGAGATGATCAAGCACGGGCTCCACAAGATCCCGCTTTTGCCGGCGCAAGTTGAAGTCAAGCTGCCGGAGGGCAACTGGCATCTGACAGTGGGGTTCCAGGAGGACAAGGAATCAAACGCCGTTTACATGCAAGTGGACCTGGGGGCCGGTTTCGATCCCTTGATCGGAATGGCCGTTCAATTTCCGGTTCCCATCTTGAAGTTGCAGGAGATCATTCCGCAAAAACTTAGGGAGCATCTCGCGGAGATTAAGGCGTATTTCGAATTGGAAGGCAAGTTATTCCTTAACCTTTCGATGGGCCGTTTGGCATTTCGGGAATTGAACTTGAAAGGGGAAATCGGCGGGATCATCGGAGCAAGCCTCAATTTCAGTGTCGAGGTCGGGGCGAAAAAAATCCTCAAGGTAATTGCCAAGGCCGGCACGGAAATCAAACCCGAAGCCGTTTTCCAGGCGGGTGGAATCGGAAACGGGGATGAACTCAAAGCTCTTTGTCAAGTGATGGTTGAGTTTGGAGGGCTGTCGGGTACAATTGCCTGGGATGTATGGGATGGGAAATTCACGCACGAGAATTCCTGGCACTTCCTTGACCCTCAGACTATTTATGAATCACGCAAAATCGAATTGTTCTGAGGGCGTATGGAAACCTTTACCGAAAAATTTTTAGCCTGGTTTTGCTGCGCGGTCGTGCTTGTTCTTGGCGTGAGTACGCTAACTATCGTGGTTGCGCCCCTGATACGGCATTTCCTGTTCGCCGGCACGTTATTGTGCACCCAAGTGAAGGCCCAAGTTGAGGATGCTTACATCGTCGGTAGTTCCCGATCCGTGCGGCATTCCCATACTGGCCCCGGCCCGTCACCTGGTGCAGGCATTCGGGATTTGAAATTTTTCCTCGTCGCCCGCTACCATTTTCGCGGCAAGACATATACCACCCGGACCTATGCCCTTTATAATGAGGACGTTTCCCTTCCTGGCCGCCGGGGTGGCGGCTCGGACGAAGAGTATTTCGCTACCGCGGTGGATAGGCTTCGGCAGGTTGTGCCGAATACGGCTTATACCTTTCTCCAGCCCAAGGAATCGCGAATCAGCGGGGAGGCGGTGAAGAGCGCTATGGCGGATATACCGGAAGGGATTCCGCATGGGCAGATGGATTTTAAAATCCTGAAGTGGGCACCAGGATGGAACTATTACAACTTGCCTTTTAGTGATGGAATAAATCCGCGCACCTTTGGTTTTTTTCTCATATTTCTGGTTGTATTCGGAGCGTTCGCGGGCTTTATTGTCATGGGTGCGATGAAAATATATCCCGAACCTAAGGATTTTATTTCCCGTACCTGGCCGGGATGGGCATTTGGCTTGTTCATTACCTTTATAGTCTATCGCGCGGAATTCTTTCTCAACAACAGGCCGCCGCCTGAAAGGCGGATCGATGAGACCGTCCCCTCGAGCAAAATCCACAGGAGCTGAATATGACTCTTCCCTGGTACACGCTGGAAATCATTTCCCATTTCGCGGCCTGGTCCGTGATGGTGAACGGCATCGGGCAATCGACGGATCGGAACCTTCCTTCCGCGGATGAGCGCTTCCCCATCAATGCCTGGATCGCAACGGGAACCAATACGCTGGAAGCGGTGGTTTGGGTTCCCCCGGCGAAAACCCAGCGTCCCCCCAAGATGGATTTTACCGTGCGCGTCTGCCGTTACGAACCCGAGTCGAAAACACCCACCGTGCTCGGCGAGCGGACCTGGGCGCTACCCACGGATGGGAGCGCGCAGGAATTTCCCGTGCATTTGGCGGCGGAATTCAAGGTCACGACCGCTATGCCGGTGTGGACCTGGGCCGATGCCGATGCCCTTCCCGCGGACTTCAAGCCCGATAGCGAGCTCTTGGCTTTTCTGCATGGCGCGCAACAGGCCCTGGC
>JAYUVP010000031.1:0-2393 GCA_043753995.1 Fibrobacterota bacterium
ATGCATTGTGAGTTCTTGGCCAGCCAGGCGGAATCATGTTCTTGGGAGCCATCGAAAACGTCGCTCAATTTCACGCGCCACAACGCCACCGAGTCCGTATACACGAACCAATTGCCGCTGGGGTCGATTTGCCCCCTGGTCTGGGTATCCGGCATGCGGACTTTGTGCAAAACATTGAAGCGGTTGTCGTATAAAATCAATGTATAGACGGAATCATTCAAATGTTCAGGGGTCAGGATTTTATCCCCTGCGGCATCGACCGAGCTTCTTGGAATAAGCGTCGAGTCGAATTGGGGAAAGGTTTTAACCAGATCCTTCTTTTCCACATCGATCAAGGAAGGAATGCAAACGTCAGGCTTTGGGTAATAATTGACGTAACATTGCGAGCCGCTGATGGGCAGAATATACCCGGAAAGGATAGCCATTGAAAATACCTTCATGCTTTGCAAATCAACGACCCGGACGAAACTAAAGTCGTCGATGAAATACCTTTTGTGCCTATAATTCATTGCCTGGTCACCTAAAGTTGGTGAGGTATATTGGAAGCCGTTTTTCATGTTCAACCTGGTGTATTCGGCACCAAGCCAAGGCAGGATTTTATGGCCCGACAGGACTTCCTGTCCTTTCGCCCCCTCGTAGCGCCAAAAATAGTTGTTGGAATTCGGAAGCAAGGACTTGCACGCGTACTCCGGCACGGTGCATTCGAAGACATTCTGCGAATCCAGGCTTTGCATGACGATGTTGGGCAATATTTTAGCGAAATAGATCTTTTTCGCGTCCCCGGAAATCCAATAGCGGTTGTTTTCCGTCACCCGGTTTCCGCTGCGCACTTCGTCATGCTCATTGGGAGGATGCGGAAACGTCTTCACATTCGACCCATCCGAAAGAAAGGTCGTGAAAATTTGCTCACGGTGCGCGTCTTCCCCCTCGCCGACCAAAGTGTCAATCGATCCGAAAATGCGGAACAAATCCTCCTTCGTCGCTGTCACCTTATGCGCGCCTAATCCCCCTGAGCCCGCCTCGTTTCCAGCGGATGCGCTTTTTTCCGTCCCGTCGCTTGCCTCCTGTTTTTTATCGCATGCGCCCAGAATTAAACTTCCCGCCAGCGCCAAGCATCCAACCCACGCGCCCGTCCGGAACCGAACCCCTCTCGCCGCCTTTTCAAGCTTCACTGTGATTCTCCATGATCTCCCGGGGGGTCATTAAAATGAAGAGCGGATCCTTGCCGCCATCCTCGTCCGAGCCATGATCGCGGATAAGGCTGTACTGCTTGTCCCAATCCACGCCCGTGAAGACCAGGGCCACGTGGTTGGGGGCCGCCTCTTTCATGTCTGCGATCTTAACGCGCATCACTTCGCCGTCATTTTCATCCAGCAAAATCAACTCATCGTCCTGGGCTTTGGGATTCTCCGTATCCAATTCCAAATGCAAAATCCAATCCGGCTTCCCGATCTTGAGGATGGGGCTTTTGGTCTCGAGCTTGTGGGCGAATTGCCGGGCATAGAATTCGATTTTCGGATCGGGACCGGTTTTCGCCGTGATGTTTTCCGGAATCGGGAAGCGGACCACGGCGCCGTCCTGGCCTCGAATCGATTCCACCCGGCCGGTCAGCGTTTCGATCTTGTCTTGCGTTCCCGCCTTGTAAATGCTGAAGGTGATGCTGTCACAGGGCATCAAGGATTGCGCGTCCACCTTGCACCAGACCGGGCTTCCCATCGCGGCGGAATCGATGGCTTCATCCGGTTCCTTGGAATCCTTCCTGGGGGCTTTGCCCAACCAAACGGGATTGATCAACTCCGGTTTCGGCTTTTCCTTTTCCTGTTCCTGTTCCGCCTCTTTGGCCTTTGCGGCCATTTCCTCTTCCGCCTTTTTCCGCGCCGCCCCTTTCTTTTCCTGCCACGCCGACAACATCCCGTACTGCGGAGTGCCGTACCCCGCCGAAAGGATGACCAGCGCCCCCTGCCCGAATAAACGACGCACCAAAGCGGCCGGAGAAGTCGAGGCATCGATGCCGCCGGAATTGCGGATCGGTCCGCCGCGCGCGGTAATGCGCAGTATTTCCGGAACCGAATAGCGTTGCAGGCTGGATACCAAGGAGTCGATGACTGTTCCGCGCGGAACCTGAAGGGGGCAGTCCGCGGGGATGTCTCGCGGCGAGGCCAGCGCGGCGTTCTCGCCGGGATGCGCCCTTAATCGTTGACAGGGTTTATGGTGGCAACGCGAACAGGCGGAAGGACTGAATACCGGGAAGCCGCCGCCGTACAAACCGGCCGCTGCGGCTGAGGATTTCGCCCCGGAATCGTACGCGCTCATGCGTGGGCCTCGTGGAATGTGGAAATCGTCATTTGTCGTCGATCGAAATCGCCGGGTATCCCGAAGAAAGGTAATTTAAT